>JALWGN010000052.1 GCA_027013575.1 Desulfurobacteriaceae bacterium
GCAAATATTACGCTGTTTTCCGGGAGCTCCAGCCGCTCTGCCAGTTCAAGGCCTGCGTGGAGCCTGTCTCTGAATATGGCCATCTCTCCCTCCTTCAAATAAATTCCCTCTATTGAAATATGTTAGAGGAAGGGCTTTGTGAAAAGTGTTAGAGTGGTTTTTAGAGACGGTGTTTTCGTTCCACTTGAGCCTCTCTCCATTCCTGAGGGAACAGAGGGTATTGCCGTTTACCAGGAAGAGAAAGAAGGGGAGTTTCCCGTCTGGTGGAGCTCCCTCTCTTTAGACGGAGATAAGAAGAGGGCTCTAAAGGTCTTCGCCGAGAGGCTGAAGAAGAGGATCTCCTACAACGACGTTAAAGTTGTTGAGAAAGACGGTGGTTTTGAAGTTTTCGTCCTCGTTGACGACGAGATCTCGTCCCTCCGTCCGGCCATGGAGGAGGCTCTCAGAGTTTACGAGGAGATGGGCGTTTACCTTCCCCTTCAGGTTATATCAAAGAGACGGCTCAACAGGTGGAGGGAGATGGGGAACAGGATCTACTCTGAAATTGAGAGAGGAGTTTCTGTAGGATGAGCAGGAAAGAGCTTGAACGCCTGCCTGTTATGAATCTTGAGGTAACCGACGTGAAGATATACCCCTTTGATACAACGGCTGCCGGAGGTAACGTTAAGGCCGTTGCAACCATAAGGATTAACGACGTATTGGAAATTAAGGATATAAAGATACTATATTCAAATAAGGGTTACTTTATACAGATGCCTACGAGGAAGAGCAGAACAGGTGAGTTCATACCTCTGGTGAACCCGTTGAGTAAGGAGCTCTACCTCCACATAAGGAGGAAGATCCTTGACGAGTATAAACGGATTATGGAGAAGTACGATGAGAAGGGCACTGTTAGGGATTAGCCTTGTCGGTCTGTTGCTCTCCGGCTGTACGTCAGCTCAGCTTTCCAAAACGGACGCTGCAATGCTTGGAGCTCTCGGAGGAGCCGCCGTAGGAGCGGCAACCCACAAGCACTACAAGGCCAGCGCTAAGGACGCTGCACTCTACGGTGCCGTTGCAGGGGGTATTCTCGGTTACGTCTTTGGAAGCGACCAGGAGAGTACCCACACCGTTAGCGCCGATACCGAGTACGACGTAAAAACGAAGGACGGAAAGGTTATCCACGTTCACGAGAGCTGGTACACTGTTGACAGTCAGCCTGCCCCTTCAACCCGTTAACTCTCTGAAGTAGGTAACAAACGGAACAACGACGCTGGGGTTCTCGGTGTAGAACCCCTTCCCCTCTGAATAGACCTGAAGGAGTTTCTTCCCGTCAACTATCAGGAGGTAGGGGAGCTCCACCTCCTTCTCAACGTACTTTCCTCCCAGTTTCTTTATCTCCTCTTTACACGGTGTGTCAAACTTTCCCACCGCTATCAGTTCAACTCCACCCTGAACGTACCTGTCCAGGTTTCCTCGGCATCCAAATTTAAACAGGGGTTTAACCCCAGCTATCCAGATGGAGCATTTTGCAGAGGATATTGTGCTTAGGGCTTTTGATACAATTGCTCTCTCCCCTTCAATCGTTAAAACCTCTTTTTCCTTCTCCGCCTCTTCCCGGTAGAGGCCAGAGAGGAGTTTCTCAAGCTCCTCAACCAGCTCCCTCAGAAACCGTTCCCTCTTTTCAAACTCCGTTTTTAGCTGGTAGATCCTTCCCAGGAGTGCGTCTCTGATGGAGGCCGGAACGTAAACCTTCGGCTTTCCGTTGAGGGTATAGACGAACCCTTTCTCTTCCAGTCCTTTAAGGGAGTCGTAAACCCTTTGAGGGGGAACCCCGGATACTCTTGATACTTCGTTTGCCGGAGCTTTCCCCAGTTTCAGAAGTCCCAAGTAGGCTTTAGCTTCGTAGGAATTAAGCCCAAATTCCTTTAAGAGTTTTATGCTCTCTTCCAGTTTCATAGTTCTATGATATGATAAATCTAAGTTCACCACCAAATAGTGGTTAAGGAGGGTACAGTGGAAAGGAGGAAGTTTTTAAAGGATGTAGCAAAGGCAGGAGTAGGAGCCTTTGCCGGTTTAACAGTAGGGTCTGCTATCAGTTTCGCCTCTCAGAAGAGACTGGAACTGCCCTTTCCCTACGTTAAGCTTGATCCGAAGAAGGTTGCAGATAAAGCTTATGACGGCTACTACCAGCACGAGTGTGCCTACGGGGTTTTTAACGCGGTGATAGGGGAACTTCAGAGGAAAGTGGGGGGACCTTACCTGGGAATACCGACCCTCATGTTCTGGTACGGGGGCGGTGGAGCTGCCGGCTGGGGAACTCTCTGTGGGACTTTAAACGCTGCGGGGGCAATTTTCAACCTTACGTGTCCCGCAGAGGACTTTAAGGCCATGATAGACACCCTCTACGAGTGGTACCAGGATACCCCCCTTCCAACTTACATTCCCTGTAAGGGGAACTGGTGTAAGCAACCGTTTCCTCAGAGCGTAGCCCACTCGCCTCTCTGTCACATTTCCGTTCAGAGGTGGTGTCAGGTGGCCTCTGTAAAGTTTGGGAAGCCTGTCCTCTACAACAGTAAGATCAGGTCTGAGAGGTGCGCAAGGTTAACGGCTACTGTTGCTGCTAAAGTTGTTGAGATGCTTAACGATTACCACTTCGGTAACTTCAGACCCCACAAGGTGAAGGGAAGCCAGAAGACCAAAATGGACTGCAGGCTCTGTCACGAAGTTACCATGAAGGAGCTCTCTTAAGGAAAATCAGGAGTTTGAGAAGGGGGAGCTCCCCCTTCTTCTAGAAGGTTAAAACTTTATCGCTATCAAGTACCCAATCAACTAGATCGTTCATTGTAGCCTTCTCTGCACCTTCGTAGTAGGGCTTACCCTTGTGGATTCCACACCTTGCCATACAGGTTCCACACACCTTAACGGGAACTCCCTTTGCTATCAGCTCTTTTAGCATGGCAACAAGGTCTTGGTCGTAAGACTCTGGCTTAACTGTCTCGTTCCTTGCAAGGTCAACTGCGTCGTTCATGAGGAATATCCTTACAACTGCTCCCTTCTCAAGGAGTTTTCCTGCGAGCCTTAAAGCGTTCCAAGTTACGTCTGTTCCATCGTAGGGCTGCCTGTTGAGAACGAGAAGGACTTTCATCTCTACCTCCCTCTAAGTTTTTAGTACTTCCCTTAAGAACTTACCTGTCCATGTGTCTGTCTCTGCGACCTCTTCAGGGGTTCCGGCTGCAACTACCCTTCCTCCTCTCTCTCCCCCTTCTGGCCCAAGGTCAACTATCCAGTCTGCACACTTTATAAAGTCAAGGTTGTGCTCTATTACAATTACCGTATTTCCTTTGTCAACGAGCCTCTGGAGTACCTCTATCAGCTTTTTAACGTCGTGGATGTGGAGCCCTGTTGTAGGCTCGTCCAGTATGTAAACGGTTTTTCCGGTTCCCCTCTTAGAGAGCTCCTTTGCCAGCTTAACCCTCTGTGCTTCCCCTCCCGAGAGAGTTGTTGCAGGCTGCCCCAGTTTTATGTAGCCCAGCCCCACGTCGTACAGCGTTTTCAGTTTGTTAAAGATTTTGGGGTGGTTTCTGAAGAACTCCATCGCCTCTTCAACGGTCATCTCAAGAACTTCGTAGATGTTCTTTCCCTTGTATGTAATTTCCAGGGTTTCCCGATTGAACCGCTTTCCGCCGCAGACGTCACAGGTTACGTAAACGTCTGGCAGGAAGTGCATCTCAATCTTTACAACTCCGTCTCCCTTGCAGGCTTCACACCTTCCGCCGGGAACGTTAAATGAGAACCTGCCCTTTTTATAACCCCTTGCCCTGGCCTCTGGCGTTGCGGCGAAGAGCTCCCTTATAGGGGTAAATACGTCAACGTAGGTGGCCGGGTTAGACCTTGGAGTTCTCCCGATTGGGGACTGGTCAACCCGAACGACTTTGTCTATGTGCTCAAGTCCCTCAATCCTCTCGTGTTTTCCGGGAATTACTTTACTACCGTAAATCTCCTTTGCCAGTGCTTTGTAGAGTATCTCGTTTACAAGCGTTGACTTCCCTGAACCTGAAACTCCCGTTACGCAGACAAAGAGCCCTAAAGGAAACTCAACTGTTATGTTCTTCAGGTTGTGCTCTGCCGCTCCAACAATCCTCAGCCACTTATCGGTTGGCTTTCTCCTCTCTTTAGGAGTCTCTATCTTCAGTTTTCCTGAAAGGTATTTTCCGGTTAATGATTTCGGGTTTTCCTTTATCTCTTCCGGCGTTCCCGTTGCAACAACCTCCCCTCCGTGAACTCCGGCTCCGGGCCCCATGTCAACCACAAAGTCTGCACTCTCTATAGTTTCGGTGTCGTGCTCAACGACGATTACAGTGTTTCCCAAGTCTCTCAGGTTCTTAAGAGTTTCTATAAGCCTTCTGTTGTCCCTCTGGTGGAGGCCGATGCTGGGTTCGTCTAAAACGTATAAAACTCCTGAAAGCCTTGAGCCTATCTGTGTGGCAAGCCTTATCCTCTGGGATTCCCCTCCCGAAAGGGTGGAGGTTCTCCTGTCTAAAGTTAAGTAATCAAGGCCAACGTCTAAAAGGAACCTGAGCCTGTTCTTTATTTCCTTTAGAACTCTTTCAGCTATAACGGCCTTCTGACCCGTAAATTTCAGTTTCTCAAAGAAACTGTAACACTCCTCAACGGTCATAGACTCAACTTCTGCTATGTTCTTTCCTCCTACCTTAACGGAGAGGGCTTCTCGGTTTAACCTCTTTCCTCCGCAGGCCTTACACTCAACTTCCCTTAAGTAGGGCTCAATCAGCTCCTTTACGTACTCAGATTCGCTCTCGTGGTAGCGCCTCTCAAGGTGGGTAATTACTCCTTCAAAGTAGTAGGGTCTATAGTTTCCTCGGCTGTAGGGAACTGTGTTGTAGACCCTTACAGGCTGCTTCTCTGAGTAGAAGAGGAAGTTAAACTCCTCTCTGCTTAGATCCTTAACGGGGGTGTAGGGTGAGATTCCAAGCTCCTCGCAGCCTGTCTCTATCAGGTCAACCAGGTACTCAAACTTTGCCCGATTTACAAGCTCTACAGATTCAACAACGGGTGCTTCAAAGTCTAAAAGGAGCTCCGGGTCTATTGCCAGCCTGAAACCCAATCCTCCACACTCGGGGCAGGCTCCAAGGGGGCTGTTAAACGAGAAGAGCCTCGGTGAAATCTCCCTGTAACTGAAACCGCAGATAGGACAGGAGCCTTTTGTTGAGTAGGTCTCCTCTTTTTTTGTCTCGTAGTCCTGAACGACAACCAGGCCGTTTGAGAGTTTTACCGCTATCTCAACGGAGTCTGCTATTCTCGTTTTTGACTTTTCGGAGACTTTAAGCCTGTCAACGATTACTTCAACGGTGTGTTTAACTTTTTTCTCAAGCTTAAGGTTTAGAACCTCTTCTGCCCTGTACTCTTTTCCATCTATTCTGAAGCGTCTAAATCCCTGTTTTACCAGTTTCTCAAGGAGCTCCCTGTGTTCTCCCTTCCTCTCCCTCACAACCGGAGAGATGATGATTACCCTCTTACCTTCAAGCTTTAAAATCCTGTCAACTATCTCTTGGACGGTCTGAGGCTCTATCGGAACGTTACAGGTGGGGCAGTAGGGGGTTCCTGCCCTCGCAAAGAGGAGCCTTAGGTAGTCGTGGATCTCAGTTGTCGTTCCAACCGTTGACCGAGGGTTCTTTGAAACGGTCTTCTGCTCAATTGAGATGGCGGGGGAGAGTCCCTCAATCAGGTTAACGTCGGGCTTCTCCATAAGTTGCAGGAACTGCCTTGCGTAGGCGGAGAGGCTCTCAACGTACCTCCTCTGCCCCTCGGCGTAGAGAGTGTCAAAGGCTAAAGATGACTTCCCGGAACCGGAAACTCCCGTTATTACAACCAGCTTGTTCTTCGGTATCTCAAGGTCAACGTTCTTCAGGTTGTGCTGCCTTGCACCTCTTATTACGATGCGGTCTTTCATGGAGCTCCACTATAGAGTTTGTCGTTTTAAAAATTAGCCCGCTGGATAGATGGGGGGTAGATGTTATCTAATCTCTATCCTATTTATAGATTTTTTCTATCTATGGCTAATTGCAGTATTAGGTTTATTGCCTTGAATTATTAACTGCTAATTATTATCATTACTAAGAGCAAATTAACTGCAAAAGGAGGAGGAGATGGCACTGGTTGGACAGAAGGCTCCCGATTTCTGCCTCAACGCTTACGATCCTGTAAAGAAAACCTACACAGAGGTTAAGCTCTCAGACTACGCAGGAAAGTTCTTGGTTCTCTGTTTCTACCCTGCAGACTTTACATTTGTCTGCCCAACAGAGATTGCTGCTGTAAACGCAAAAATTGACGAGATCAGGGAGCTCGGTGCAGACGTTTTAGCCGTATCTACAGATACCCATTTCAGCCACCAGATCTTCTGTGAGACAGAACCCCTTCTTAAAGACCTTAAATTCCCACTGGGAGCAGACCCAACGGGAGAGACTGCAAGGGCTTACGGCGTTTACATTGAAGAGGCCGGACTTGCCAGAAGGGGAAGGTTCATCATCAACCCAGACGGCGTTATCGTAGCTGAAGAGGTTCTCAATCCACCTGTCGGAAGGAACGTTAACGAGCTTCTCCGTCAGCTCTCTGCATGGAAGTACGTTTACGAGCATCCAGACGAGGTTTGCCCTGCAAACTGGAGACCTGGTAAGAAGACCCTCAAGCCGGGTCCAGACATTGCTGGAAAGGTTGGAACTGTAATCACAATAGACGAGATTCTTTCCTAACAGTGAAAGGGGGCTGAAGCCCCCTTTACCTACTTAAGAACAACGTTTTTCCAGTACTCCCTTACCATCTTCTTTGTAGACTCTGGAAGCGGAACGTATCCTAACTTTACGGCTATGCTGTCGCCGTGTTTAAATGCCCAGTCAAAGAAGTCTATAACCAGTTTGTTCCTCTCTTTCTTTTCCCTTGGAAGGAGGATCATACTTGCGGCGGTAAGAGGCCAGCTGTTTTTTCCGGGCTGGAGTAGCAGGTTCCCCGGCAGGTAGAAGTGGTTTTCCGGTTTCCATCCTGCGTGAGAAGCTGCCGCCTTGAAGGTTTCTTCACTCGGTTTTACGAAGTTGCCGTCTTTAGATTGAAGCTGAGCTGCAGCTAAGTTGTTCTGGAGTTTGTAGGCGTACTCAACGTACCCGATAGCTCCCGGTGTCTGCATTACGTAGTTTGTAACCCCTGCATTTCCTTTTGCACCGATTCCTGTAGGCCAGTTAACAACTTTCCCGTACCCCACTTTCTCCTTCCACTCGGGGCACACCTGGCTGAGCCAGTAGGTAAAGTTCCAAGTTGTTCCGGAGCCTTCTGCTCTGTGGATTACGGTAATCCTTTGGTGGGGAAGTTTTACGTTGGGGTTGTCCTTCTTTATTTCTGGGCTATCCCAGTATTTAACTTTTCCCATAAAGATGTCACAAACGTCTCTGTTTGAGAGCTTGAGCTCTGTATCTCCGACACCGGGAATGTTGTAGACAACCACTATTGCCCCGATTATAGCCGGGAACTGGTAGAGCCTTCTCTTGTTGAGCTCCTGAGGGGAGAGCATTTTGTCGGAGCCGCCAAAGTCAACAGTTCTCTCCGTTACCTGTCTTATCCCTCCTCCAGAGCCGATTCCCTGGTAGTTGACTTTTATTCCCGTTACTTTCTCGTACTCCTTAGCCCACTTTACGTAGACCGGGTACGGGAAAGTGGCACCGGCTCCATTTATGACGATTTTGGACTTTTTGGGAGCTCCCTTCTCAGCCCCCTGCTCAGCCTTCTTCTCTCCTCCACCGAAACAGCCAAACAGGAGAAGTGCTGAAGAGAGGGATATGGCTATCAGTTTTCTCATCGTTTTCCTCCTTCTGTTTTGTCAATAAGTATATAAAAGGGAGGGGAGGACCCCTACCACTTAACCTGAGCTACTCCCATTAAGGTGTTGCTGTCGCTTCCTGCTTTGTCTATGAGCCTGTCGTCTGCAACTGAGAACCTTACGTGGCTGCTGTAGTCCCACCATCCGCCGTAAACGAAGTGTTTTCTTGAATCGTTGGATACGTCGGTGTTGGGATCCCAGTGGTCGTACCTTCCGAACAGCCCTACAGAGTATCCGGTAAATGGTTTAAGCTTCAGGTCTGCGTTTACAGAGTAACCTCTCTGTTTTACGTCCGGTGCGTTGTAGTAGCTGTCTCTGTCCCATATGTACTGGGCGGCAACCAGAATGTAGGGGTTGTTGTAAACGGCGTGAACCTGGTAGATGTGTCTATCCATGTTCTCGCCTTTCAGGTCAAAGATCTGAGCCGTATGGCCAGACAGCGTGAAACCGTCAAACAGGTTGAGAGACAGCCTTGCTTCAATTGACTTTCCAAAGTGTTTGCTGTTCTCGGTTCCGTGGTATCCCTCTCCGTTGAAGATTCCCGCCGACCACGAGGCGATGCCGTGTTTTCCTTTAAAGTTAACTCCAAAGTCTGCAGAGTTTATGAGTCCTGCTCCTTTGTGGTTCTCTATCAGAGTCTCTTCAACGTCTCTGTGGAGCCACCCGTGGTGCTCTTCCCAGTCTATCCAGGGTCTGTGGACGAGTCCTAACTCAACTCCCGTGTAAGGTAAAACGTTGTGGAAGTAAACGTAGGCGTACTTCAGTCTTACAACGTAAGAGCCGTCCATGTTGCCGCCAGAGCCCTCTTCCTGCTTAACGTCTAAGGTCGTTCTGAAGTAGTCTTTGTCGTTGAAGTAACCCCGGAGCTCCACGTAGTTCCTTGTCAGCTTAAATGCGTTGTTGTGTGTGGGGTTTCTCAGGTCTGCGTCGTAGTGGATGTAGGCCGTTCCTCCTATCTTTATCTTCTTATCCTTAGTAACAACGGGAGTTGACTCGGAACTGCGTGAAGGTATCTTTATCTCAACCGGTCTCCTTCCAGGTCCCGGAGTCAGGTAGAGCCTTCCCTCACTGTCAACGTAGAGGTGGCTTACAGGAGTTCCGTTGATGAGAATTGTGTCTGCCTCTGCTACAGAGGATAGACCCGCTACTGTTAAAGCTGCGGCTAAGAGAGCTCTTCTTATCCCCATTTCTCACCTCCGTTCTTTGCTTAAAAGAAGTCTATTACCTAACCTGTTAAGGAACTGTTAAACTAGATGAAAAATTATCGGAGGTGGAGTGTGCGGAAGTTCCTTCTCTTTCCGTTTCTTCTCTTTACTTTTGCCTGTGCCTACAACCTTACCATTCCGGAGTCTGAGCTGAACGCCAGGCTTCAGAAGGCATTTCCCGTAGAGAAGGAGGTTTACTTAAGCAAGGTTAAACTTGAAGATCCCAGACTGAAACTCCTGGGAAACAACAGGGGAGAGGTTGTTCTTGACCTCTCTGTAGAACCTCCCATAGGACCTGAGATAAAGGGGAAGGTTGATGCAGTTGGAAGGTTTCAGTACGACCCGAAGAGTAGAACTATTTACCTTACAGACCTTGAAACTAAGGAGCTTGACATTAACGGTAGAAAGTTCCTCTCTGAGAAGACAGGAAGGATAATCTCCTCTCTCTTCAGGACTGTCCTTAAGAGAATTCCGGTTTACAGGTTTGAGGGTGAGAAGGCGCGCCTTGTTAAAGGGATAACCGTTGAAAAGGGTAAGGTTGTTGTTAAGCTGGGAGTTTAGTGGATTCAGAGAGAAAGTAGAGCGTTGAAACGGTTATGAGGAGAGCTCCTATCTGGACGAAGTGAACTTTCGTCTCAAACCAGCCGAAAACCAGGAGGAGAAACCCGACGACTCCCGATAGGGAGAAGAGGAGTTTTGAGGGTATCTCCCCCAGCCTCTCCTCCACCCAGTTAAAGAAGCCGAAAACCGCCGAGATTGATAGGGCAAGGAGGAAGAAGAAGAGGAGCAGGAAGAAGAGGACGACAACAGTCATAAGGAGGAGTTTAATCACGGCTTCTCTTTCTTCTCACTGAGGTATTTTGCAATAAGCCTTGAAACGGGAAAGTTCTTGGTCTCGTTTGCAAGGTCTAACGGCGTTTTCCCTCTCATGTTCTTAATTGTTGGGTCTGCACCGTTTTCAAGGAGGACTTTGGCGACCCTTACCGTTCCCGGTGTTGTTCCGCAGTAGTGGAGTGGAGTGTTTCCGTAGTTGTCTTTAGCGTTTACGTCTGCGCCGTTTTTTATGAGGAGCTGTGCTATTTTAGGCCTGTTGTATATGGCGGTAAGGTGGAGTGGAGTGTAGCCGTACTTATCTTTTGCGTTAACGTCTGCTCCCTTCTCTATAAGGAGCTTTGCCACCTTGTAGCTTCCCCTTACTACGGCCTCGTGGAGAGGGGTAAATCCGAAGTAGTCTTTTGTGTTAACCTTTGCTCCGTGCTCTATCAGGAACCGGGCAAACTGGACGTTGTCTGCGTCTACCGCGTAGTAGAGGGGAGTCTGGTCAAACTTATTTCTGAAGTCAACGGGAACCTTCCCTGAGGCTATGAGCTCTTCTGCTTTCTTAAAGTTGTTGCTCCTTAAGGCGTGGAAGAACTCCTTCTCAACCTTCTTGCTCACCTTTACAGCAGGCAGGCTGGCTGCCGGGCTAATTAGGGGTGTTGTCAGGACTATTGACGCTGCCAGAAGAACTGCTCTTTTCATACCTGTTCTCCTTTAACTCTTCAAGTATTTTTAAAAGTGAGTCTATGTCTTTAGCCTCTAAGTAGAGTTTCCTGTCGGGGGTGAATACCGCCTCTTTCCTCTTTACAAACTCTACGAGCTTTTCCGGAGAGATTTTAACCTCTTCGCCGAAGGAGATAACGGCTCTTCCCGAAGGAGACACTGAAATCTCTTTTATTCCAAGTTCCCCTGCCAGCTTTTTGATCTGCATAACCTTAAACATGTTTACTATCGGGTCGGGGAGGTACCCCCTTATCTCCTTCAGCTTCTCCATCAGCTCCTGAGGGTTCTCAGTGGAGGCTATCTGTGAGTAGAGCTTAACTTTCTCTTTCGGGTCTTCTATGAAGTCTTCAG
>JALWGN010000053.1 GCA_027013575.1 Desulfurobacteriaceae bacterium
GAACTCGTAGGTGTCTGGGTGGTTTCCAAGTCCCATTCCAACTACAACTGCAGAGAACTTCCCGTTTCTGATCGTCTCTAGTACGGCGTCAAGCTCTTCTATTCCGAAGTATCCCCTCCCTTCATCTTTTACGGGGATTGACATTACTTCTGTAAGCTTTGTTTCAAATATCTGGTTGAGAGATTCTGGAACTATGACTGTTGAAAGTCCTCCTCCGGTTCTTAAGACGGCCTCTGCCGCCATACAGGGAGCTCCCGTTTTACCGGTTGAACCTCCTATAACTGCAACGTGGCCGAAGGTGTACTTGTGATCCATTATCTCCCTTGGGGGAAGTGTGAAGAGAACCTCGTCGGCAGTTAGAAGGTACCTTTCGGGGCCTATCAGGAACGGAACGTCTTCCGGAATTGAGATGTCTGTTACGAAAACCCTTCCGCAGCTTTCACAGGCAGGAGGAAAGACGTGGGCAATTTTTGGAAACGCAAACGTTACCGTAAAGTCGGCAACTATGTGTTTTCCTATCTCTTTACCGGTATCTGCAGAGAGACCTGAGGGGATGTCAACTGAAACTACGGTTCTGTTTGACCTGTTGATAAGGTCAACCACATCGGCGTAGAACCCTTCTAACGGCTTTGATAGGCCTGTTCCAAAGAGGGCATCAACTACTATTTCGCTCTCTTTCAGGAGTTCGTAGAGCTCTATGAGCCTCTCTTCTCTGTCTATTACGTGAACGGGGACTGGCAGTTTGGAGATTATCTCATAGTTCTTCTTTGCGTCTCCTTTCAGGGATTCCGGCTGTGCCGTTAGAACGACTTCAACCTCGTAGCCGAGGTTGTAAAGGTGCCTTGCAGCTGCGAGGCCGTCTCCTCCGTTGTTTCCCTTTCCGCAGACGACTAGAGCGGAGCTCCCCTTTACGTACCTGTATATTACCTCGGCAACACCCCTTGAGGCGTTTTCCATAAGAACAACTCCAGGGATACCTACGGTCTCTATCGTCTCCCTGTCTATCTGTGCCATCTCGTGAGCTTTTAGAAGTTTCATCTCTCCCTCCTCTCTAAGGTTTATCTCTTTCTGGCAAGTTCCCTTTCGTACTTCCTCTTGAGCTTTCTGTACTTCTCAAGGGCGAGTCTCTTCTGAATGGGGGAGAGTCTGTCTATAAATACGATACCGTTGAGGTGGTCTATTTCGTGCTGGAGGGCTCTTGCAAGCAATCCTTCAGCCTCAAGTTCAAACTCTTCCCCTTCAACATTCTGTGCCTTTACCTTTACGTAGGCAGCTCTCTTCACCTTCCTGTAGAGTCCCGGCAGAGAGAGGCAGCCTTCCTCTTTTACAACCTCCCCTTCCTGAGAGATTATCTCGGGGTTTATCAGGACGAGCTGTTCCTTTCCCTGCTTCTCTGTTCTTGAGTGGAGGTCTATCACGAGAACTCTCTTTAAAACTCCTATCTGGTTGGCGGCAAGCCCTACGCCACCTTTTCTGTACATCGTTTCAAACAGGTCGTTTACGAGGTCTCTTACTTCCTGGTTAAACTCCCTGACCTCTTCGGCTCTCTCCTTTAACACTTCAGCCGGGTAGATTACTATCTCTCTCTCCATTCAGTATTCCTCCTAATGTAGTCAAGGCTCTTTATAACGGCGTCGTAGCTTTTGTTTTCCAGGTTTAAAATATACTCCTGTTTGAGTTTTTCCATCTTGGGAAAGAGCTTCTCAAAGTTTACCCTTCCCTCTCCGATTGGAAGGTGGCTGTCTTCCCTTCCGGCGTTGTCGTGGATGTGGAACTCGTAGATTCTCTCTCCTAAAGAGTCAAACCAGTCTGAAACGGGAACTTCTGAGAAGAGGTTCATGTGGCCTACGTCTAAGCAGACTCCGACGTTTTCAGGAAGGTTTTCTATAAAGTTCTTCAGGTTTTCCGGGTTTCTGTCAAAGACGTTCTCAAGGGCAATTTTCCCGTTCCAGATTGAGGAGACTTCACTGAAGGTTTCAAGTGCTCTCTCAAACCAGCTTCTGTAGAAGGGGTCAACCTTCTGGGGGTGGTAGCCTGTGTGAAAGACTATCACCTCTGCAGAGAGGACTTTTGCAGCCGCCACCGTCTCAAAAAACCGGTCTCTGGTGGCTTTAAGGACGTAGGGGTCTAGAGCTCCCGGGTTAAGGTCTATGAAGGGGGCGTGGACGGTTACGGGAGCTCCCCCGGCGAGTTCTCTCAGTTTTCCGAACTCTTTAAGTGTAAGTGAGTCTAAAACCTGTGCCGTCAGCTGGAGCTCCACCCCCAGGCCGGCCTCTGCGAACCTCTTTATGAGATGCGGGTTTTCCAGTATCTCTCTTCCTGGAACGTGGGCAACCAGTTTCATACCACCACCTTTATCGTAAAATCTGAATAATGTAAGCTTAAGGTATTTTGGAGGAACCTTGAAATCAACTGTTGCAGCTCTTCTGCTTCTCCTTCTTTTCCCTTCTGCCTCTAAGGCGTTTAAACTGTCGGGTGAAACGGGATTTTACAGGGTAAACCTCAAAGGAGACTATACCAGAGAGTTAGGCCTTGAGAAGTGGAGGGGCAGGAAGTCTGGCTACTACTACCGGCTGGAGCTGAGCAACCGGTTCTCTATAACCGGGGGTACCTCTTTTAAGGTATCTGTAATAACTGGAACTACGAAAGTTCCTTCTGTAAACGCCTTCACGTCAAACGGGGATTCTCTGTTCTACGGAGGGGTTAAAACCTTTGACGTTAAAGAGCTCTACTTCAGGAAGAGGGGGTTCCTCTTTAAAAAGCTTACTCTAACGGCAGGAAAGCAGCTCTTTACAGTTCCTGCTCTCTTTAGAGACTACCTGTGGGGAGGAAGTTTTAGGTACTCAGACGGAAACTTAAGCCTCTTCTGGAACCAGATAGCCAGCTACGAGGGGCGTTACCTGCTTATGAACGGCAACGGTGAAGATGACGTTGACATAGCAGTTTTTGGAGCTGACTGGAGGAACTTTACCTTCGGTGCCTACAGGATTATGGATGCCAGAGGGAACAGGCCGGCAGTTTTTAGAAACGGCGTTTTCTTCAGGTACAGAAGTGGGAACTTAACCGTTTCTGGGGTTTCACAGAACGGCCGTTTAGGAGGTTGGGGGGAGTTCCACTTCAACAGTTTCACTTTAACCGGAGGTTACTGGCAGAAAGGGATAACCTCTTACGGTTACAGGGAAGAGGTAAGGAACGAGGGGCTTATCTTTCGGCCTACTATAGACGGTATGAAGTTCGGCAAGCTCTCTTACTCCTTTGCTTTAAACGGCGTTCCTGTCTCTTTGTACGCTGCAAGGTTTGAGACTTCAGGTGGAAGGCTTATAGGCAACGAGGTAGGGGGAGAGGTTGACTACCCATTTTGGAGAGGCGTTCTCTTCTTGAAAGGTGCGGCCGGAAGCGGAGGAGCTTACGGGGTGTTTGGGGGCTACAGGTGGGGATTCAGGCTTCCTGCGGTTTACAGAGGGGAGAAGGTTAAGGTTAAAAACTACTTTGACATATGGGGAGAGTATGCCAACTTTCCTCAGAGGTTCTACCCGACTCAGCTTGAGTATGAGGGGTGGGCTACCTACAAGCACGTGGGCTTCTGGCACTCAACCTACAGGATGAGAGCTTATACAGGTAGCTTCTCTTTTCAGGTTGCAACGGGGAAGAATACGAAGTTTGACTACATCGTTTGGGGAAATACTGCCGATAACTTCCTCTACCAGAGAAACCACGGAAAGCTGTGGCACCTTGAGGAGCTCTACACCGGTGGCAGGAACTACAGGTTTGGACTGCAGCCTGTTTCTGTAAAACCGCTCTTCAGCGATTACCTTCCGGGTTTGTCTTACCGCCTAAAGGGTTTAAAGTTTTCTGCCTTCTACCATAGCTTTAACGGAGGAAGGGGAAGCAGTGATTACGGCCTGGGGATTGTCTCGTACAAAGGTCTTTCCCTTGGAGCTCTTTCAAACGGGAGATCCACCCAATCCCTTTTAGCCTTCTACAGAGAGTTCAGAAACTTCAGGGTTGGCGGAATCAGGGAGTGGGGACACGGACACAGAGGCGACTGGGGCGCCGTTTTCGGCGTTAAGGGGAGAGTTTTTGAGACGGAGCTCTCTGCCGACTACAGGGTTTTCTCCGGCGGTCTTTCAACTTTCAACCTCAGGGAGTTCTACAGGAACGCTGGCCTTGCTCTCAGGCCGGGAGAAAGGGGAGTAAGGTACTTTAAGGCAACGGCCGATACGCCTCTGAACTTCTGGAACTTCCCGAAGTTCTCAACGAAACTTCGTTTCATCTACGACAGGCTCTACAGGTTCTCGGGAAGTTACGTGGCTCAGGAGTTCGGCATAGGCCTCTCCCTTAAGCCCGGGAAGATGTGTAACTTGGAACTTTTACTGGGTTTTGGGAGCTCCAACCTGAGCTATACAGGTGTGAAATTCTTACTCAACTGGTAAAATAGCTACCTAAATTCTGACTGGAGATCAGGCTTGAAGGTTAACAGGGAGCTCCTTGAGAAGGTGGACTTTGAGAAGGGGAACGGTTTAGTCCCTGTGGTCGTTCAGGACGCCTCTTCAAAGGCCGTACTTATGTTAGCCTACGCGAGCAGGGAGGCCGTTGAGAAGACTCTTGAGACCGGATACGCTCACTACTACTCCCGCTCAAGGGGAAAACTCTGGAAGAAGGGGGAAACCTCCGGGAACGTTCAAAAAGTAAAAGAGGTTCTCCTTGACTGCGACGGAGACACCCTCCTCTACCTGGTGGAGCAGAAAGGGGTTGCCTGCCATACAGGTGAGTACAGCTGCTTTTTCAGGAAGCTTGCGGAGGAGTGATGGAGATAGGAGAGGTTCTAAAAGAGCTCTACAGGGTTATTGAGAAGAGAAAGGAGGAACTTCCCGAAGGTTCCTATACGGCCTCCCTCTTTAAGGCCGGAGAGGACAGAATACTTCAGAAGGTTGGCGAAGAGGCGATAGAGACAATTCTGGCACTGAAATCTGGAAGCGAGGAAGAAGCCGTTTACGAAGTTTCAGACCTTCTATACCACCTTACGGTTGCTCTTGTAAGTAGAGGCATAACTTACGACGAGGTTGCAAAGGAGCTAGAGAGGCGAATGAAGTAGTGAAAGTTGACAGGCTTGATAAGTACCTTACTCCAGAAGAGGTCGGAAGGTTACTTGAGAACTTCGTCTCACACCTTGGGGCTTCCTCAATGGTCTGGGACGAGAAGGGGGAGCTCCGCTTTATAAACTTTGTTACCCCTTACTGTGAGGTCATCTACTCAAAAGTTCCCCACAGGTGTGAAGAAGATAGAAGGATTCGGTTTGAGAAGGCAAAGAAAAGAAGAAAGCCCTTTCTCCACACCTGCTTTGCCGGAAAGCTCAACTTTGTTATTCCCCTTAAGTTCTACTCCGGCAAGGACGAGTTCTTCATAGGCGTTGCCGGCGGCTGACAGGGTTTAGACAAGCTCTCCCGTCGGGAGGTAAAGAAAATTGAAGAGTTGGCGAAAGAGATAGGGATACCTCCTGAAGAACTCCTGAAACTTGCCGAGGAGGACTACCAGTTTGGCTGCCAGAGGCTGGGCTTTCCCATTCCGAAAGTTGGAAGGAAGAGCTCCCTTCTCTTTCAGTCTGAAATGTTCCAGAGAGCCTTTAAAAGACGTTTAAAGTTACCGCGAAGTTACCCAAAGGAACTCCTTCACATCATGAATAGAGTAGAAGAGCTTGTGGGCTGGAACTTCGTAAAAAGGCTCCCAACAGACGGAGATCACCTCTCCCGTCCTGTTCTGGAGGCTCTAAACGACCTTGTAGATTCGCTGGAATTCCTCGTTAAGAGGATCCTTCCACGGAGAATTAGTTACTACGCCTTTAGAGATCCTCTAACAGAGGTTTTTAACCGCCACTTCCTTCAGGAGCAGCTCCACTTTTTTACGATGAACAGGAAGAACTTCCCCGTCGGTGTTATCTACCTTGACCTGGACAACCTGAAGAGGGTTAACGACAGGTTCGGCCATAAAGTGGGAGACCTCTACATCCAGAAGTTTGCATCTATTCTTCGCTCTTCCGTCAGGAAGGGGGATTTGATAATTAGATTAGGAGGAGATGAGTTCCTCATTGTTGTTCCAAAGGCGGGAGAGAGACAGCTTGAGGAGATAGTTGAGAGAATAAGGCTCAATACAGAGCTGGTTAACAGGGAGAGGGAGCTCCCCGTTCCCATCTCCTTCTCGGCAGGCTGGAGCCTGTGGGCTTCCCCCGACGAGCCCTTTGAGGAAGCCCTTGAAAGGGCAGACAAGATGATGTACCTGAACAAATTCTCCCGCTAACGGCAGACCATGGGGCCCAGCGGAGCTCCTCCTAAAAGGTGGAAGTGGAGGTGGTAGATCTCCTGACCTCCGTCTCTGTTACAGTTAACCAGAACTCTGTAACCGCTCTCTGCTATTCCCATCTCCTTGGCAATCTCCTTTATAACCATGAAGATGTGGCCTATTAACTCCTTGTGCTTTTCCTCCAGGTCGTTTACCGTAGGGATGTGCTCTTTGGGAATTACAAGTATGTGGACCGGTGCCTGGGGGTTTATGTCGTGGAAGGCCATAACTTTGTCGTCCTCGTAAACGACCTTAGCGGGAATCTCTCCGTTAACTATCTTGCAGAAGACGCACATCTCTCTCCTCCTTTTGCATAGCTTTCCTGAAGTTTAACAAAGTCGGCAGCTGCAACCGCCGCTATCTCGTAACCGGAGATGTAGTAGAGCCAGTTGTTAACGGCAACGGAAGAGATAGCCAGTGTTCTACTTCTGTACTTCATAAACCCTGTAAACCACTCACACCTGCCTTCCGGGTAGCTCCTCTCCGTAAGGGTTCCCGTCTTTCCACCGATCACTAAGTTCCTGTACCTGCTGAGCATTCTAAAGTACTTTCTGTGTGAAATGGTTCCTATTTTTACAGTTAAAACCATCATCTTCTCAATCTCTTTTGCAGTTTCAGGCTTTATAACCCTTTCAATTGGAACAGTTTTAAAGGAGTACTCCCTGCCGGTTTTAAGGTCTATTACTTTCTCAACGAGGTATGGTTTAACCATAACTCCGCCGTTTACAACCGTTTGGGCTATCAGCGCCTCGTGGAACGGACTCGTTACCGTATCTCCAAGTCCTGCCCCCATAAGGGCAAGCTCGTAGTCGTCTAAGGGTTCTCTAACAAGTCCCCAAGGAAAGTTGTAGCCTTTTCTGTTGAAGCCAAACCTGTAGGCGTACTCAAGAAGCCTCTTCTTTCCGATGAGCCTTGCAAGGTTTCCAAAGAAAGGGTTTGCCGAAGTTGCAAAAGACTGAGAGAAGACCCTCTCTACCCTGTACCTGCTGTTCAGCCAGACAGAAGGGGAGCAGGAGTCTCCAAGGCCTCCACAGTTGAGCTCTGTTTTTGGGGTTGCAACTCCCGTGTCAAGGGCTGCTGCAGCCGTTACGATTTTAAAGGTTGAAGCCGTTGGGAAGGAACGCTTAAAGAGGAGGTTGGGGTGTTTAAGGCTTGATACCGCTGCTACAACGGCTCCCGTTTTCGGGTCTATGGCAACGTAGGCGCCGTACTTAACTTTAAAACGCCTGAACTCCTCCTCTACGGCCTTCTGAAACTTCGGGTTTACTGTAAATACAATTTTGTAGTCTCCCGTGTTGTAAACGTAGTGGTCTCCCTCAACTTCCGCCTTTTTGAAGAGCTGGTACTGGAGTTTAAAGTCGGCCTGGAGCTCCTTCACTATAGGCGGCGTTGAAGGGGTAACTTTCTCAACTTTAGCCTCGGCCTCTCCGTTTGTCTCCTTTTTAGATGGCAGAAGGCCGTTTACGAGAAATGCTAGAAGGACGAAGAAGAGAGCCGAGGTAAGGGGAACCAGAACTAGCTTTAACTTCTCTTTCATCCTTTAGAACACCTCCCTGCAGCCATATAATATATGCACAGCCATATGGAGGTTTAGTTTTGACGATTAGAGGAGTCCTTATTGAGACGGCGTACAGACGGCTCGGAACGGTTTCTCTCTCTCCAGACGGCCTTGACGAGGTGCTGGAGAGGGTAAAGGAGCTGTGGCGGGAGCTCCCATCTCCGGCACCACCGGAGCGTGCCGGAGCGGTTGACGGAAGCAGAAACAGAAAGGAGTTTTCAGGTTACGTCGTTTACGCAGTAGGAGCAGCGTCTGCCACCTTTAAAGGCTCCGACCCTGAAGACCTTGAGATAGAGGCAGACGTTGACCTTCTAAAGCCCTACGAGTATTCAGACTCAAGGCTCAGAATACTTATGGGGATTTTAGAGTTTAAGAGAGCCCTCTCCCTCCTGCCGGAAGTCTCCCTTCTGATGCTTGACGGCTCCATGCTGGGAGCTCTGGTAAGGCCCCCTTCCTTTTACCACGAAGTGGAGAAGGAAATTAGAGAGGTTGTAGAGGAGCTCTTTGAGGAGCTGAAGGAGAGTTACTCACCGGGGAAGATAAACTCAAAGGAGTTCTACTCACGGTTCCCCAAAACGATCTCCGGAAGGGATTACGCCGTAGCTGCAGGCTACCTTGAATACCTTGAGTACCTCTACACCATCCACCTCCTCCTTAAAAGGGCAAAAGATGAGGGGAAACTCCTCGTTGCCGTATCAAAGAGGTCAGACTCCCGACTCCACTCACTTGACAGACTCCTTCCCGACATAGCAGTTCTCAACCTTTTAAACCTGCCGCCTGGATTTACCGAGCCGGAGTTTGGAAGGAAAGTAGATACAGAGAGAAAGTTCAAGTACCCCGGGGAGTTTGACGACCTATTAAGGAGTTTTGAGTTTACCGTCTCCTACCTGAAGCTCGGGGAGTGGGTTCACAAGCTGGAACTCCTTGAGACTTCAGAGAACAGGTTAAAGAGCTTTGAGAGAGTTCTCTCTCACCTTAACTTCTACTCAGTCTCCGGCTACCCTTACCCCCTTGCCGAAGTCCACAGGAGCGTAAAGATAACCTCTTCCGACGTAGAAGAGGTTCTCAGGATACTGAAGCTTAGGGGGATTACCGGCAGGGAGGCACTGGGTGAGTAACCCCTTTACCGGCAGAGTTGCCAGGGAGTACGACTCCTTCTTTGAAACGCCCTTCGGAAGAGCTGTTCTGAAACTGGAAGGGGAGCTCCTTCTGAACCTGCTCCTCCCCTACAGGGAGGGGGAGCTCCTTGAGGTTGGCTGCGGAACGGGAATCTGGATGAAGTTCTTGAAAGAGAAGGAGTTTAAAGAGCCTACAGGTCTAGACCTGTCACTTGACATGCTCCGCCGGGCAAAGAAGAAGGGACTGAAAAAGCTAGTAAACGGAACGGCGCTCAGTCTGCCGTTCCCAGACGACTCGTTTGACGTCTCCCTCTTTATAACAAGCCTTGAGTTCGTTACAGACAGAAAGAGAGCTCTCCTTGAGGCCACAAGAGTTTCAAGGGAGGCCGTAGTCGTTACCTTTCTCAACCGCCACTCACTTTTAAACCTCTACAGAGAGGCAAGGAGATTTTTGGGGAACTCAGTCTACTCCTCCGCAAACTTCCTGACCAGAGGGGAGCTCCTCAAGCTCTCACGGTACGTTGGCGAGGTAGGTAGAAAGAGGCTAAAACTGGAAAAGTTCCTTACGACGCTTAATTTAAGTATCGCCAACTTTGTAAACGAAGAGTGGGAGAGGAGAATAGGTTTCAACTCCCCGTTTGGAGCCTTTGCAGCAGCCCTCTTTAAGGTTAAACGATGGAGTTAGTAAGAGAAATAACGGTTAAAGAAGCCCTTGAGAAGGGGTACAGGTTTATAGACACGAGGACAAAAGAGGAGTTTGAGGAGTTTCACATTCCGGGAGCCTACAGCGTTCCCCTCTTTACGGCAGAGGAGAGAAAAAAGGTGTCCCGGGTTTACTACGAGAAGGGAGAAAAAGAGGCAAGGCTCTACGCTTTAGAGCTGGTAGGTCCTAAGCTCCACAAAATAGTCAGGGAAATAAAAGAGATTAAGGAAAAAGAGGGAAAAGTTGTTGTCTACTGCTGGCGGGGAGGTATGAGGAGCCTTGCCGTTGCTGCAATCTGCACCCTTGCAGGTGTCAACGTTCCCAGACTGGCAGGAGGGTACAGAGCTTTCAGGCAGTACATACTGAGCCGAATGGGGGAGCTCCTTAAAGGGAAAAAGCTCGTCGTTCTCTACGGCCCAACAGGTTCTGGAAAAACCAGAATACTGAGAATTTTAAAGGAGAAGGGATACCCGGTTATAGACCTTGAAGGGCTTGCAGGCCACAGAGGTTCAGTATTTGGAGGAATAGGACTGAAACAGCCCTTCCAAAAGATGTTTGACGCTCTGCTCTGGCAGGAACTTGAAAGACTGAAAGACTCCCCCTGTATCCTCGTTGAAGGGGAGAGCCGAAAGATAGGAAAGCTCTTTATTCCCGAACCCTTCTGGGAAGCCATGGAGAGGGGAGAGAAGCTCTACGTTGAGATCCCCCTTGAAGAGAGAGTAAGGATCTCAATGAGGGACTACGGAGTTGGAGAGTTTCCTCCTGAGGTCTATCTTGAGGCGCTCTCAAGGATAAAGAAGATACTGGGAGACGAGAAGTACAGGAAAATCAAAGCCCTGATAGAGGAGGAGAGATACCCGGAAGCTGTGGCTGAACTCATGGTTAACTACTACGACAAGCTCTACGCCCGCTCAACCCCTAACGAGGTAAAACCGTTTAAGGCAAAGAGCTTTGAAGAGGCCGTTTCTGTTGTTGAAAACTACTTAGCCTCAGCCTGCGGATAGACCCACCTTTCAGGCCTGTAGGCACACACTCTCGGGAAAACCCTCTTGTGGAGCCTCTTCCTTATCTCCTGAGCCAGTTTCTTATCCTCCTGGTAAGTCCTGTCAAACCCTACTCTCAGGGTGTAGTATTTACCTATCTTCTCTACCCGTACGTAGGGAAGGTCTTTCAGCTTCTCTGCCAGCTTTATGAGCCTCTCGGCAGAGGTATCTGTTGCAACCTGAACGCAGTAGTAATCCTCAGTTCTAGAGAGTTTCTCCTCTTTTTTAGTGGAAGTCTCTGTTTCTGCAGTCTGTTGACCCTGAATAACCTCATTGGCAAATTTTCCTTCTAGGGAGGCTTTCGCTGCAGGAGTTTGTTCTTCAGCTGTAGCGTTAACCTTTTGTTCTTCTCTGCTGGGGTTATTGTTTAAAGCTACTTCTGTACTCTCTGTACTTTTATTCTTTTGAGTGTTTAATAAGCCTTCACTTGACTTTAAAGATTGCTCTCTGTTCTCAAAGGTTAATTTCTCCTTTTTTACTTCTTCTTTGATTTGGCTTTTACTCTCTTCAGAGTACTTTACAGTCAATCCTGAAGGCTCTTTTCCTGTGATGATCTTTGCACCTAAAAAAGTGGTTCCGATTCCTACGACTACTATTGTTGCGTACAGAACCTTTTTCAGCTTCTTCTTCAGTGACAAGTTCCTCTGGAGTGCAAGGAGCTCCCTCCTTACCACGTTGTCCTGCGTGTAGTTCATGAACTCACTTGGAATAGAAATAATCCTTCTCCAGAGGTACTCTCTGATTATAAACTTTAGTGCATCTTGTTGTTCATCAGAGAGTTCACCAAAACGGCAGAAAAGTTTTCCATCTTCAGTTTGACACTTAAGTTTAATGTCCGGTATAATAAGTTCATTGTAGGCGTCATATGGAAAGATAAAGTCGGCAACAATCTCCTCTTTTCCTTCAAGCAGAGGGGAGTTCTCAACGATGAGGCCAGGAGCTCCCCACTTTAGCACTTTTAAACGTTTGTTTCCGACCTTTAGATAGGCAGGTATGGTGAATAAGTTCCTGCTTTCCCCCATTTCTGTCTCCTTTGTTTTAGTCATATTTTATAGCTATTTTTGATTAATGTATTAAATTGATTTAAAAGATACAAGCAAACCTCAAACCATCTAACTGCGAATTTTATCAGGAGGGAGAGATGCCAAAGACAGTTGCAAAGTACTGGGAACCACTGGAAGGTGGAAAAGTTAAGTGTACCCTGTGTCCTAGAGGATGTGTAATTCCAGACGGGGGTAAGGGTTTCTGTCTGGTAAGGGTGAATGAAGGAGGAACGCTCTACACAACTATCTACTCAGAGATAACCTCTGCAAACTACGACCCTGTGGAGAAGAAGCCCCTTTACCACTTCTACCCGGGAGCTGTAATCTTCTCAATCGGGACAAACGGCTGCAACCTTGACTGTAAGTCGTGTCAGAACTGGGAGATATCAAGGCGGGATACGCCACACCTTCGGCAGGTATTCACCCCGGAGATGGCCGTTGAGTACGCAGGCCGTTACGGTTCTGTCGGAATTGCCTACACCTACAACGACCCGATAATCTGGTTTGAGTACGTAAAAGACACGGCAGAGAAGATAAAAGAGGCAGGCCTTAAGAACGTTATGGTTACAAATGGAAACATAAACATTGAGGCGCTGAGGGAGCTCCTCCCCCTGATAGACGCCTTCAACGTGGACCTCAAGGGAATGGATAGGGAGTACTACCTGAAGTTCTCCTCGTTCCCCAACCCAAACGTGTGGCAGGTCTGTGAGGAGATCAAGAAGGCTGGAAAGCACCTTGAGCTTACAAAACTCATAGTTCCCGGCTTTGAGGAGTTCACCCCTGAGAACTTTGAGCGGTACGCCAGATGGATAGCAGAAAACCTCGGCAAAGACGTTCCACTCCACTACTCCCGCTTCTTCCCGGCCTACAAGCTTATGGATACTCCCCCTACCCCCGTTGAGGTTATAGACATGGCCTACGACGTTAGTAAGGAATACCTCTGGTACGTTTACGTAGGGAACGTAATTGAGCCGGAGAGGGAGTCCACCTACTGTCCACAGTGTGGGGAGCTCTTAGTCAGGCGTGCAGGCTACAGCGTTGAAGTACTCTTCACACCGGACGGAAAGTGCCCAAGGTGTGGCAGACCGGTTGACTTCGTCTTTTAAACTGATTTGATAGATGTTTAAAGTGATAAAATTATTAATGTAGCCTGAACGTGAAGGAGGGAGAGATGAGGCTGTTCAGCCCGGCTTTTGGAAACGGAGAGTTTATTCCGGTTAAGTACACCTGCGACGGAGAAGACGTTTCTCCACCGCTACTGTTCCTTGATCCACCGGAGGAAACCCAGAGCTTTGCGCTCCTTGTTGACGACCCCGACGCTCCGGTGGGCGTTTTCACCCACTGGATCATCTACGACATACCCGCTGCCTTTGAGGGACTGCCTGAGGACGTTCCCCCTGTTCCGGAACTGGAGTACGGAATAAAACAGGGACTTAACGACTTTGGTAGGGTAGGTTACGGCGGCCCGTGCCCCCCACCCGGTAATCCCCACAGGTACTTTTTCCTGCTCTTCGCACTAGACGTTCCTACTCTGGGAATACCTGCAGGGGTGAGAAAACCTCAGTTCCTTGAGGCTATTGAGGGACACATACTGGCCCAGGATGAACTTGTAGGACTTTACGGCAGGTAATAAATTCCCTGCCTATGGAAAACTTGTTTATTCCTATTGGTGGTGGGAACGAGATAGGGGCAAGCTGTTACCTCTACATCGTTTCTGGAAAGCGTATTCTTGTTGATTCGGGGATAAGGTTCTCAAGGAAAGAGCCCTATCCCGATTTTGAGTTCCTGAAAGCACTTGCCCCCGAGCTTGACGCTATAGTTATTACCCACGCTCACGTTGACCACTGCGGAAGCGTTCACCTCCTATCAAACCTCTACCCGGAAACTCCCATCTACACTACCCACGAAACGGCTCAGCTCCTGGCCCTTATGGTTGAGGATGCCATAAAGGTCAGGTATATAACTGACAGGAATTCTCAGGAAGAGTGGAAGGAGTACAGACTTTTAGACGAGGCGCTCTCCCGGGTTGAGAGAAGGGAGTTCTTTGACAGGATAGATCTCGGAGACGTTGAGCTGGTTCTTTACCCAGCAGGACACGTTCTTGGAGCCTCTTCAGTTGCTATATACTACGGAGAAGGCTCGCTTCTGTTTCACTCTGGAGATATATCACTCTCTTACCAGAGAACTGTTGGAAGGGCGGAGCTCCCGTCAGAGAGAGCTTCACTTCTGGTTCTTGAGAGTACTTACTACTACTCCGACCGCCGTTTTAAGAGGGAGGAAGACGAGAGGGACTTCCTCCAGACTGTCAGATCAACAGTTGAAAGGGGAGGGAAGGTTTTAATTCCCGCTTTTGCCCTGGGGAGAGCTCAGGAGATACTTCTCCTCCTCTCTGAAGGAATGAAGGAAGGCCTTATTCCACCTATAACTGTTTACGTTGACGGACTTGCCAGAGATGTTTCAACCATATATGAAAAGCTACTAAACAGGAGTCTCTTTAACTACTACGTTCAGCCGGCTCCCACCTATCAGGGTCTCTCCTTTGAAGAGGTCTGCAGGGAAAACCTTAGGGAAGCCGACTGTATCCTCTCTACCTCAGGAATGCTGGTTGAGGGTACTCCTTCTTTTATCTACAGTAAGCTCCTGGCAAGGGATTCAAAGAGCTCCATCATCTTCAGCGGCTACATGGCAGAGGAGAGTTTTGGTTATAAACTGTTAAACAGTAAGGAACTCCTTTCAGCCTTTAAGTGTAAAATTGAGAAACACCACCTTTCTGCTCACTCTGATAGGATAGAGCTTGAGGAGATCCTTGAAACGCTCAACCCCAGAAAAACCTACTTTATCCACGGCTATCCCAACGGTGAGGCTAGGAAGTACCACGCTTTCAACAGAGAGGTTGTGAGATTTTGAGGGTTTACTTAGGTTATCCGCTCTCCTACGCTGACAGTAGGGAATTTAAGCTAAAGGATAACTTCCTGGCAGAGATAGGGGTTGACTACCAATCTGTTCCTGTTGAAGTGAAGAAGAAGCTCCTTTCCCTTCTTGAGAACCTTGATAAGAAAGATTACCTGTTTATAGGGGACGTCTTTTACGACGGTATAGACCTTCTTGAGTTTGCGCTGTTTCCCCTTGAGCCCCACTCTTTTGAAGAGGTAATCCTTCCAGGTTACGTTTACGGGAAACCGACCTTCCTCATAAGGAACCTCTTTAAAAACTCGTTTGGCAGAAAGATCTCTACCTACTACGACTTTAACTTTTTTAACCAGAAGACTGTGGTGATAAATGTTGGTTACACGAGGACTTCCCTTTCCCTGGGAGGGAAGGTTCTCTTTAACTTACCTTTCGGCGAGTATCACCTCGTTGACACTCTTGGTAACTACCTATTTAATCGGTTTCTGGGGGAAACGGGTCTTTCAAACGCTAATCTACGGAAGGAGGGAGTAAGGGGAGAAGTTCTTGATATCTGTAGAAGTTGTGCTGCCCGTCTTCTTTTTGGAAGAACAGATCAAGTAGAGGTTCCCCAGTTCGGTTACGCTAGGAGTGTTCCACAGTGGGAGGTGGAACTTGCACTCTCTCCAGTTGTGGGAAACGCTCACTTTGGAGAGTACGTTAGAAGTCCTTCTGACTTTGCCTCATCTCTGGTTCTTGCCCTGTATACTTACGAGGAGCTCTTTGTAGAAAGGTTAAAAGTAGAGGAAGTTGCAGTTATAGGCAGGCTCCGATGGCCCTTCGTTAAGGCAGTTTCCAGGATCTTCCCGATAAGTATAGATGAATTTTCAGGCAAGGAGTTCCTCTCTAAAGAGCCGGTTAACAGGAACTTTAAGCTCCCCGTTAGGAACTTCTCTCAGGAGAGGTCAGTTCTAAGGGCAGTTCCTGTAGAGGCAGAGCCTGAGGAGATTTCGGTTCCGGCTTTAAGGCGTTACTTCAACAGTAGGGATCCTAGGGGCGTTAGGGTAATAGAGGAACTCTTGAGTTTAGACCTTGACGGTGAAAGCCTTACCTCTTTTATATACGAACTTCTAACAGTTATGAGAAGGTGTTCTTCAAGGAACTCCACTGACGTTGCTTATTTAAACAGTGCCATTGCTGCCCTATCTAAGCTTGAAATTCCGGATGAGCTTTTTGAAAAGGTGGAGAGGGAGCTCTCCCAGGTTGCCTTTAACTGGAACCTTCCCTTTGAAACAAAGCTGAACATTCTGTACTTCTGTTTCAGGTTTAAAGAGAGGCTCCAGGGAACACCCCTTTCGGTCTTTCCTCCTTTGATGCTGAGTTACATACGGGAGAGAAAGGTTACAGAGGGAGAGAAGAACTTTGTAAGAACGGTTGCAGAAGGGTTTTTTACCGTTTCCCGTAGTTAACTTTTATACTGATGTACGCCGTTAGGGCCACCATTATCACGGAAGTTGCAGTTACAGAGATACAGAAGGGGAGTAGGAAGAAGTTCCCTGTTTTAAGGTAATCCAGTGAGAGGATAGTACCGGATAGGGGAAAAGGGAGGAGCTCCTTAAATTTCCCCTTTTCAAACAGTAGGAAAAGAGCTGTTGATAATGTATCAAGGACCAGACACCTCATTGCCATAAGTTTGAGCTGGATGTTCGGTAACACGTTAAAGTAGAGAAGAGGAACCTGGGCAACCAGTAGTATGAAACAAAGCGTAGTTGCTATTTGAAGTTTGTACCTCTCAATTAACTGAGGGAGCCTCTTCCCCTCCAAAGGCTACTCCTTTTGTCTTCTCTGCTGCTCCCTCTTCAAACTCCACAAGTTCGTAGAGCTTCTCGCCGTAGATCCTCTTTACCAGAGCTGCGTTGAGGGCGTGTCCCGTCCTAAAGGCCGTTATTCTGGCAAGGAGAGGGTATCCGAGGATGTACAGGTCTCCGATGAGGTCAAGGGTTTTGTGGGCTACAAACTCGTTTTCAAGTCTGAGGCCGCCCTCGTTCAGTATTCCGTAGTCGTCTATAACTATTGCGTTTTCTAAGCTTCCACCTTTTGCCAGCCCTGCTGCCCTTAGAGCTTCCACCTCCTGATAAAAACAGAAGGTTCTTGCTTTTGCTATCTCTTTGAAGTTCTCTAAGGTGTGAACGTAAACCAGCCTCTGGTGGCGAACCTTCTTGTAGGTGTGGTTGAAGGAGATGGTGTTGTCTATCTCCAGCCGGTTTGAAGGCTCGGCGAGTATTCTTTTGTCCTCAAACTCAACCAGTACTTCTCTCTTCAGTACTGCGTACTTCCTCTTTTTGGAGAGCTCCTTAACTCCGGTCTCCTCAAGGAGGTAAACGTAGGGGGCGGAGCTCCCGTCAAGAATCGGCAGCTCTTCAGAGTCCAGGTAAACGAAGAGGTTGTCAACTCCAAATGCTGAAAGTGCAGCCATAAGGTGTTCAACGGTCTGAACGTTTACGCTACCGTCGGAGAGGTTCGTTGCGTAAAAGAGCCTGCTTAAGTACTCAGGAGATGCTTTAATTGAAGGAGAGCCCTTAAGATCTGTTCTTACAAAGACGATTCCTGTGTCGGCAGGTGCAGGAACCAGCCTTACGTTTACCTTTTTTCCTGTGTGAAGGCCTATTCCGCTGAAGGCCACTTCCTTTGCAAGGGTTCTCTGGTAAACCTGCATCGGCTCTCCTAATATTAACGTTCTGCTGATGCAAATTATATTCTTAATGTCCACTCTTTAAGTTGCTCTTTTCTGAACTTTAGTTGCAAACTTGCATTAAACCTTTGCAACTGCCTTTTCCTCAACGCTTTCACAGAGCCCGCACACTTTGCAGCCGGGAAAGCATGTCGGCGTGGACTTTCTGCTGTAGGTTAACTGGTACTCTCTCCAGAGGTAGTCTCTCTTTATTCCGCTCTCCACCACGTCCCAGGGGAATATCTCGTCCTTTTCCCTCTCTCTGGTGTAGAGCTCCTCAAAGGGCAACCCCATCTCCTTCAGAACTTTCCTGAATGGAACCTTCTCAACGGCGCTTATCACGGCCGCTTCTCCCACTCTCGTGTCGCCCCTTGACACTATGGCCTGAAGGACGGCATCTCTAACGTTTTCGTGGGTCAGCCTTACCCCTTTTACCTTCCTGAGCTCTTTCCTGAGGAGTTTCAGCTTCTTCTCTATTACCGACTTCGGGTTTAGCCCGTACCACTGGAACGGCGTAAACGGCTTTGCTATTACCGGGTTAACGCTGAGGTGTATCTCTCCCCTTACCCCTTTTTCCTTCCAGAACCTTCTGGCAATTTCAGAGAACTTCCCGGTCATTTCTGCTATGGCCTTTATATCTTCCTCTGTCTCCCCGGGAAGTCCTATCAGGAAGTAGAGCTTTATGTTCTCTGCTCCGCTCTCAAGGGCCTTCTCTGCAAAGGAGAAGTACTTCTCGTCTGGGACTTTCTTATTTATGGCGAACCGGAGCTCCTCCCTTCCTGCCTCCGGAGCTATCGTTACGGTTTTCTGCCCGGATTCCCTGATAATCTCAAATACGGCAGGGGAGGGGGAGGAGGCCTTAAGTGAGGAGAAAGAGGCCTTAACGCCGTACTTTTTCAGAATCTGGTGGAGCTCCTCCATCTTTGAGTAGTCGGTTACCCCTGCTCCTATCAGGCCAACCCTGTCAACGTATTTAGATGCAAGGGCTATCTCCTTCTCAACAACCTCTAAACTCTTCTCCCTGTACGGAAGTCCCATGTAGGTTGCAACACAGAACCGGCACTTCTCTATGCAGCCTCTGTTGAGCTCAATCAGGAACATGTCTTTAAACGCAGCGTCTCCCGTAAGGAAGCAGGAGTGGGAGGGGGTTTCGGGAAACACCCTTGACCTGTATATCCTCTTTCTCTCTCCGATTATCTCTTCAACCATAAGACCGTTATAGCTGTAACTGTAGTCTCTGCTGACTATTACGTTGTCAAACTCCGACAGGGCTTCAAGGGTTGGAGAGTGCCGCAGAGCTCCGAAAACTTCCTCAATTCTACCTTCGGCCTCTCCTAAGTAGATGGCGTCAAACAGAGGAAGAAACGGTGCAGGGTTGTAGTAGAGGCCTATTCCCCCTCCAACTATCAAGGGAGAGCTCTCCCTTCTCTCCCTTAAAGGGTCTATTCCCCAGCCGGAGAGGAGCTCTGCGGCCTTAAAGATGTGGTTCTCGTAAGTTATTGAGAAGGCGATAACATCAAAGTCCTTCGGGCTTAAACCCAGGAAGTAGGAGCTCTCAAACCCCTCAAAAATGAGGTCGCAGCTTACCCCCTCTATCTGGTTTAAGAGGGAGTATATCCTGTGGACTGCCAGGCTGGAGAGTCCTACCTTCTCCTCTCCTGGGTAAACCAGCAGGACTTTCAGGTCGCCGGCGTTGAACTCCAGATGGCAGCACTCGTTTATGATTACAAGTTCAGACATAGACCTCCACTTCCTAATTAAAAATCGTTCTCACTTAAATATGTCCCCAAATCTCTTTCCGTCAAAATAGAAAGGCCGCCCGAAGGCGGCCTTCATTTGCACCTTTTAAACTCTACTAACGGGTTGGAGTTACTTGCCCTCTTTGCCTTTGTCTTCCTTACCTTTGTCCTTCTCTTCCGGCTCTTTAACGATAATCTTAACCTCTTTTCTTGCCGTTTCGGCCTTAGGCAGCCTTATCTCTAAAATTCCCTTGTCGTAGTAAGCCTCTATTCCTTCCTCTTTAACCTCTACAGGGAGGGGAATTACCCTCTGGAACTCACCGTAGAAGGTTTCGCTGAAGAAGACGTTGTCCTTCTCCTCTTTCTTTTCCTGTTTCTTAACGCCCCTTATAATCAGGTAGTTCCCCCTTACCTTTACGTCTATGCTGTCTTTGTCAAGGCCGGGCATCTCTGCTCTTACAACGATCTCGTCGGGGGTTTCGTACATCTCTATTCTCGGCTCAAATCCCGCCTCAAAGCCGGGGAACTCTCTGAAACCGCCGAACCCTCTCATCATTTCGGCCATCATTCTCTCTATTTCCTGGAACTGCCTGAACATATCCTCAAAGGGGTCAAATCCCCTTCTACCTCTTCCGAAGAATCCTCCAAACATCTCTCCCTCCTAAAATTTGGTTTTAATTAACTTCAAATCCTATTTTAATATTAGTTCCCTCTGACTGTGGAGTCAACTACTTAACGCCGAACTTTTTCCTCTTCTCCTTTACAAAGCGGCGGAGCTCCCTCAATCCCCCTGTATTAACAACGTCTTTACTCTCAACCCAGCCTCTTCTGGCAGTTCCCACTCCCAGTTTCATCATCCACATGTGGTCTACGTGGTGGGAATCGGTGCTTATAACCAGCTTTACCCCGAACTTTACCGCCATTCTGCAGTGGGCGTCTCTCAGGTCAAGCCGGTTGTAGTAGGCGTTAACTTCAAGTGCAGTTCCCGTTTCAGCTGCAGCTTTCATCACCTTCTCAAGGTCTAACGGGTACCCTTCCCTCTGGCCGATTACCCTTCCGGTTGGGTGGGCTATTGCGTTTACGTAGGGGTTGTTTATCGCCTTTAAGAGCCTCTCTGTGTTGTCCTGGTTAAACCTTGAGTGGATTGCCGCAACCACAAAATCAAGCTCCTTCAGAATTTCGTCGGGGTAGTCAAGGCTTCCGTCTGGGAGGATATCTACCTCCACTCCCTTGAGTATCTTTACCTTCCCTTTAAACTTCTCGTTGAGTCTGTCTATCTCGTAGTTTCTCCTCTCTAACTCCTCCTCTGAAAGGCCGTTTGCAACTTTTAAGCTTTTAGAGTGGTCTGTTATTGCAACGTACCTGTATCCCATCTCAACGGCTTTTCTTGCTATCTCCTCTATCGTTGAGGCTCCGTCTGACCAGTTTGAGTGGATGTGAAGGTCTCCCTTTATCTCGTCGTAACCTACCAGTTTAGGTAACCTGTGTTCTAAAGCGGCTTCAATCTCTCCGGTATCTTCCCTTATTTCAGGAGGGGGAGTATCCATTCCGAGGGCGCTGTAGATCTCCTCTTCTGTCCTTCCTGCTATTCTCTCATCGCCTTTAAACAGGCCGTACTCGTTGAGTTTGTATCCCAGCTTCAGGCAGATGGTTCTCAGGTGTATGTTGTGGGCTTTTGAGCCTGTAAAGTACTGAAGAGCTGCTCCGTAGGAGTCGGGTTCTGTTACCCTCAGGTCAACCTGTTCACCCTCTTCAACTATTACCGTTGCTTTCTTTGTTCCCTTCCAGAGAACTTCCTTTACGTTTGGAAGGTTTACAAAGGCCTCTATGATTTCAAGGTTGTTTCCCGTTGCCAGTATGTCTATGTCTCCAACGGTCTCTTTCATTCTTCTGGTTGATCCGCACACAGATATTCTGTCTACTGCTGAGTGTTCCTTGAGCTGATTAACGATTCTGTCTGCTATAAATACCGCAACGCCTAAGAGTATTCTGCCGCCGCTCTTCTCAAGGAGCTCTATCCCTTTCTTTATCTTCTCAACCTTTTTTGGGCCGAACCCCGGAAGTTTAAGGAGGTCTCCCCTCTCAATTGCTCTCTTCAGGTCTTCAATACTCCTTATTCCAAGCTCGTCGTACAGGAGTTTAACCGTTTTGGGGCCTACTCCCGGAATGTCTAACAGCGTAAAGATCGTGTCGGGAACTTGCTGTTTCAGTTTCTCAAACTCTTCAATCTTTCCGGTTCTTAAAAACTCAAGGATTTTTGCCTGAAGCCTCTGGCCTATTCCGGGAAGCTGGGAGAGTTTCCCCTCTCTCGCAAGGAGCTCTATGTCTTCAGAGAGGTCTCTTATCAGCCTTGCTGCGTTTCTGTACGCTCTTACGTGGTAGGGGTTATCTCCTAAAAACTCCAGTATGTCTGCCCACTTATCAAATATGTCTGCCAGCTCTTTGTTCTTCATCTCTACCTCCCCACCTCTATTTATAACCTATAATTCAACTGCTATGGAAGGGAAAGAGCTGAGAAGGGACAACTACTGTTTCGTGTGCGGTGAAGAGAACCCGAAAGGTATGCACCTTAAGTTTCACAGGGAAAACGGCAGAGTTTTCAGCCGCTTTTCGCTCCCAAAGTACTACCAGGGTTACGACGGGGTAATTCACGGCGGGATAATCTCCCTGATTCTGGATGAGTCTATGGCTTACCTTCAGGGGGTTGAGGAGCGGTTCCTTACAGGGAAGATAACCGTTCGGTTCCACTCCCCTCTCTACGTTGGGGAGGAGGTTGAGGTTGAGGCCTGGGTTGAGGAGGAGAGGAAGAGGTTTAAGGTAACTAAGGCTGTGATGAGGAAAACTTCAGGCGAAAAGGTTGCAGAGGCCGAAGCTTTAATGTTTGTGTTTAAGGAGAGAGAAAAATGAGGAAGTTTCTGGCGTCTTTTTTCCTTCTCTTCCCGCTGGTTTCTCAGGCACAGGAGTTTCAGGTTGTTTCAAGTGCGGCCTCCGTAAGGCAGGTTCCTATGGGTCAGATTGAGAAGACCCTTAACCGGGGAGATAGAGCTCCCCTTACCTCACTCTTCACTTTCTGGGGGAAGACCAAAAACGGCTGGGTAAACCTTGACTACACCAGTTTTAACTTCCCTTTTGAGAAAGTTATGGGGGAGCTCCCCCTGAAGTTCTCCATTATCACCTCTCCTGAAGAGGTTGACGGGCTGAAACTGAACGAGAACGACGTTCTGTACGTTGCTAAGGTGGAAGACGGAAAGGCCGTCTGTCTCTTTAAAAACCGTGCCTTTTTGGTTCCAGAAAAAGATTTAGATGTTGAGTCCTCCACCTTCTCAGTTATTGTTGTCAACAGAAAGGCTACGCTCTCAGACGGAGTTTACTCCGTCACTTTAAAGCCCGGAACAGCCCTTTTAAAGGGGAACGGAGGTTACATCTACAGGAACCACTTCTACACCTCTCTTGAACCGGTAAGGAGAGAGACTTCCGTTGACCTTGACACCGTTCTTAAGGAGATAAACCGACTGGTTGACATTTTCAACAGCGCGAAGTTCTCCTCCTCTCTTGCCGACAGGCTCGGTTACTACGTTAAAACGATGCCCGTTAGAGACCAGGACGTTGAACTTGTCAGAACCGATGACGGAGGCGTTGGCGTAGTTGTTACCTTAAGGTACAAGTTCTACCTGAAAAACGGAGAGCCTATAGAGGGAAGAAAGACGAGACTCTTCCTTAAAGAGTCAAACTACGAGTTCTGGAGGAAGCTCTCGGAAGATCTCTTCAAGTCGGGAGTTGATAAATTTGTTGACATAAGAGTTTACAGGTTTAACGGAAAAGACTCTTACGAGGATTGCGGCTTCGTTGATACGAGCTACCACCTTTATAAACTCGGGTACCTGAAGAACTGGAAGAAGTTCCTTGACTCTTCAGAGTCAAACCTCAGCGACGACCTCTGGTTCTTTGCAGACGAAGTCTACGAGAGGTTGGAGGATGATTAGAGAGAACTGCGAGAGAATAATGGAAGAGATAGAAAAGGCGTGCCAGAGGGCTGGAAGGAGACCTGAAGAAGTAAGGCTCCTTGCCGCCACAAAGACCAGAACCCCCGACGAGATAAGGGAGGCTTACAGCATTGGTATCAGGCTCTTTGGGGAGAACAGGGTTCAGGAGGCACGGGAGAAGATACCTCAGCTTAAAGACCTTGAGGGTGCAGAGTGGCACATGATAGGCCACCTCCAGACGAACAAAGTCAAGTACGCCGTTGAGCTCTTTAACTGTATAGAGACTTTAGACAGGAAGGAGCTCGTTGACGAGCTCCTGAAGAGAATGGAGAGAAAAGGTGTTGAGAGTATGAAACTGCTGGTAGAGGTTAAGCTCTCCCCCGAGGAGTCAAAACACGGCTGTTCTCCCGAAAAGGTTGAGGAGCTCCTTGAGTACACCCTTCAGTTCCCCCAGCTGAAAGTTTTAGGTTTTATGACCGTTCCTCCGTACCTTGAAAACCCTGAAGAAGTTCGGCCGTTTTTCAGGGAGCTCCGCCAGGTAAGGGACAGAATGGAGAGGGTGTTCGGGAGGGAGTTCCCGGAGCTCTCCATGGGAATGTCCCACGACTTTCCCGTTGCTGTTGAAGAAGGAGCTACAATTGTAAGAATAGGAACCGCCCTTTTCGGCCCGAGGTCAAAATGAAGGTCTTTTACGACAGCGAAGTAGATGCCCTGTACATCAGGTTCAACGATTTGAAACCTGAAGGGGTAGTTGAAGTTGAGGAAGGTGTAAACCTTGACGTAACTAAAGATGGCAAAATTGTCGGTATAGAGATACTGAATGCTTCGGAAAAAGTAGGGGTAGATACAGTTTTTAACTACTCACTGATACTGAAAGACTACGAAACTGCAGATGTTGGAGGGAAGGAATGAAGAAGGAGTTAATCGTTTACGTTAAAGACCCAAAGAACAAAAAAGTTGTTACTGCTGCCCTTGAATCTGGAGTTTCGGCTCTTCTTTTAGACAAACCTGAGAGTGAAAAGGTGAAGAGACTTGCCAAAGTAAAGACGATTGCCCCAGACGGAGACTACAAGCTCGGGGAAGACTACGTTATCGTTGAGATAAAGGGGAAGGAGGACGAGGAGAGAGCTGCGGAGCTCCTCAAAAAAGGCAAAAAGGTAATAGTCAAAACAACCGACTGGACGATAATTCCCCTTGAGAACCTCCTGGCTCAGGGAGACGAAGTTTACGCCTGGGTAAGGAACGCAGAAGAGGCTGAAACTGCAATAACGATTCTTGAAAAGGGAGTTAAAGGGGTAGTTCTTGACACAGAAGACGTTAACGAGATAAAGGCTGCCGGCGAGGCCATTAACCTTTCAGGGGAAAAAGTTAAACTTGAAGTGGCAAAGATAACCAGAGTAAAACCGATAGGTATGTGCGACAGGGTCTGTATAGACACCTGCTCCAACATGACCCGGGGAGAGGGAGCTCTCGTTGGAAACTCCTCTGCCGGAATGTTCTTAGTCCACGCAGAGACCGAGTCCAACCCCTACGTTGCCGCAAGGCCTTTCAGGGTTAACGCAGGAGCCGTTCACATGTACGTTCGCCTTCCGGGAGGTAAAACCAAGTACCTTGCAGAGATAGAGAGCGGCGACGAGGTAATGATTTACAACTACAAAGGGGAAGGAAGGGTTGCCTACGTAGGAAGGGCAAAAGTTGAAAGGCGCCCCATGCTCCTCATAGAGGCCAGAACAGAAGAGGGTAAAAAGGTTTCAGCAATCCTTCAGAACGCAGAAACAATAAGGCTTACCTCCCCAAAAGGAGAGCCCATTTCGGTAGTTGACCTTAAAGAAGGAGACGAAGTTCTCGTTTACACAGAGGAGCCCGGACGGCACTTTGGAATGAAGGTAAAAGAGACGATAGTTGAGAAGTAGGAGGAGGTATGGACGAGTTTTTTAGAGAACTGATGGCCGACGCTCTGGGGAAATCTCCTGAGGAGCTCTCTTCCATCATAGGTGAGAGTCAGAAGGTTTGCGATATTTTCGTTCAGAGGGTTTACCTAGACGATCAGCTCAGGAAGTTTGAGTGGGGGGTTTCTGTTGTAAGGTTCAACGGAGATGACCTTGAAGAAGCAACTACCTATGCCGTTTTCCACAGCTGGAACTTGGCAAAGAAATACGGCCGTGCACTGAAAGAGTTCTTTGAAACCAAGGGTTACGAAACACACCTGAAGGGGGAACTTGGAGAATGAGAGTTCTTGTTACAGGAGGAGCCGGCTTTATCGGGTCAAACCTTGCCCTTGAACTTCAGAGAAGGTATCCAGACTGGGAGATATTCGTTTTAGACGACTTCTCTAAAGGAACTTTTAAAAACCTAATAGATTTTGAAGGGGAAGTAATAACCGGTTCAATAACAGAACCTGAAACCTTAGAGAAACTCCGTAAGTACAACTTTGATGCAGTTCTCCACCAGGCTGCAAACGTTGATACAACAGACATGAACCAGCGCCGTATGATGGAGGTAAACTGCGAAGCTTTTAAAGACCTCCTTGAAATTGTAAGGGAATCTAAGGGCAGAATGGTTTACGCCTCTTCAGCCGCCGTTTACGGCAACACCCCTCCTCCTATGAAGGTTAACTCAGGGTTAAAGCCCGAGAACGTTTACGGCTACTCAAAACTTGCAATGGACAGGTATGCCTACCGCTTTATGGCTGAGAATCCGAAAATTCCCGTTGTTGGCCTTCGCTACTTTAACGTTTATGGTCCCAGAGAGACCCACAAGGGAAAGATGGCCAGCATGGTGCTTCAGCTTACAGTTCAGATACTTAAGGGAAAACGGCCTAGGCTCTTTAAGTGGGGAGAGCAGAAGAGGGACTTCGTTTACGTTATGGACTGTGTAGAGGCCAACATAAGAGGACTTTTTGCTGAAAGGAGTGGCGTTGTAAACGTTGGAACCGGAAGAGCCAGAAGTTTCAACGAGGTTGTAGAGATAATAAAGAAAACCCTCGGCGTTGACGTGGAAACCGAGTACTTTGACAACCCTTACGACTTCTACCAGAACTACACAGAGGCCGATCTGACCGAAACGGATGAGATACTTGGCTGGCACCCGCAGGTTCAGATAGAGGAGGGGATACCTCTCTACGTTAGCTGGATAAAGGAGAACGTTAACTGGGAGAAGCTTCCATACTGAGTTAAAGCCGCCCGTACCCCTAATCTAAAAAGATGTTTTAAGATAGTTGACAAGCCGTTTAAAGATAACTAAATTCTTATTCAAGGATATAGGAGGAACGGGCGGTGATTGATAAAGACACTCCAGTATACATGATAAGTATCGTTGCAAAAATTGCTGGAGTTCATCCTCAAACTCTGAGATTTTACGAGAGTGAAGGCCTCATAAAACCATCAAGAACCGAGGGGAAAACTCGCCTCTACTCTGAGAGGGATTTGGTTAGAATTAAACGTATAGTCTCCCTAACCAGAGAAAGGGGAGTTAACGTAGCTGGAACCAGTATTATTCTGAAGATGGAAGACGACATTGAACGCCTCTTTGAAGCTCTGGCCGAAAGGCTGGATCAGGAGGCGAAGAGTTTACTTGTGGAGCTCCTCTCGGAGCTCCAGTTTGAAGAACTGAACAGAGAAAAGCTGATAGACATCCTAAACAGATAGAGGAGGGAAGAGATGAACATCTGGGACGTTTTAAGCGGTAGAGCAAAGGATGCAATTCTGCTCTCGCAGGAAATTGCAAGACAGCTTGGAGAGAGGTACGTTGATACAGAACACCTGCTCCTTGCAATGATTGAGCTTCCTGGCTCACCAATACTTGACATCTTTACGCTTGCCGGATACGACCCAATAAGGGTTAAAAAGTTCATCAGAGAACAGGTAGACAGAGTAGGAAGGTTAGGTCTTCCAAGCGGTAGTTACACAGGATACGAGGAGATATACATTACTCCAACTCTGAAGAAAGTCTTTGACGCTGCTTTAGACATTGCCCGTCAGATGAAAGCCCGCAGCGTAGACCTTGAGCACCTATTCCTTGCCTTCTACGAAGTTCCCGAGGGAATGGCCTACAGGATACTCCTTAAACTTGGTCTTGAGAAGGACGAAGCCCTCAACGCAGTTAAGAAGTACAGGGAAGGAAGAGCTAAAGTCTCCCGTGAAATTGGAGCAAAAGCTGCAAAAGGAGGGAAGCAGCTTCCTGAAGTTCTCAGGAAGTTTGGTATTGACCTTACCGGCCTTGCTGAAGAGGGTAAACTTGACCCCGTTATTGACCGTGAAAACGAAATCAAGAGAGTTATCCAGATACTCTCCCGTAGGACGAAGAACAACCCGGTTCTCGTTGGTCCTGCAGGAGTAGGTAAAACTGCAATCGTTGAGGGTGTTGCCCAGAAGATTGCAAACGGTGAGGTTCCAGACAACCTGAAGGATAAGAGAATTGTTGCCCTTGACATGGCAGCCCTCGTTGCCGGAACCAAGTACCGTGGTGAGTTTGAGGAGAGGCTCAAGCAGGTTCTTGACGCAGTTAAAGAGGAAGGAAACATCATCCTCTTCATTGACGAGCTCCACACAGTTGTAGGTGCAGGAGCAGCTGAAGGTTCAATGGACGCTGCCAACATAATGAAGCCTGCTCTTGCCCGTGGAGAGATAAGGGTTATCGGTGCTACAACTGTTGACGAGTTCAGGAAGTACATTGAGAAAGATCCTGCCCTTGAAAGGCGTTTTGCTCCCGTATGGGTTGACGAGCCAGATATTGAAACTGCAATTCTCATGCTTAAAGGTTTAAGGCCAAAGCTTGAGGAGCACCACGGCGTTAAGATTACAGACGACGCCATTGAAGCTGCCGTTAAGCTCTCCAAGAAGTACATTCAGGGAAGATACCTTCCTGACAAGGCCATTGACGTTTTAGACGAGGCCTGCGCCCGTAAGAAGATAGAGGCTACTTACAGCTCTCCAGAGCTCTCCGAACTTAAGGAAAAACTCCACACCTTAAGAGCAGAGCTTGACGAGGCTGTTAAGAACGAGGAGTTTGACAAAGCGGCTAAGCTCAAGAAAGAGATAAAAGAGATTGAAGCCCGCATAAAAGAGCTTGAAGAGAAGATGGAGAAGGCCAAAGAGCAGGGAGAGGAGAAGCCTGTAGTTACTGCTGAAGACGTTGCAGAAGTTATCTCTGAAATGACAGGAATCCCTGCTTCTAAACTTCAGGAAGAGGAGATTAAGAAGCTCCTCAGGATGGAGGAGGAGCTCCACAAGAGAGTTATCGGCCAGGAGAGAGCTATCAAGGCCATCTCCGAAGCCATCAGGCGCGCAAGAGCAGGCCTTCAGCCTCCAAACAGGCCGCTTGGTAGCTTCCTCTTCCTTGGTCCTACAGGTGTAGGTAAAACTGAGCTTGCAAAGGCACTTGCAGAGTACCTCTTCGGAGACGAGAGTGCCATTATCAGACTTGACATGTCTGAGTACATGGAGAAGCACGCAGTCTCCAAGCTTATCGGTGCACCTCCTGGATACGTAGGTTACGAGGAAGGCGGACAGCTTACAGAGGCCGTTAGAAGGAAGCCTTACAGCGTTATCCTCCTTGACGAAATAGAGAAGGCTCACCCAGACGTGTTTAACATACTCCTCCAGATACTTGACGACGGAAGACTTACAGACGCCAAGGGCAGGACTGTTGACTTCAGCAACACCGTAATAATCATGACCAGCAACATCGGTTCTGAGTACCTTATGAACCTCTCTAAGGAGGAGTTTGAGAAGAACTACGACAAGATTAAAGAGCAGATAATGGAGGAGCTCAAGAAGCGCTTCAGGCCTGAGTTCCTCAACAGGATAGACGAGATAATCATCTTCCATCCTCTCAGTGAAGAGGAGATTAAGAAGATCGTTGACCTTCTCATCTCCAAGCTCAACAAACGCCTTGAGGAGAGAGGAATTAAGGTTAAGCTTACTGAAGCTGCTAAGAGCGAGCTTGCTAAGAGAGGATACGTTCCTGAGTTTGGAGCAAGGCCGCTCAGAAGAACCATTCAGAGAGAGATTGAAACTCCTCTCTCTGTGAAGATACTTGAAGGCTCTGTTAAAGAGGGAGACACCGTAGTTGTTGACTACGATAAGGAGAAGGGAGAGTTCACCTTCAAAGTTGAGAAGGAGGAGCTCCCTCCTAAGCAGGCAGAGATAAAGACTGCCGAGGAGTCTGAAGAGAAGAAGGAAGAGGATAAAGGAGAAGACAACAAGTAACCTGCTTCCTGCAATAAACCGCTTACCCCCGCTTCGGCGGGGGTTTTTTATTTTCCTCTTGTTAGGAATATCTAACACTGCAGCGAGCTTAAATTTTAACAGAATCTGCTTTAACTCTTGCAATACAATGGCTTTAGCCATGAGTATTAGACTTTTATAGATAACTTATAGTTGGTTCGCTGCAGTTGACCTTCTGTTGGGAGCTCCGTTATAATTAAAAAATGCTTGTAGCTCTTTGACATTTAGAATACGCTAAATCTGCCCTTTTATCTGAACTAGTGGGATTTAAACTGGTGAGGGAAGCTTTTAAATGCCTTATGTGGGTGTTACTTTTATCTGAACTAGTGGGATTTAAACGTTAATGTCCTTCGGTTCATTAGGTAGTTCAGGAGAGCTTTTATCTGAACTAGTGGGATTTAAACGCTGTAAGGGTTGTTACGTCGCCGAGGCTGATTCCACTTTTATCTGAACTAGTGGGATTTAAACCGAAAGCGAGGTTCTGTTCTTTCCGATAATTGCGCATACTTTTATCTGAACTAGTGGGATTTAAACGATGTATTTCAGCTGGCTATCGCTTATCATTTTCTCTGCTTTTATCTGAACTAGTGGGATTTAAACTGTTCTTTTGCGTGGTCTTTCAGCTGTTCTAAAACCTTTTATCTGAACTAGTGGGATCTAAACGTCAAGTTCTTTGAGTTTTTGCTCTATCTCCTGAACCTTTTATTTGAACTGGTGGGATTTTATGCTGTTCCAGAGGAGCTCCATTTCCTGTTCTGTGTGTTCTGAGGTTACTGTAATTCTAAGTCTGCTCTGTTTGACCGTTGGCGGTCTTATTGCGGGAACGAAGAATTCGCTCTGGTATAGTTTCTGAGAGAGTTTTACCGCCTCTTCCGGGGTTTTTACAGGTAGGGGGAATATCGCCGACTGGCTGCTGATTCCCGTTAGTTCTCTGAAGAAGCTGATATTCTTCTGAAGTTTTTCCATTCTTTCAGGTGCTTTCTCTATGTTTTTAAGGGTCTGGCATGCTATGGCTGGCGGTAGGGCTGTTGTGAATATAAAAGTTCTGCATCTGTTTATCAGGTATTCCCTTAAAGTTTCTGTTCCGCAAACAAAAGCTCCAAACGTTCCGAGGGCTTTTCCAAGGGTTCCTACTATTACTGTTCTTTCGTCGGGTTTCAGTTTGAAAAGGTCTAACGAAGACCAGCCAACAACTCCTGTTCCGTGAGCGTCGTCTAAAATTAAAACGGCGTCGTACTCGTCTTTCAGTTTGAAGAGCTCCCCTAAAGGGGCAATGTCTCCGTCCATACTGAAAACTGTGTCTGTTACTATGAAGCAGCGGCGGTGTTTTTTCCTCTCTTTTGAAAGTATTAATTCCAGAGTTTCCATATCGCAGTGAGGATAGACTATTTTTTTTGCCTTTGAGAGCCTGCATCCGTCTATCAGTGAGGCGTGGTTTAGTTCGTCTGACAGAATCAGGTCTCCTTCCTTTGCGAGGGTTGAGATTACTCCTGCGTTTGCCATGTAGCCAGACGAGAAGAGGAGGGAGCTCTCTGTCTTTTTCAGGTCTGCCAGTCTTTTTTCCAGCCTTTCGTGTACTTCAAAGTTTCCGCAGACTAACCTTGAGGCTCCGCTTCCTGCTCCCCACCGTCTAAAGCACTCGCAGGAGCAGTTCTTTGCAAGTCCTAGGTAGTCGTTTGACGAGAAGTTTAGGAGCTCCCTGCCGTTTATGACTATTCTCTTTCCCTGGGGAGAGGACAGAGGGCGGAGCTCCCTGTAGAGCCTCTTTTCTTCTAGCTCTTTCAGCTCCTCTCTAAGCCACTCCATCGGCCTTTATACCGTACTTGTTGAGTTTCCTGTAGAGGTTGGAGATGTCTATCTCCATGAAGGCTGCACACTTTTTGAGGTCGCCGTTGAATTTCTTTAAAATGCTCAGTATGTAGTCCTTCTCAAAGGCTTCCTTGGCCTGCCTTAACGGAAGGTCGCTGTAGTTGCAGTTTCTGGCGCTGTTTTCACTCTTTCTCTCAATGGCCTCTTCTACTACCGATAGGAGCTTTTCGTACTTTATCGGCTTTTCTATAAAGTCAAAGGCTTTCAGCTTCATCGCTTTAACTGCCGTTTCTACGGTTCCGTGGCCTGAAACTATTATTACAGGTATCTTCTGTGTGAGCCCTTCCCGGTTGAGGTTCTCCAGCACTTCCATTCCAGAGGTCCCCGGCAGGAAGAGGTCAAGGATTATCAGGTCTGGAGAAACTTCTTTAACCCTCTGGAGAACTCTGGAGCCGACCTCTTCCGTGAATACCTGGTATCCCTCTTCTTCCAGTATCTCTTTGAGGGTTTCCCTTATCGTTCTTTCGTCGTCAACTACCAGTACTTTCATCTCTCTCTTTGTGCCTCAGCTCAAGTATTTTAGCGTTAAGGATTTTTATCATAGAGTCTATCTTCTTTTCAGACTCTTCCGATATTTTCCTGACTTCTACTCTTTTAACTTCCGGCTCTATCAGTTTTATCTCTTTTCCGTAAAACTCTTTTAGCCTGTCAATTCTGCTCTTAAGGGTTTGATAGGCCGTGTAGTTCTTCGGGTAGATCTCAACTACTGTTCCTCTATCTACAGAGCGTTCAATGAAGGCTTTAAGGGTGTTTACTGTTCCGTTTTTAGTTTTTTTTTCTGTGGAACTCTCCCTTCCCGTTAATTTGATTCCGCTTTTCAGGAGCTCCGATATTTTCCTTACTTCCTTAAAGTAGGAGAGCTTGTAGAGGATAAAGAAGAGAAGCGTAAACGGGTAGGGATGTGTCTGGAGCTCCCTGTGCCCCCTGCTGATTATCTCAAAGGCTGCTGTCAGCTCCTCTTCTGAGAAGTCCGATACAGAGGTAAACTCCCTCTCTACCAACTCTATCAGCTGTTTTGAGATATAGACAGGGTTGTAGCCTTCTATTTCCAGTTTCTTCAGCCTCTTTTTCAGCTCCTCTTTCTCCCCTCTGAATCCCAGCGAGAGGAGCTCCCTTACCTCTCTGCCGGTTAGGATTCCTAAAAACTCAGAAACCGTTTTTGTCTCTACCTTTCCCTGCCCCAGCGCTATTGCCTGGTCTAAGAGGCTCTCTGCATCTCTCATACACCCTTCAGACGAAACGGCTATGAGTTTCAGAGCCTCTTTTTCGCACTCAACTTCTTCCTTCTGGCATATTTCCCATAGAGTTTTAACTATTACCTCTTCAGGTATTTTTCTGAAGATGAACTTCTGGCACCTTGAAAGTATAGTTGGAGGAATTCTGTCAAGTTCCGTTGTTGCCAGTATGAAAACTACGTGTTCCGGTGGCTCTTCAAGTGTTTTTAACAGGGCGTTGAATGCCTCTTTTGTAAGCATGTGGAATTCGTCAATTATGTAAACCTTTCTCTTCCCTTTTACAGGGGCGTAGTGGACAGATTCCCTCAGCTCCCTTATCTGGTCAACCCCTCTGTTTGATGCAGCGTCTATCTCTATTACGTCTGGATGGGAACCCTTTGTTATCTCTACACACTGGGAACAGGAGTTGCAGGGCTCTCCGTTTTCGGGGTTTTCACAGTTAAGTGCTTTTGCAACTATCCTTGCCGTTGTTGTTTTTCCAACTCCTCTGGGGCCTGCGAATATGTAGGCGTGGGCTACTCTGCCGGTGGCAACGGCGTTTCTCAGCGTTTCTGTTATAAACTCCTGTCCTGTAACCTCTGAGAACTTCTGGGGGCGATACTTTCTCGGTATAGCTGTGTAGGCCATCTCTTCTCCCTTTGGTTATCTGAAATTATACACTGACCCGAACATTAACCCTCCTTTATTTATTAAAGTATGAATGATTTAATTATTTAACCAAGTATATTGACAATTACTAATTTAAGATGTACAAAAATTAGTAGAGAACCTAATAGGAGGTCTTCATTATGAAAGGTATAAGAGGAACCATCTCACTAGCGCTCCTGATGTTGCTCTTTGGGAGCTCCTCAGTTCTTGCCCACCCTTCAGTTGACCTGAAGGATGTTCTGGGCAACAACATTCTTGACTCAAACGGGAACGTCGTTTCAAAGCTCCCGGTCAGCTACCAAAAGTCCTGTAGCGCCTGTCACGACCTTGACTTCATCAACGAAGGCTGGCACACTCAACAGGGTAGGCTCTCAACTCTAACTTCAGACATCTACAACCTCTACTACGATAAGTTTGGAGACCAGAACTTTACAAACGGCCTTCCTAAAGACCAGTCAAAACTATGGCTGAAGTGGTACGGCCCAAACAACATCTACGGTCCAGGTGGTATGTACAACAGGATTTCAGTTCCACATATGTTCCATCTCGCGCCCTATAAAACCAACGATCCGTTAGACGTTGACTTTACAACTGCAGACTGGGACTTTGGTAAATGTTCAATCTGCCACCCCGGTGGTGGTTACGGTCTTAAAGACCAGAAAGACCAGCCACTTGACAAGATGGACATGACAAAGGTTGAGGATGGCCTTAAAAACGGTACCTACTACGGCGACTACCTTATGAACTCAACAGATGGCTCTGGAAAGCTCATTGTTCAAACCTACCACGCAAAGGCTGGAAATGTAACCGTTCCAAACGTAAGAGACAACGACTGCCTTATCTGTCACGCTTACTCCTACGACCTTGCAAAAGCTCGTATGACTTCCTGGTTGAAAAAACATCCTGGCTGGGTTGATACAGTTGGAGCAAGGCTTGGAAAGGTCAACTCAGACTGGACGGTTACGTACGATACAAACGCAGTTCAGAACTTCAATAAACTTATTGGCTCTACCTCTAATGAAACCTGTGCAAGGTGTCATGCAGGTGTTTACGACATAAACGGAGACGGAAAAATCACTCCTTACGACAACATTGGTCTCTTTGGAAACCTTTATCTCTTAACCTCTCCGGGATTTTTCAAGAGAGCTCAGGAAATAGGCGATGTTGCTGAACTTGGGAGCGATGGCCTTCCCCATAAAGTAATTGATCCTGATAAGAGGCCTGAATACTTTGATCCCAAAACAAAGGAGTGGAAAAAAGTTCCGTACTTAGACGTCCACGCCGAGGCTGGCCTTAAATGTGCAGACTGTCACTATCCTGTTAAGCATGAACCTGTTTCAACCGGAGGGCTCGGCTACGTTCCAAACCTCTCTGCGGCGATTCCATCCCACGACTTTGCCAAAGGAACAGACGGCTTCAACGTTCGTTCAGACCTTGATGGAACTATTACCTGTACGAAATGTCACACAAACTTTATGCAGGATCACGCTGGAGTTTTCGGCCCCGGAGATGCCACTGCCAAGCACATGAAGTACATCCACTGTACAACCTGCCACATTCCACAGAAGTTTAACGGCGTAATTCAAACTCTTATAAGGACAACTGAAGAAGGTAAAGGTCACCTCTTTGCAAACTTCAAAGAGATAGATGTTAACGGTGAAAAAGAATTTGTAACGGTTCCGTTCACTCCAGACTACGTCTGGT
>JALWGN010000054.1 GCA_027013575.1 Desulfurobacteriaceae bacterium
TCCCTTGCTCTCTTCTTCTCCGGGTTAGAGAGGTTACCCATCACTCCTCCATCTCCTTTAGTAGGTTTACCATCTCTATGGCTGTGAGGGCAGCCTCCCAACCCTTGTTTCCTGCTTTTGTTCCTGCCCTGTCTATTGCCTGCTCTACCGTGTCTGTGGTAAGAACTCCAAACACCACCGGTTTCTCAGTTTCCAGAGAAACCGCGGCTATACCTTTGCTAACCTCTGCTGCAACGTAGTCAAAGTGGGGGGTCTCTCCCCTTATTACTGCTCCCAGCGCTATAACGGCGTCGTAGGAGCTCTTCTTTGCCATTCTCTTTGCAACGAGGGGTATTTCAAAGGAGCCGGGAACCCATACAACCTCTATGTCTTCCTCTCTACAGCCGTGCCTCTTCAGACAGTCAAGGGCTCCGTCAAGGAGTCTCTCCGTTATAAACGAGTTGAACCTGCTTACAACGATTCCAAACCTGAAACCTTCGGCTAACAGCTTTCCTTCGGTTACCTTCATCTCTACCTCTTAGCAGTTGAAGAACTTACTACACAGGTTCTTTAGCGTTCTCTCTGCTCCTTCCATTATGTCTTTAACTATCTCCTCTGCCGTCTCCTCTTTGTTAACATAGCCAACCACCTGGCCTGCCATTACGGAGCCCCACTCAACGTCCCCTTTCTCGGCTGCTAACCTCAGCCTGCCTCTACCGAGCTCTTCTAACTCCTCTTTGGGAGCTCCCGAGAACTCAAGCTCTGCAAACTTCCTTGTTAACTTGTTCTCAAGGAGCCTTACAGGGTGTCCCGTAGTTATTCCGGTAACGGTAACCTGGTTGAACCTTGCTTTAAGGATTCTCTCCTTGTACTTTGGATGAACGTTACACTCCTTTGCTGCCAGGAATCTGGTTCCAACCTGAACCCCTTCTGCTCCTAAAGCGAAGGCTGCTGCTGCCTGTTCACCCAGAGCTATACCTCCGGCGGCTATTACCGGTATTTTTACGGCCTTTACTATTGAGGGAATAAGCGCCATGGTGGTCAGCTTACCTATGTGGCCTCCCGCTTCCATACCCTCTGCCACAACGGCGTCAACTCCTATTCTCTCCATTCTCTTTGCGAGGGCATCGCTGGCAACTACGGGAATGACTTTTATTCCTTTCTCCTTAAATGCAGGGATGTACTTTCCCGGGTTTCCCGCTCCCGTCGTTACAACGGGAACCTCTTCTTCAAGGCAGACCTTTATTATCTCCTCGGCGTTGGGCATCATGAGCATTACGTTTACGCCGAAGGGTTTGTCTGTAAGCTCTTTACACTTTCTTATCTCGTGGCGGAGCTCCTCGGCGCTCCTGCTCCCTCCTGCTATTATTCCAAGTCCGCCTGCGTTTGAAACCGCTGCAGCCAGCTCTGCATCTGCTATCCAGGCCATTCCCCCCTGCAGGATTGGGTACTCAATTCCCAGTATTTCACATACCCTTGTCTTCAGCATTCTCCCTCCGCAATATGAAAGACCTTTATATCTCAACTATACAGGAACCCCAGGTGAATCCGCCGCCAAATGCAACCATCAGGACTTTGTCCCCTCTCTTTACCTTCCCGCTCCTTACGGCTTCGTCAAGGGCTATCGGTATTGAGGCTGCACTCGTGTTGCCGTACCTGTCAAGGTTAACGTAAACCTTTTCCTGGGGTATTTTCAGCCTTTCCGCTACAGCGTTTATTATTCTAACGTTTGCCTGGTGGGGAACGAGAAGGGCTATCTCTTCAGGGGATACTCCCGTTTTCTCTAAAACCCTCTGTGCCGACTCAACCATGGTTCTAACGGCAACTTTAAATACCTCGTTTCCCCTCATCCTGAGGTAGTGGGGAGGCTCTTCGTTTGAGCCTACAGAGGGGGCAACCAGGAGCTCCCCGTAAGACCCGTCTGCTCCGAGGTCAAAACCTAAAATTCCCTCTTCATCGCTCTCTTCAATCAGTACTGCTCCTGCACCGTCTCCGAAGAGTATGCAGGTTGTTCTGTCCTGCCAGTTGAGTATTTTTGAGAACCTCTCGGCTCCTATAAGGAGAGCTCTCTTAACGCCCTTACTTCTCATTATTGAGTCAACTGTGTAGAGTCCGTATATGAACCCGGTGCAGGCTGCCGATATGTCAAAAGCCACGGCTCCCCTGTTTTCTATCTTTGACTGGACTTTACAGGCTGTTGACGGAAAGAAGGCGTCGGGTGTGGCAGTGGCTACAACTATCAGGTCTATCTCTTCAGGGGTAGCCTTTCCCTCAAGAGCCCTCAGGGCTGCTTCAGCTGCCATGTCGGAAGTCGTTTCTCCTTCGCTTATCCGCCTCTCCTTTATTCCCGTTCTCGTGGTTATCCACTGGTCGGAGGTTTCAACCATCTTCTCAAGGTCAAAGTTTGTGAGGGCTCTGTCTGGAACGTAAGACCCTGTAGAGACGATTTTTACACCCATTTACCTACCCGAAAACTTTTGTATCTCTTCCTCTATGTGGCTGTTAAGCTCAGACTCTACAAACTGGGTTGCAGTTTTAATGGCGTTTTTTATGGCCTTTGCGTTGGAGCTCCCGTGAGAAATTATAACAGGAGCTTTTATTCCAAGGAGGGGAGCTCCCCCCCTCTCAGCGTAGTCTATCCTCTTTTTGAAACCCTTTATTGCCGGTTTCAGAGTTATTGCTCCAAGCCTTGAGATAAAGTGTTTCTCTATCTCTTCCTTTAAGATCTTCGCCAGTATCTTTGCAAGGCTTTCACTCAGCTTTAGAGCAACGTTTCCTACAAAGCCATCGCAGACGATAACGTCAAAATCTCCCGAGTAGATGTCCCTTCCTTCTGCGTTTCCCTTGAAATTTAAACCTTTTTTCCCCGCCTCTTTTAAAATTTTGTAGGCCTCTTTTGTCAGCTCGTTTCCTTTCCCTTCCTCTTCGCCGATGTTTAAAAGCCCCACCCTCGGGTTCTCTTCTTTTAGAACGTACCTTGCGTAGGCGCTTCCCATTACGGCAAACTGAAGTAAGTGGTGGGGTTTACAGTCAACGTTGGCTCCGACGTCAAGGAGGAATGTGTGGCCTTTCAGGTTTGGAAGTATTGCGGATATTGCAGGCCTCTCTACCCCTTTCAGCCTTCCCACTGTAAACAGAGCAATTGCCATAACTGCACCGGTATTACCGGCGCTGACGAAAGCGTCTGCCTCGCCGCTCTTTACAAGCTGCAGTCCCACGTGTATTGAGGAGTTTTTCCTCCTTAAAGCCTTTGCAGGCTGTTCGTCCATAGGAACGGCATCTTCTGCGTGGACTACCTCAATCAGTTCTCTGGGGTAGGAGAGCCGGGAGAGCTCCTTCTCTATCTTTTCCCTGTCCCCAACCAGAACTACTTCCGTTCCCAGTTCCTTTGCCGCCTGAACAGCTCCAACAACCGGAGTGTGGGGAGCGAAGTCGCCCCCCATGGCGTCAAGGACTACCCTCATCTACTCTTCAACCTCTACAACAGTCCTGCCGTTGTAGTAACCGCAGTGTTTGCACACCCTGTGGGGAAGTTTTGGCTGGAGGCAGTTGGGACATACAGAGATAGCCGGATTCTTGGCCTTCCAGTGCGTCCTTCTCTTGTCCCTTCTCGTCCTTGATACTTTTCTCTTTGGAACTGCCATACCTCTACTCCTTTTTCAGTTTATTTTGAAGTTCCTTTAACTTCTCCCACCTTCTGTCTACCTGCTTTTCCTCTCTCTCCTCTTCCCACTCTCTGTAGTGGACTTCCTCACACTCTTCACTACACACCGGCTTTACAGGAAGGTTGAGGAGTATCTGTTCTTCTGTAACCTCTGCAAGGTCAATAACGGTTTCGTCGGAGAATTTTATATCAAGGTCGCTTCCCTTTATCTCTCCGCCGGAGATCTCAGAGGTCGGCATCAGCTTGTAGTCAAAATCCTGCTCTACGTGGTGGGTGAACTTCTTCATGCACCTGCTGCACGTTAACTCAACGTCTCCGCTGATGTGTCCCTTTAACTGATATCCTACGGGTTTTTTCTGTATCTCAACCTCTAACTTGAAGGGAGACGCTTTGCTCACCTCCTCTTTGGGCAGGTTCATTACCGAGGGCTGAATCTCTGTCTTAACTTTTAGCGGCTCCTTTGCCGTTATCTCGTTGAGGTTAACCTTTCTCTTCATCTTGCCACCTGACAATCGGTTAAGGAAAAATCGCTCCATAAAATTATGCTTAACCCCTGTCTTTGCAATCTCGCAGACTCCAGACTAACTTTAGGCTGGAAAAACTTTTATCTGCTGGAGGATACATTGAGAAAAGCGTTACTGGCACTTGTTGTTTCACTTTCTGTTTCAGGTTCGTCTTTTGCTGCCGACAAGGTTCTCGCAAAGGTTAACGGGAAAACCATCACAGAGAAAGACCTTAAACAGGTTATGGAGACGCTGCCTCCCAACTACAAAACTCTAGAGAACAATCCTACCTTCAGGAAGCAGCTCCTTGAGAACATGGTGAAGGAGGAGCTCCTCTATCAGGAGGCCCTTAAAGAGGGAGTTGATAAAGACCCCAAAGTAAGGGAAGAGATTGAGCTTATGAAGAAGCGCATACTGGTTCAGGCACTCCTCAGGAAACACATCAAACCTGAGCAGGTGAAGGTTACAGACAAAGAAGCCAGAGCCTTTTACGAGAAGAACAAGGAGCGTTTCAGGGACGCTAACGGCAAGTACGTTCCGTACGAGCAGCTTAAGCCGTTTATTATCCAGAGTTTAAAGCGCCAGAAAGAGCAGGAGGAGTTCAGAAAGGCAGTTGATAGCTATATATCTCAACTTGAAAAGCACTCAAAAGTTGAGCTTTACGTTAAGTAGACTTTATTTTTGCTTTAAAAGGCTCTTAAACTTTAGTTTGTTTCCTCTCTTTCTTTTTTACTTTGGTTTGGGAGCTCCGGCTCCCGTCTAACTCAATGGCGGAGGTGTGAGTTGAGACTTTTAATCCTCCTTCTCCTTTTTCTGCTGGGGTCGGTTCCAGCAGGTGCAAAGGTCGTTGACTACATCGCTGCAGTTGTAAACGGAAGGCCGATACTCTACAGCGAGGTTGTTTCCTACGCTAAGGAGAACGGTATTTCAAACCTAAAGTTGGCTTTAGATAAGCTCATTGAGAAGGAGATCCTGGTTACTCAGGCAGAGTCTGAAGGGATAAAGGTGTCGGACGCGGAGGTAGATGCAGCTTTAAAGGACTTTATGAAGAGAAACGGTATAGAGAACCAAGAACAGCTTGAGGAACTACTTGAAAGAGAGGGACTGACTCTGAACGACCTGAAAGAGAGGATAAGGGAACAGCTTCTCATAGCCAAGCTCATAGCCCGTGAGGTAAAGTCAAAGATCTCAGTTCCCCAGGGGAAGGTTGACCTGATCTGTCAGAAAGAAGAAGGAAAACCCGTGAGGGACGTCTATTACCTCTTTACGAAGAGCCGTTCCCTTGCGGAGAAGGCGATGGAGCTCCTCTCAAGCGGCGTTCCCTTTGAGAAGGTAGCTAAGGAGCTCTCGGAGGACAGTGAAACTGCAGTAAAAGGCGGTCACATTGGGAAGGTGGCTCCGGGCATGCTGATAAAACTTTTAGATAGGGCTGTTTGGAGCATAAAACCTGGCTCCTACAAACTCGTAAGGACGGAAGATGGCTTTTACATCGTTTACGTAAAGTCTGAAGAGAAGGGCCACTGCAACAGAGAGAAGATAGAGCAGCGACTCTACATGGTAGAGTTTCAGAGAGCCCTTAAGAACTACGTTGACAGACTAAAGCGTGAAGCCAGCGTTAAGGTTTACATGTAGCTTAAGCAGCAGCTATGAGAGATTGAAGTAAAAAAATCTAAACCGTAACTGATTACAACCTACTCTCTCCATTAGCTTGTAGTAGAATACCTCCTTCAGAGCTTTGGCTCTTTAACTTAACCGGAGGAGCTCTTGGTTACCGTAAAGCTTAAACCGTTAGGTGAGATTCTTGAGTCCCTTTCCGGTTTTGAGAGGGTCTTTATCGTTGGCTGTCAGCTTGGGTCTGCCAGGTGTAGAAACGGCGGCCTCCGTGAGGCATATCGGGTTGCCGGCTACCTTGAGCTGAAAGGTTTTAAGATTGTAGGGGTTAAGAGCCCCGGAGGAACCTGCGTCCTTGACAGGCTTGACCACTCGGCAAGGAGTCTCCTAAATGAAATAAGGGAGGCTGCAGACGTCGTTCTCTCTCTGGCCTGCGGTGCCGGAACTCAGCTGATAGCTGAAAACCTGCCTATTCCTGTTAAGACCGGTGTTACAACTCTCTTTATCGGTGCCGAAAGGGAGGGCCGCTATTTTGAGGAGTACTGTATAGCCTGTGGAGACTGCGTAATCTCAAACACCGGAGGAATCTGTCCCGTTGCCAGATGTCCTAAGTCGTTGGTTAACGGCCCCTGCGGTGGAGCAATTGCCGGTAAGTGCGAAGTTGACCCAAACCTTCCCTGTATCTGGTTTAAGATAGCCCAGAGGATGGAGCAGATTGGAGAGCTTAAAAAGCTCCGGAAAAGTGTTCCTCCCAAGGATTACTCTCTCTCTGTCTATCCCAGAAAGCTGGTTCTGGAGGAGTAGTTGACTTTCAGGGATAAGGTTTTAAAGGGAAAGTTTGTTATTACTGCCGAAGTTGCACCTCCAAGGGGAACGGAGTGGGAGTCTGTTGTTGAGCCTTTAAAGCCCCTGAAGGGGAAGGTTGACGCCTTTAACGTTACAGACTGTCAGCGTTCAATGGTGAGGATGGCACCTCTGCCTATGGCAAAGCTCCTGAAAGACTCCGGTTACGACCCTGTTCTTCAGCTTACCTGCAGGGATAGGAACAGAATAGCCCTCCAGTCGGAGCTCCTTGGCGCCTACGCCCTGGGAGTTGAGAACGTCTGCCTTATGACGGGAGACTTCACAACTCTCGGAGACCAGCCCGACGCAAAGCCCGTCTTTGACCTGGATTCCGTTCAGCTTATAGAGCTTGCCTCACGGCTTAACTCCGGTAAACTCCTGAACGGTAAAGAGCTAAAGGGAAAAGTTGACCTCTTTATCGGTGCCGTTTACAACCCCTTTGCCGGCCCTGAGCCCCTTCAGGTCTGGAAGCTTGAGAAGAAGATAAAGGTAGGAGCCCGGTTTATCCAGACCCAGCCCATATACGACGTAAAGCTTGCAAAAGAAGTAAGTAGCCTTATCTACTCACTGGGAGCCGTTCCCATAATTGGCCTTCTTCCGATTAAGAGCCTTAAAATGGCAAACTTTATGAAGAAGCTCAACCCCACTTCAGTTCCAGATTCCCTTGTGAAGGGGCTTGAAACCGCAGAGGATCCGGCCAGCTACGGCTGGGAGTTCGTTTTAGACGTTGCAAGGGCTTGCCTTGAGTTTTCCGGGGGAATTCACTTTATGCTCGTTGGAAAGGTTAGGGAGCTTGCTGATTTCATAGACTACCTGAAAAACCACAGAGACTACTCTGTTAAATTTTAGAGGGGGAAATGGAGAACTTACCTCTCCACGTAGGTATTATTATGGACGGTAACGGCCGCTGGGCTGTTAAAAGGGGACTTCCCCGAATAGAGGGACACAGAAAGGGAGCAGAAACTACAGAGAAGATAGTTATCGCTGCCAGCAACCTGGGAATTAAGTACCTCTCTCTCTACGCCTTCTCTACGGAGAACTGGAAAAGGCCAAAGGAAGAGGTGAACTTTCTCTTTTCACTGATGTACGAGTACGTAAGGAGTAAGCTCAACCTGTTCCTTGAGAACAACGTTAAGTTTAGGGCTATGGGGAGGCTGTGGGAGCTCCCCGACTACCTCCAGGAGGGGTTTGCCTGGATGGAGGAACAGACCGCCAGCTGCACCGGAATGACTGCCGTTTTTGCCGTTAACTATGGAGGCCGCCAGGAGATTTTGGACGCCGTAAACAGAATCCTTAAGAGTGGCCTTGACTCCGTTGACCAGGAGACCTTCAGACGCTACCTCTACATCCCTGAACTTCCAGACCTTGACCTTCTCATAAGAACCAGCGGGGAGCTCCGCATCTCAAACTTCCTCCTGTGGCAGTCTGCCTACACGGAACTCTGGTTCACAGATACCCTCTGGCCAGACTTTACGGAAGAAGAGTTCAAAAAAGCCCTTGAGGACTTCTCCCGTCGGGAGAGGAGGTTCGGCGGTATAAAATGAGGGAGAGGCTCTTAGGAGCACTGATCGTTCTTGTCTATACGGTTCTCCTCTTTACGGTTCCTGAACCTTTCTACCACCTGCTTATCTACTTTCTCGGGGCTCTTGCCGTTGGGGAGCTCTTTGCTATCTCCCGTCTTGAAAGGTACCAGACGGTTGCCCTCCTTCTCTTTTCTATTCTCTTCCTCATGTTCATCAACATTCCCCAGTTTATTAAACTCCTCAGCTACATCTACACAGACCTTGCCCTTACCTTCTACTCCGGAAACCTTCTGTCTTCCCTTCTAATAGTTGCCCCCTCTTTTCTCGTTCTCTCCCTCTTTACCTACGCCCTGATAGCAGACGGAACGGCGGACCGAAACCTCCTTACAGCCCTATCTTTCTTCGTTTACCTTACCTTTGGAGTTCTCTCACTTGCCGGCCTCCCTAAACCGCTGTTTCTCCTTCTCATCTCTATCGTCTGGTCAACCGACACGTTCGCTTACTTGATAGGAAAACGGTTCGGTAAGAGAAAGCTCATTCCCTCTGTAAGCCCTAAAAAGACGGTGGAGGGTTCCCTCGGCGGTTCACTTGCAGGAACGGTTATCTCCTACGCAGTTGCCGTTAAACTCTCCCTCTTACACCCGGGCTTTTTAACCTTTCTCTTCCTCTTTATACTTACGGTGGTTTCACAGGTGGGAGACCTCTTTGAGAGCTCCCTTAAGAGGACCTTCGGCGTTAAGGATTCAGGCAGCATCATTCCCGGCCACGGTGGAGTCCTTGATAGAATAGACAGCACCCTCGCCGTTGCTCCGGTTCTCTTCGTCCTTGGTGGAACCGTTAAGTAGGTTAGATTTTCCAGAGGAGGGAAGATGAAAAGCGTTGAGATCGGCCACGGAAGTGGCGGAAAGCTGACAAGGGAGCTGATTGAGGAGGTTTTCCTGAAACACTTTAACTTCCCGGAGCTCCACACCCTACAGGACGCAACATACCTTCCCGGCCTTTCAAAGATTGCCGTTACAACAGACTCCTACGTTGTAAGGCCTCTCTTCTTCCCGGGTGGAGACATCGGGAAACTCTCAATCTCCGGAACTGTTAACGACCTTACAGTTAGCGGAGCTCTCCCCCGCTACATAACAGTTGGCTTTATCGTTGAGGAAGGTCTTCCACTTGAAACCCTTGAGAGAGTGGTCTCCTCAATGGCCGAAACAGCCCGTTCTGCCGGCGTTAAAATCGTTGCGGGAGATACAAAAGTTGTTGAGAAGGGAAAGTGCGACGGCATCTACATAAACACCGCCGGAGTGGGAGAGGTTGTGAGGGAGCTCTCCCCAAAACTTGTTAAGCCGGGTGATAGAGTCATCGTAACCGGTTTCGTTGGCGACCACGGAATCGCCATCTCTTTAGCCCGTGAAGAGTTTGAGGTTGAAACTCCCGTAGAGAGTGACTGCGCCCCCCTTAACTCACTCCTAACGCCCCTCTTTGAACTTCCAGGCCTTCGGTTTATGAGAGATCCAACCCGCGGAGGTCTTGCAACCGTTTTAGTTGAGCTCTCAGAGTCTTCCAACCTTGGCGTCAGGGTTTACGAACCCCAGATACCTGTTAGGGAGTCTGTCCGTTTCATCTGCGACATGTTAGGCTACGACCCTCTCTACCTTGCAAACGAGGGTAAGGCCGTTGTGGTTGTTTCAGAGGAAGATACAGACAGAGCCCTTGAAATTCTTAAATCCCACCCCTTAGGAAAAGACGCCGCAGTTATCGGGGAAGTTGTAGAGGAGCCGGGAGTTGTTCTCATAACCTCCGTTGGCGGAGAGAGGAGACTTGAGCTCTTAGAGGAAGACCCCCTTCCAAGGATCTGCTAAATGAGCCACCTGATTCAGACGATTCTCATCTCTTACCTGTTCGTCGTTTTAGTCGTACTCTTTGACCTGAAGTTCAGATCCGGGATGTGGAGGGAGCTCCTTCTCTCCTCCCTCCTCTCACTCTTCCAGCTCTTTGCCATAGCCTTTGTTATCCTTTACCTTCTGAAACTGAACATCTCTTTCTTAAACTTTGGAATCGTTCTCCTTTTCTTCTTCAACGCCTCCGTTATAGCCTACCGCCGCCTGAAACCCTTTCCCTACTCCACCCTGAAAACCTTCTCAATCGTCTTCCTCTCAATCTCCCTCATCTCCTCCTTTTCCCTCCTTCTCCTCTACCTTGCCGGGATTCTCAAACCGACTCCAACATCCCTTATCCCCCTTGCAGGTATCGTTACGGCTGCCGGAATGAGGAGCCTTTCCCTTGCCTTCAGGTACTTTAAAACCCGCCTCCTTGACCTTCAGGACACTCTCCTTGGAATGTTTGCCCTTGGAGCGACAGACCTTCAGGTGTTCACCTACGTTTTCAGGAGCCTCATAGACGACATAACCGTTCCCGTCAGAGACATGTTCCGTTCTGCCGGAATAGTCCACATTCCCGGCGTTATGGTCGGTCTTCTCCTTTCAGGAGTCTTCCCTGTAAAGGCTGCAGCCGTTCAGTTTGCCATTTTAAGTACAATGGTGTTTCAGTTTACCTTTACGCCGGCAGCTGCGCTCTTTCTGCTGGTCTCTCTCTTCGGCCTTAAAATCTACCCAGGAGGAAACAATGGAGAGGGTTAAGGAACTTGTTGAGCTTATC
>JALWGN010000055.1 GCA_027013575.1 Desulfurobacteriaceae bacterium
GGCCTCCCGGTCAGAGGGTTACGATGAAGGAGCTCCTTGAGGCCGGCGTCCACTTCGGCCACCAGAAGGAGCGCTGGAACCCGAAGATGAAGAAGTTCATCTTCACAGAGCGTAACGGCATCCACATTATTGACCTTCAGCAGACCATCAAGTACTTTGAGGAGGCCTACGACTACATCGCAGACCTCGTTGCAAACGGCGGAACTGTTCTCTTCGTCTGTACGAAGAAGCAGGGACAGGACATCGTAGAGGAAGAGGCAAAGCGCTGCGGAATGTTCTACGTTAACAAGAGGTGGCTTGGTGGAACCCTTACTAACTTCCAGACCATCAGGAAGTCTGTCTACAAACTGAAGATGCTCAAGAAGATGGAAGAGGAAGGGGTTTTAGAGCAGCTTCCAAAGAAAGAGGCCGTAAGGCTCCGCAGGAAGAAGGAGAAGCTTGAGAAGTACATCGGCGGTATTGAGAACATGAACCGCCTCCCCGATGCCCTCTTCATCGTTGACATCGTTCGTGAGGAGAACGCCGTTAGAGAGGCAAGAAAAGCCGGGGTTCCGATCGTTGCCCTCGTTGATACAAACGCAGACCCAGACCTTGTTGACTACCCGATTCCTGCAAACGACGACGCCATCAGAGCCATCAGGCTCCTTACGTCAAGGATTGCAGACGCAGTTCTTGAAGGAAAGATGAGGAGAGACGCCATCAAACTTGCCGAAGGTGAGGAAGCTGCCGAGGAAGAGCTTGACTTCCTGCCTGAAGAGTAATTGAAGGAGGAGGAGAAAATGGCTGAGATAACAACCCAGATGATAAAGGAGCTCCGCGAGAAAACCGGAGCCGGAATCGTTGACTGTAAAAAGGCTCTCCAGGAGGCCGGAGGAGACATAGAGAAGGCCGTTGAGATACTCAGGAAGAAGGGAGCTGCAAAAGCTGCCAAGAAGGCCGAGAGAGCTACCGCCGAGGGAATCGTCGTCTCCTACATCCACGCAGGTGGAAAGGTGGGAGCTCTCGTTGAGCTCAACTGTGAGACAGACTTCGTTGCAAGAACTGAAGACTTTAAAGCCCTCGGCCACGAGATCGCAATGCAGGTTGCCGCAATGGCTCCTGAGTACGTAAGCAGGGAGGAGGTTCCTGCTGAAGTAGTTGAGAAGGAGAAGGAAGTCCTCAGAGAGCAGGCACTTGCCGAGGGTAAGCCCGAGCACATCGTTGAGAAAATCGTTGAGGGAAGGCTCTCCAAGTTCTTCTCCGAGAAGTGCCTCTTAGAGCAGCCCTGGATCAAGGACGACAGCAAAACAATAAAAGACCTCTTAACAGACTACATCACAAAGTTAGGTGAGAACATTAAGGTTAAGCGCTTCTGCCGTTTTGAAGTTGGAAAGTAACAGTTTTTGGGGGCTCTTTGCCCCCTTTTCGTATAATTTCCCCAACAACCAACTAAGAAGGTGGGAATGGATCTAAAGTACAGGAGAATTCTCTTAAAGCTCAGCGGAGAAGCACTTCAGGGGAACAAACCCTACGGTATAGATCCTGAGTTCCTCCGAAGGCTTGCCCAGGAGATAAAGAAAGTTGTTGACCTTGGAGCTCAGGTTGCCATAGTCATCGGCGGAGGAAACATCTTCAGGGGAGTCTCCGGAGCCACTCAGGGAATGGACAGAGCTACTGCCGACTACATGGGGATGCTTGCAACCGTTATAAACGCCCTTGCCCTTCAGGATGCCCTTGAGAAGGAAGGGCTTCAGACAAGGGTTCTCACGGCCATAGAGATGAGGGAGATAGCCGAGCCCTACATAAGGCGCAGGGCTATAAGGCACCTTGAGAAGGGAAGGGTTGTTATCTTCGGCGCAGGAACGGGAAATCCCTTCTTTACGACAGACACGGCAGCAGCTTTGAGAGCTGCCGAGATAAACGCAGACGTTCTCCTTAAGGCGACAAAGGTTGACGGCATCTACACAGCCGACCCGATGAAAGACCAGAACGCCAAAAAACTTGACAAGCTCTCCTATAAAGATGTAATTACAAATGGTATAAAGGTTATGGACTCTGCTGCGGTCTCTCTCTGTATGGAGAACAACATACCAATTGTTGTTTTTGACGTTCGGAAACCCGGAAACCTTGAGAGAGTCGTTAAGGGAGAAGCTGTAGGATCACTTGTAGAAGGAGAGGGGCTATGATTGACCAGTTACTGAAGGATGCAGACAAGAGAATGAAGAAGGCCGTTGAAGTCCTTAAAGGTGAGTTTGCAGGCCTTAGAACGGGTAGAGCTTCAACTGTTCTAGTTGAGGATATTAAAGTTGACTACTACGGCTCTGTAATGACTATAAAGCAGATTGCCCAGATTTCGGTTCCAGAGGCCAACCAGATAGTTATTCAGCCGTGGGACGTCTCTGTCGTTCCCAACGTTGAGAAGGCCATAAGGGAGTCTGACCTTGGCGTTCAGCCCCAGAGAGATGGAAATATCATCAGGGTAATCCTCCCTCCCCTTACGGAAGAGAGGAGGAAGGAGCTCGTTAAGAAGGCCGGTAAGTTAGCTGAGCAGGCAAGGATTGCAATAAGAAACGTCCGCCACGAGATAATGAAGGAGCTTGACAAGCTGAAGAAGGAGGGCGGATATTCAGAAGACGACATTAAGCGCGCTAAAGATGAACTCCAGAAAATTACAGATAAATACGTGAAAGAGGTGGATAACCTCCTCTCCAGGAAGGAGGAGGAAATTCTTACCATCTAAGGAGGTGAGTAAAATGGCTCACAAGATTGATCCTGAACTCTGCATCGGCTGCGGCGCCTGCGCATCCGTATGCCCAACAAACGCAATTCACCCAACAGACGACGGAAAGTACACAATCGTAGCTGAGGACTGTATTGACTGCGGCGCCTGCGTAGAGGTCTGCCCGACAGACGCTATCTCTGCCGAGTAGTCGGCAACCATTGGGGGCGTTTGCCCCCTTTTACTCTGGTTAAGGGGGTTATAAGTAAGGGGGGATTTTGCTATCAAACCTGGGAAGCTACTACAACATCTCTAAACTTCTTGCCGAGATTTCAAACCTCAGCGCTACGTTTGACCCTTCTCTCAGAGGCCACAACCTGAGAGTTTCTCTTATATCGCTTTCAATTGCAACCAAGCTTACTTTTTCACGAAACTTCCTGCTTAACGTTCTTATTGCATCACTCCTCCACGATATCGGTATTCTCTTTTTTAGAGAGAGGGAGCAGATATCTCTTCTGAAGGAAGAGAACTACGGCGACGGAGCAATTCACCTTCACGCTCTTATCGGTTATAAGCTCTTAAATCAGTACCCGTTTTTTAGAGAACCTGCAAGGATAATAAGGGATCACCACAGAACTTACTCTGAGTTTGTCTCCTCTCCCAGCAAATTTTCCTTTCCTGCTCAGATACTCTTTCTTGCAGACAGGGTTGACGTTTGGGTTAGTAACCGCCTGGCAAAGGGTTACTCTCTTCTTGAGTCTATCGGCCTGCTGAGAGAGAAGTTGGAAAGGGGAAGGGGAACACTCTTTAGCCCCAAGCTCCTTGACATACTGTTTAACTTCTACTACAACAGAGAGGCCTTCTGGTTCAACATCTATACAGAGGAAGAGTACGCTAAGGAGACGGTTTTAGACTGGCTTGATAGACTTGATTTTACTTTGAGTATTGAGGAGCTCCTCAAAACCGTTAACCTGTTCGGCTTCATAATTGACTTTAAGAGTCCCTTTACTGCAACCCACTCCTCAGGAGTTGCTCAGACTGCAACTCACCTTGCCTCTTACTTTCACTTTTCTCAGGAAGAGCTCCGCAAGATGAAGGTTGCCGGGTTTCTCCACGACGTCGGTAAGATTCTGGTTCCTACAGAGATACTGGAAAAGCCGGGGCGCCTTACGGATGACGAGTTCTTTATTATGAAGTCTCACGTCTATCACACCTACAGAATTCTCTCCCGTTTTATATACGACGAAGACATAGTGAAGTGGGCTTCTTACCACCACGAAAAGCTTAACGGAAAAGGTTACCCTTTCAGGCTTAAGGCGAACCAGATTCCTCTAGGGTCAAGAATTATGGCGATTGCCGACATGTTTACAGCATTAACGGAAGAGAGGCCTTACAAGAGAGCGATGTCAAGCTCTGAGGCTTTAAGAATACTGATTCAGCTTTCAAAAAGGGGAGAGCTTGACGGTCAGATAGTTTCCCTGCTGGCTAAAAATCTCAGGGCTATTGATAGAAGCAGGCAGGTTGCCCAGGAGAGGGCTTCGGAGCTCTACAGAGACCTTAAAAGGGTTGTTGGGGAGTTTGACTCCTCGGGAGGTGAAAACTGTTAGATTTCAGATAGTATCTTCTCGGCGGCCTTTTTAGGGTTGGGAGCTCCCGTTATCGGCCTCCCTATCACCATGTAGTCGGTTCCCAGTTTCACTGCGTCTTTGGGAGTAACAACCCTCTTCTGGTCGTTCTTTGCAGCCCAGGTGGGCCTTATTCCCGGCGTAACGGTTATGAAGTCCTCTCCGAGGTTCTCCTTTATGAGCCTTACCTCCTTTGCCGAGCAGACAACTCCGTCAAGCCCCGCCCTTTTAGAGAGCTCCGCCAGCCTTAAAACCTCATCCTCAACGCTTGAGTTAATCCCAACGCTTTTTAAGTCTTCTTCGTCCATACTTGTTAGAACGGTTACGGCAATCAGGAGTGGTCTTTCAACGCCGATCTTCTCAGAGTACTCTCTGTTGAACTCTGCTATCTGTTTCAGGAACTCGTAGCCACCGAGGGCGTGGACGTTGTACATCCAGACTCCCGCCTCTATGCCAACCCTTGCCGCAGACTTAACCGTGTTTGGAATGTCGTGGTACTTAAGGTCTAAGAAGACCTTCTTTCCCCTCTCTGAAATCTCTTTTACAACCTCTATTCCGCACCTTGAGAAGAGCTCAAGGCCAACTTTGTAGTGGTTTATCGTCTCTCCCAGCGTATCAACAAGGTTCAATGCCTTTTCGCAGCTGTCAAAGTCAAGGGCTACGATTACCATCTCAGAGCTCCTCAATCATGCAGATAAAGGTGGGTTTTACTATAACGTCTAACCTGTCTATCTCGGCTATTGCCCTGTCTATCTGCTCTTTTCTGGCAGGGTGGGTCGTCATAACTATTGGAACGCCGCCTTCAAAGTCTAAACTCTTCTGGAGGGCGCTCTTTATGCTTATCTCTTCTTTTCCGAGGATTTCGGCGATTTTTGCCAGAACTCCCGGCCTATCAACGGCTGTAAACCTCAAGTAGAAGCTTGAGGTAAACTGATTGGGGGGTTTTAGGGGGAGCTCCTCTCCCCCCTCTATCAGACACTCCGGAACGTCAAAAGTGTTTCCCGTTGCAACGTCAACTATGTCTGAAACAACTGCACTTGCCGTCGGTCTCCTTCCTGCTCCCTTGCCGTAGTAGAGGGTGTCTCCGACGAAGTCTCCCTCTATGAGGCAGGCGTTGAACACCCCGTTAACGCTTGAGAGTATGTTCTCTTCCGGAATCATCGTTGGGTGAACCCTTACCTCAAGCTCGCCGTCTGTAACCTTTGCTATTGCAAGGAGCTTAACCGAGTAGCCGAACTCCTCTCTGGCTATCTCTATGTCTAAGGGGGTGAGCTCCCTTATTCCCTTAACGAAAACGTTCTCCGTTTTTACCCACCTGCAGTAGGCAAGGCTTGAGAGGATGGCTATTTTGTGGGCTGCGTCATAACCTTCAACGTCTAAAGTCGGGTCTGCCTCTGCAAATCCTAACTCCTGAGCCTCTTTTAAAGCCTTTTCAAAGCTCATCCCTTTTTGGCTCATCTCTGTAAGGATGAAGTTTGCCGTTCCGTTTATGATTCCGTAGATGGCCTCTATCCTGTTTCCTACAAGCCCTTCCCTCAGTGCCTTTATTACGGGGATTCCCCCTCCAACGCTTGCCTCAAACTTTAGTGAAACTCCGTTTTCCCTTGCTAACTTAAAGAGCTCCTCCCCGTAATCTGCAAGGAGAGCCTTGTTTGCCGTTACAACGTGTCTCTTCCTCTTTAGAGCCTCCTCTATTACCCTCTTTGCTACTCCGGTTCCTCCAATCAGCTCAACAACCGCATCACAGGGAACTTCAAGGGCTTTAAGGCCGTCGTCAAATACCTTTTCCTCTGGAACTCCAAGGGCTTTTACCTTTTCTACTTCTCTATCTGCAACAAAGGCTATCTCAACCGGTTTCCCGATTCTTTTCTCTATCAGGTTACCGTTTTTGAGAAGGAGCTCCACAACGCCGCCGCCCACCGTTCCGCAGCCGACGATTCCGACTTTAAAACTCTCCACCACCTCCTCCAGATTTAAACCTTTATGTTCCTCAGGCCGTACTTCTCAAAAGCCCTCTTAATTCCCCTTACGGCCTGCTTTATCCTCAGCTCGTTCTCAACCAGAGCAAACCTGACGTACTGGTCTCCGTACTCTCCAAACCCAATTCCCGGAGAGACGGCAACTTTTCCGTCTAAGAGGAGCATCTTTGCAAATTCCAGAGAGCCCATAGAGCGGAACTTCTCCGGTATCTTCGCCCAGACGAACATCGTTGCCTTTGGCTTCTCAACGTGCCAGCCTATCCTGTTAAGACCCTCAACGAGGGTGTTCCTCCTGCTCTCGTAGATCTTCCTGTACTCCTCAACGCAGGACTGATCCCCCTTTAGGGCTATTATTGCCGCTATCTGAATGGGCTGGAACATACCGTAGTCTAAGTAGCTCTTCATCCTGTAGAGGGCGTGGATTATCTCCTTATTCCCTGCGGCAAACCCTACCCTCCAGCCTGCCATTGAGTAGGTTTTTGAGAGGGAGTAGAACTCAACGGCAACCTCTTTTGCCCCTTTCACCTGAAGGATGCTTGGGGGAACGTACCCGTCAAAAGCTATTTCTGCGTAGGCTAAGTCCTGTATAACTATCAGGTTGTTCTCCCTTGCAAAGTCAACGATCTTCTCAAAGAACTGAAGGTCAACGGTTGCCGTTGTCGGGTTGTGGGGAAAGTTGAGTATTAAGACTTTAGGTCTTGGCCAGCTCTCCTTGTAGGCCTTTACTATTGACTCAAAGAAGGCCTCCTCGTCAAACCCCTCGTCTGTAAGAATGGGTACGCTCCTTACGTCTCCCCCGGCGATGATTATTGAGTAGGGGTGAATGGGGTAGGCGGGAGTTGGAACTATTGCTACGTCCCCCGGGTTGATAAGGGTAAGTGCAAGGTGTGCCAGCCCTTCCTTTGAACCTATTGTCGTAATTACCTCTGTTTCCGGGTCAAGCTCAACGTTATACTTCCTCTTGTACCATAAGGCTAAAGCCTCTCTCAGTTTGTAGAGGCCTTTCGTCTGTGAGTAGCGGTGGTTTTTCGGGTTCTGTGCCGCCTCACAGAGTTTATCAACTATGTGTTTTGGGGTTGGAAGGTCTGGGTTCCCCATCCCCAGGTCAACGATGTCCTCTCCAGCCCTTCTCAACTTCATCTTCAGCTCGTTAACAACTGCAAAGACGTAAGGAGGAAGTCTGTCTATTCTTGCAAACTGGAACTGAGGCATTTTTTTACTCCTACCTTTGAGTAAGGCTAAATTATACAGTCCTTTTGTTAGAATTTGGCTGCACGGGTGAACGGGAAGTCCGGTGAAAGTCCGGCGCTGTCCCCGCAACCGTAAGCAGGGAATAACTTGCGGCCTTTGCCACTGGAGCAGAGAGGTTTAAAGCCGCTGCTTCGGGAAGGCTCTGGCCTCTAAGAACCCTGTAAGCCGGGAGACCGGCCCGTGCGATTAACCGACTGCCCTGCGGGGGTTCGGGGCAGGGAGGTGGAGTGAAGAGGGTTTTCTTTGTCTTTTTCTGGTTCTTCCTGCTCTCTTTAAGCGTTTTTGGGTTTGATAGGGTTGTCTCCCTCTCTCCGGCACTTACAGACATCGTTGCTTACGTTGGAGCAGGGAAGAAGCTGGTCGGCGTTACGGTTTTCTGCTCAGGGAGTGTATGCCGGGGGAAGGAGAGAGTGGGAGGGATCGTTAACCCGAATCTGGAGAAGATCTACTCCCTTCACCCCGACCTTGTTATTGCCACAACAATGACCCCTAAACGGGATATTGAGGCTTTGAAGCGGCTGGGTTTGAAGGTTTTGGTTTTTCGCCTCGTTTCCCTTGAAGACGTCGTTAATGCTACCGGGAAGCTGGGAGAGCTCCTTTCAGGAGATGAAGATGAGGGGAGGGAGTTATTAAGAAGAATAAGGGAGGGAGCTCTCCCTCTCTCCCGGTGTTTGAAGGGGAAAAGGGTGGTTGTCGTGATCTCCTCAAGGCCTCTCTACGTTGCAGGTAGCAGGAGTTACCTCGGGGAGATTCTGACGATGGCCGGTGCAGAAGTTCTTCCCGATACCACTTTCTCTGCCATCTCTTACGAAGCCCTTGTTCGGTTAAAGCCAGACCTCGTTATTTTCGTTGGAAGGGGAGAGTTTCACCCTCCTGGAAACTTTAAGGTTGTAAGGGTTGCGCCTTCCGACGACCTTCTCCACCCCAGTCCCCGAATTCTCAGGGGAGTTGAGGAGATTCGGAGGGCAATTTGCGGAAGGTGATAGTTTTCTCTCTTCTTGTCGTTCCACCCCTTCTTCTCCTCTTCTGGGACTCCCCTCCTAAAGAGGTTCTCGTTAGGCTCAGGCTTCCTGAGCTTCTCCTCTCCTTTGGCTTCGGCGGCTCACTTGCGGCCGCCGGAGGGGTTTTTCAGGGAGTTCTCAAGAATCCACTTGCTGAACCATACACTCTGGGGAGTGCCGCGGGAGCGGCGCTTGGGGCGTCTGTTGCCTCCGTTTCTGGCTTTCCCGTTGAGTGGGGAGCTCTCTCAGGGGGACTGGGAGCGGTTCTGCTGATACTCTTTGCCTTTAAGCTGTTTAGCGACCCGCTGTCGGTTCTTCTCTTCGGTGTCGGTTTAACGGCCTTCTTCTCGGCGCTTATACTCTTCCTCTACGCCCTCTTTCCTGTTTATACGCTTCAGGAGGCGCTTCTCTTTACCCTCGGTTACATAACTCCTGTTTCCCTTACGCTTGCACTGACGCTGTTTCTCCTCTCTCTTCTCTTTACCGTTTTCCTCTTAAAGAGGTCAAAGAGTTTAGACCTTCTCTCCCTTGGTGATGAAACGGCCTTCTTCTCCGGAGTTGACCCTCAGAAGGAGAGGCTCTTTCTGCTGGTTCTCTCTTCGGTTCCCGTTTCGCTCTTTGTGGCCTACTGTGGAGTTGTAGGCTTTGTCGGGATAGTCGTTCCCCACGCCGTCAGGTTTCTGGGGTTCAGGCGGGGAACTCTCCTCATCCCGGTCTCGTTCGCCGTTGGCGGTGGAGCTCTCACCTTCTCCCAGTGGGTTGCCAGAACGGTTCTCTACCCAACGGTTCTTCCTGCAGGGGTTGTAACTGCCATTTTGGGAGTTCCTCTCTTCCTCTACATCCTCTGGAGGTACACAGGTGTTAGAGGTTAGAGAACTCTCCTACGGCATACTGAAGGGGGTTTCGTTTACGGTTCCAGACGGAAAAATAGTGGGGGTTGTAGGGAGAAACGGTGCCGGGAAAACAACGCTTTTAAAGTGTTTAGGAGGTTTCTACAGTTACCTGGGAAGCGTTAAGGTAAGTGGCAGGGAGGTGAGGGAGCTCCCTCCGGAAGAGAGGGTAAAGAGGGTTAACTACCTGCCTCAGGACTTCTACCACCCTTTTCCTTTCACCGTTTACGAGTTTTTGTCTTCAACAACCGGAAAGAGAGGTTCGGAGGTGGAGGAAGTTCTTGAGTCTCTGGGAATTCTGAAGTTTAAAGAGCGGCTTTTAAACAGTTTAAGCGGAGGGGAAAAGGTAAAAGTTCACATAGCCCGTCTTCTGCTCGTTGACCCTGAAATCTACCTGCTTGACGAGCCGGTGGCCTACTTAGACGTTTCTGTTGTTCCCTTCATCGGGAGGCTTGTGAGGGAGCTCTCTAAGAGGGGGAAAACGGTTCTCATAACCTCCCACGACGTCGGTTTCCTCTACAGTCTCTGTAACCTCTTTTTGGGTTTGAGAGAGGGGGAGCTTTCTCTCTTCGGTGATGGGAGGGAGCTCCTTGAGAGAAGCCGTGAAATTTTCGGGGTTGAGCTTAAAGCCTTTGAGTGTAACGGAGAGACTTTCATAAAAACTGTTTAAGGAGGTGGAGAGATGAGGAGATTCCTGACCGTTGCAACGGTTGTAGCCCTTTCGGTTCCTGCGTTTGCTCAGGGCAGTGAGCCGGAGGTAACCGTAACGGCCACAAGGGTTTCTGTTCCGGTTGAGAACGTTGGAGACGACGTTGACATCATCACACAGGAGCAGATTAAAGAGATGGGGTTCACCTCAATTACAGACGTCCTTAAGTACGTTGCCGGTGTTCATTTCTATTCAACCGGTGGATGGGGTAAGCAAAGTAACATTTTTGTTCAGGGACTTAAAGGTAGATATATTCTTGTTCTTGTTAACGGAGCGCCTGTAAACGACCCCTCAACTCCCGATGGAAATGCTAACTTTGAGTGGATAGACCTGGACAACGTTGAAAAGATTGAAGTTCTTAAAGGTTCCCAGAGTGCCCTTTACGGTTCTGAGGCTATAGCTGGCGTTATAAACATAATTACGAAGAAACCGGAGAAAAATACTTTTTCCGTTCGCCTTGAAGGAGGTAAATACAAGACCTTTAAAGAAAACATTTACGGAGCTCTTAGACTTAAAAGCGGTTTCTTAAGCTTTTCAGCAGAAAACTTTAAAACAAACGGCTTCAGTGCTACAAACGAAAAGGCTGGAAAGTGGACTTACAACGAAGATAACGACCCGTTCCACTACACAACGGGAACAGTTTCTTTTGGTTACTTCCCTTCTGAAAATGTTAAGCTCTATGGAGACTTTTTAGTAAAGGGAGGATATACAGACTACGATGCCGGAACTTTCCCGGCAAGAACAGACTACGACAGGCTCTTTTCAGACCTGAAGGCTGAAATCGTCTCATCGGATAACCTCTCCTGGGAAATTCTTTTAAGTAACAATAAGGAAAACAGGGAATCTTTTGATTCAGGTCATGGAATTTATAATGGAATAACAAGATTCATTTCTATTTCTCCAACATATTATTTAAATAATAATGCTTTTCTAAAACTTAGTGCTTCTTACAGGTATGAAAAAGTGAGATCTGATTATTTCAATCCTATTTATAATTCCCATTTTACTGCCAACAAAAGTCAATTTATTCGATCACTTTTCATAGAGGGTTATACGGAGTTCCACTCTGTTTCAATCTCTGCAGCAGGAAGGGTTGATAACCATAGCAGGTTTGGAAGTCATGGAACGTATAAACTCTCGCTCTCTTACAGGTTTTCTCCAACTAAAACTCTTATTAAGGGGCAGTATGGAACCGGCTTCAAAGCTCCAACCATTTCGGAACTCTATGGCTACTACACATCTCCTTATGGGAAAACAGTTGGAAACCCAAACCTTGACCCTGAAAAGTCTGAAGGCTGGAACATAACCCTTCAGCAGGATATTCCACTTTTAAAGACTTCAGTTTCTGCAGCCTACTTTAAAAACAGAGTTTGGGACAGGATAACTACAGTCAAGAATGGGACAACTACAACGTACACAAACTCAGGAAAACTCAGAACGGAAGGCCTTGAGCTGAAAGGAGAAATTTCTCCGTTTGACTTCCTCAAAGTTTACGGAAACTATACTCATACAAACGTTGTTGGGAAAGAAAGCGATAAGCTCAGGATACCAAAAGACAGCTTTACTCTAGGATTTAAGCTTAGCTACGGTAGGTTAACCTTTAACGGCTGGGCAGAACACTATAGCTCAAGGAAAGATTTGGACTACTCAACTTGGCCTGCAAGAGTTGTTAGACTTTCAGCTTTCACAACCTATAACTGCTACGTCTCCTACGCTTTAAACGACAGGGTTAACCTTTACGCTAAGGGAGTAAACCTGACAGATAAGAAGTACGAGCTTGCCTACGGATACAACACTATGGGGAGAGCTCTCTTCGTCGGAACGGACTTCAGGTTTTAACCGTTCGGGGCGCTCCGCCCCGCTATAATTTTTCCTATGGAAAGGAGAGTTTTGGTTGCAGGAGCTTCCGGCTTTATAGGTTCCCACGTTGTTAAGGCTCTCTCTGAAAGAGGTTATGAACCTATTCTCATTTCGCGAAACCCTGAAAAGTTAAAGGAGAAGTTCCCGGAGTTTCCCGTCTTTTCGGTTTTGGAGATTGAGAGTGCTTTCTCACTTAAACCGTTTGCTGTTGTTAACGCCGTTGGGATTTTAAAGGAAGAAGGTTCAACCTACGAAGAGGCTCACGTAAAGTTTACAGAGAAACTCATTGAGCTCTCTAAAAAACACGGCGTTGGGAAGTTCGTCCAGATTTCAGCCCTTGGAACCTCGCCAGAAGAGAAGAGCCGTTACTTCAAGACCAAGTGGGAAGCTGAAGAGATTGTCAGAAAGAGCGAAATTCCCCACGCAATTCTGAGGCCGTCAATCGTTCTAGGAGAGGGTCAGAAGCTCTACGAGAATTTAAGGGAGCTCTCCCGTTTTCTGCCGGTTCTGGGAGCTCCCAGGATGAAAGTCCAGCCCGTTAGGGTTGAAAAGGTTGTTGATGCTGTTTTAGAGGCCGTTGAGTGCCGGATTACGGGAACTGTGGAGCTCTGCGGAGACGAGGTTGTTACGATGGCGGAGCTCTTTAGAAGAGTTTTAAGGGAGATGGGAATAAAAAGGCCGGTTTTTGAGGTTCCTAAGTTTCTGCTCTTTCCACTGGCCGTTTTAAAGGTTGGTGGCCTTGACCTGGAACAGATTAAGATGATTAAGGACAACACCTGTAAAGGAGATGCTAAAGATGTTAGATGAGCTTTTTAACACTGCAGATGCCGTTTTAGAGGGAAGGGAGAGTATCAACAGGTTGCGCGAGTTCCCCGAGGGGAAACCTGAAAGAAGACCCGTTGAGAACCCGTTTAAAAGGTCTGCCCTTATAGTCTCCGGAGACCGTGTTAAACACCTGAGGAAAGTCTTTTCAAGGCCTGCAGACGTAATCATCTTCAACGTTGAAGACGGGGTTTCAGACGAGAATAAACCCTTTGCAAGGCTTCTAATAAGAAAGCTCCTCTTGAATACCGACTTTGACGGGAGTAAGGAGATAGTTATCCGCATCAACCCGATAGACTCCCCCTTCTTCTTCGACGACTTAACAGGGCTCCTTCCCGTACTTCCCCACGCTTTCCGCCTCAGCAAAGTTCGCTCTCCTGAAGAAGTTGTTGCTTTAGACAGGATCATCTCTGCCTACGAAACTTCAAGGGGAATTGAGAGAGGTTTTGTAAAGATTCAGCTCTCTGTAGAAACTCCCCAGGCCGTTGAGCGTCTGCCTGAAATCCTTTCGGCTTCAGACAGGATTAACGCCGTTTACCTCGGGATTTTAGACCTGTTTGCGGAGCTCTCCCTTCCACAGAGGTTTCAGTCCGGGAGGTTGGGGGAGTTTGTAAGGAGCTCCTTTGTCTTCCACTCCCGCTCCCGTGGAGTTTACCCGATAGCTCCGGCGTACCAGGACTACAAAGACCTTGAAGGTTTTGAGAGGGAAGCAGAGCTTGAAAGGGAGATGGGATTTGCCGGGAAGATGTGCATTTCTGTAAAGCAGGTTGAGTTAGCAAACAGGGTCTTTTCCCCAACGGAAGAGGAGGTAGAGGAGGCGAGGCAGATAGTTGAGGTTTACGAGAAGGCGATTGAGGAGGGGAAAGGAGGAGTTACCTGGAACGGGAAGTTTATAGATCAGCCAATTTACAGGAGCGCCCTCAACACTCTCCGTTTTTCCCGCCCTTAAAGAGCTTCTCTATCTTCTCCCACAGGGTTCTAACGACGGGGAGGGGGGTAATGTCTTTCCTCCTAACGGCGTAGAAGCACCGTTTTATCGTAAGCCCCTCCACCTTAACTATTCGTAACTTTCCGCACTCAACCTCGTCTTCAACCGAGTACTTTGAGACCAGCCCGAAGCCTGCTCCCCTCTTTACGGCCTCTTTTATGGCAGTGTTGCTTCCAAGGTAGGCTACGATTCTGAGGGTTTTCGGATCCAGCCCGCTCTTCCTCAGGGCCTCCTCAACCGTTCTTCTGGTTCCGGAGTCCTCCTCCCTGAAGATGAGGGGGAGCTCCGCCAGCTCTTCAACCTCTACTGAGCTCCTCTTAAAGTAGGGAGGAGCTATCAGAACTATCTCGTCGTCGTGGATCTTTTTTACTTCCAGCTTCGGGTCTCTCACTTCAAGGCCTACGAACCCAATGTCAAACGAGGGGAGCTGTTCTTTAAGGAGGGAAACGACTCTGCTTGAGTCAAAGATTTCAAGGATAAAAGTAACTTCCGGGAAAGTCTCCCTGAGCTTCCTGAGAGCGTGGGGTATCAGGTAGTCTCCGGGAATGTTACTTGCTGCTATCTTTACGGTTCCGGAGTGGGGTTGCCTGTCTAAGGAGAGGAGCTCCGCCAGAGCCTCCTCCCTCTTTTTGAGTATCTCAACTGCGTGTCTGTAGAGTATCTTGGCCTCTGCCGTCGGAATAACTTTCCTCCCGACCCTGTCAAAGAGCTTCTTCCCGAGAATGTCTTCAAGGTGCTGAATGTGTGTGCTTACAGTGGGTTGAGAGAGCCCCAGCTGCTGAGCAGCCTTTGAGAAGCTCTGGTTCTCAAAGACCCTTGCGAAAACTTCAAGCTGTTTAATGTCCATATCCCTACTCTAAACCAACGATTTTTAAGATAACGTCAACAGTTACGAAAGAGAGAACGCCAGACATGATGATTGATATCATCGCTCCAAATCCCCAGACTATAGGGGGAAGTTTTAAAGCTTTAACGTACTTTACGTAGTAGAGGAACGTAATAAAGGAAAATACGGCAGCTACTCCCAGTTTTAAACCAAAGTACTCCTGAAGGTTCAGAACTTTTGAGAAAATTCCTAAGGGTAAGAGGGAAAACATTGTCATCATGTAGAGTCCTACAATCGTAGCTCCTATCCCCAGCCCCTTTGCCAGGCCGTCGTTAAAACTTCTGGCCATAGTTCACCTCCTCATTTAATGGCTGAATATATATTCTACCAGGTTATCATTGGGAGAAACTGGCGGGTTTTGATTAAATTCGTTTAAAGTTTCTACCACGTAACTTTAAAGGAGGTGTAGTTCCTTAAAAGTTGACTTTCCCTTTCTGGGGTGTTAAATTAGCTTTCAAGATACAGAAGGCAGCACGACGGAAACTGAGTAAAGCCCCGGAAGGCATGCCGTTTCTGCCTTCTGGGGCTTTTAACTTTTTATAAGAAACTTTTAGAGAGGTAAGGAACATGGAAAAGCTCACAGGAACAGTAAAGTGGTTTGACTCCAAGAAGGGGTACGGCTTTATCACAGCCGACAACGGACAGGACGTTTTTGTCCACTACACAGGAATCAACGGTGAAGGTTTTAGAACCCTTGAAGAGGGAGAGAGGGTTTCCTTCAACGTTACAGAGAGCGACAAAGGCCTTAAAGCTGTTGACGTAGAAAGGCTTTAACTTAGAGAAATTCTACATTTAGATTAGAATAGTTGCCACGGTTTCCGTCTGAAACGGCGGCGGGGCCGTGGCAATTTTTATTTAAGACACTTTAAAAGGAGAGGCGCATGGAGTTTAGCTTTAGCCAGCTTGACGAGAGAATTCAGAAATCTTTAGAGGAGATGGGATTTGAGTCTCCAACTCCCATTCAGAAGGAGGCGATACCTGTAGCCCTTAAGGGAGAGGACATTGTAGGTCAGGCTCAGACAGGAACGGGAAAAACGGCAGCTTTTGGTATTCCCATAGTTGAGGGGATAAGCCCGAGGGAGAGAGGGGTAAAGGCGATAATTCTTACTCCTACAAGGGAGCTTGCAATTCAGGTAGCTCACGAGATCTCCCTTATCGGGAAGAACAAGGGGGTTTCTGCCTATCCCATTTACGGCGGCGTTTCCATTGAGAGGCAGGCTAACATTCTTAAGAGAGGAAGGAACCAGGTAATTGTTGGAACTCCCGGAAGGGTGAAAGACCTCATAAACAGGGGAATTCTGAAGCTTGACAGGGTTCGTTACGCCGTTTTAGACGAAGCGGATCAGATGCTTGACATGGGTTTCATTGAGGATATTGAGGAGATCCTCTCTAAAACGCCGAAAGAGAAACAGACGATGCTCTTTTCTGCAACTATGCCGTACGAGATAAGGAAGCTGATAGATAACTACCTCAAGCCAGGTTACAGGTTTATAAAGGTCAGTAAACAGCTTATCACTCCAAAGGTTAAACAGAGAGTTCTCCTCGTCAGGAGCGAGGACAAGCTGAAGGCACTTGAGAAGATCCTGAAGGAGAACGAAGGGACGGCAACTATCGTTTTTGTAAAGACGAAGAGGGATGCTGCAGATATTGAGAGGGAGCTCCAGCGTTGCGGAATAAACGCAAGGGCTATACACGGAGACCTTTCCCAGAGACAGAGGGAGAACGTTTTAAAGGCTTTCAGAGAGGGCAGGGTAAAGGTTCTTGTGGCCACAGACGTTGCAGCCAGAGGTCTTGATATTAAAGACGTTGGCCTTGTTATCAACTACGAACTTCCTGAAAACCCTGAGAGCTACGTTCACAGGATAGGAAGGACGGGAAGGGCAGGAAGAGAGGGAACGGCAATAAGCCTTGTTGCCGAACCTGAGAAGAGGAGAATGTACAGGATTAAGGGACTAAAAGGGATAAGGCCTGAAAGGTTCAGAGTAAACGATGTTAAGGAGCTGAAGGAGAAGCTCCTCTCTGAAGATGCCGGTAGAGTTCCTGAGAGAGTTAAGAGCCTTGCAAGGGAGCTCCTCCAGGAAAGGCCTGCAGAGGAGCTTGTTGCCCTTCTTCTCTCAAAGGTTATGAGGTAGGCTTCTGGCCTGCCTCTTTAAAACGCCCCTATCTTCCTGAACTTCTGGTACCGGTCTTCCACAAGTTCTTCAGGAGAGAGCTTTTTAAGTTCATCAAGGTGTTTCTTTACGTATTTCCTGAAATTCTCAAAGGTCGTCTCCCAGTCTCTGTGGGCTCCCTCTAACGGTTCCGGGATTATCTCGTCAACTATTCCCAACTTTTCCAGCTCTTCTGCTGTGAGTTTTAGCGCTTCGGCTGCCTCTTTTACTTTGTCCTGAGACTGCCAGAGAATTGCAGCGCACCCTTCCGGAGAGATTACCGAGTAGATGGAGTTTTCAAACATTAAGAGTCTGTTGGCAACAGAGATTGCCAGAGCTCCCCCACTTCCGCCCTCACCAATAACGACGCTAACGATGGGAACTTTCAGCTTTGACATCTCAAACAGGTTTCTTGCAATGGCCTCAGACTGACCGTGCTCTTCAGCCTCTATTCCGGGAAAGGCTCCCGGCGTATCAACCAGCGTGATAATCGGCTTTTTGAACTTCTCGGCCAGTTTCATAATCCTTAGGGCCTTCCTGTAGTCTTCCGGAAGTGGCATGCCGAAGTTTCTCTCTATCTTCTCCTTCGTGTCCCTTCCCTTCTCCTGACCGATTACGCATACGCTTTCACCTTCAAACTTTGCAAAGCCGGCAACTATCGCCTTTCCGTCTCCACAGTGGCGGTCGCCGTGGAGCTCCACAAAGTCCTCAAATACTGCCCTTATGTAGTCAACTGCGTGGGGGCGGTTGGGGTGGCGTGCTATCTGAACCCTATCCCAGGCAGAGAGGTTGCTGTAGAACTCCTCTATCTTCTTCTGAAACTTCTTCTCTATCTCTTCAATTACTGTCGGGTCGTGTTTTCCCATCCGTTTCAGTTCCTCTATCTTCTTCCTGAGTCTGTCTACCTGAACTTCAAACTCGTGCAGTCCGGCCATCTTTTCAACCTCAGTTAACCTTTACTCTTTTCAGGTTAAGGCTGCTCTGGAGTTCCTTAAGGATATGTGCTTCAAGGGGTAACTTCAAGTCTGGGTCAATTTGCAATTTTACAAAACAGTCGGGGAGCTCCGCCTCAACAACAACCGGCTTTCCGTCGGGGGAGGAGTTCTCCTCTATGAAGTTCTTAAGCCTTAAAAGGGTCTCCTCGTTTATCTGTCTGCCGTCAAGGGTTATTACAACCTCGCTTACCTGTTTGGATACGGCATCTTTAACCAGGAGAATTTCCCTGGCTATAACGCTCTTACTCTCTTCCTCTTCCCTGACCTGACCCCTTACGGCAATGAGGTTCCCCTCTGTGAGGAGTTCTGAAACCTCCCTGTAAACGTTCGGGAAGACCAGAACGGACACGGTTCCGTCAAGGTCGGTAAGCTCCAACGTTGCCCAGAGCTCCCCCCTCTGAGTCCTCCTCAGCTTCGCCTCCGTTATGGCTCCTGCAAGGAAGACCTCCTCTCCGTCTTTCCACTCCTCCTTCTCAGACGAGGAGTTGAACTTTAGCTCCACAACACCCCTGTACTCCTCCAGCGGATGACCGGAAAGGTAGAACCCTATGGCCTGTCTCTCGTACTCCCACTTTATCCTGTCGTTCCACTCAGGGATGTTCGGGAACTCCTTCTCAACAACTGCCGTTTCGTCTCCAAACAGGCTCATCAGTCCCTTACTTCTTGACTTCTGGATGCTCTGGGCTGCGTTCATTGCCCTGTCTAAAACCTCGTAGTTTGCAGCCCTTGAAATTCCTGTAGAGTCAAAGGCTCCTGCCTTTATGAGGGCTTCTATAACCTTCCTGTTTACAATCTTCAAATCAACCCTCTGGCAGAAGTCGTAGAGGTCTTTAAACTCTCCTCCTTCTTTCCTTACCTCTTCAATGTGCAGAGCCGCTTTCTCCCCAACTCCCTTAATTCCTGCAAGTCCAAACCTTATTCCCTCTCCCTCAATCTCAAAGTAGGCTCCACTTCTGTTGATGTCCGGCGGGAATACCGGAATCCCGTTCTCTTTGCAGTCCTTCATGAACTTTACGATTTCGTCTGTTTTGTCAAAGTCAATTGACATCATTGTTGCCATCAGCTCTTTCGGGTAGTGGGCTTTTAGGTAGGCCGTAACGTAGGCGAGGAACCCGTACGCAGCAGAGTGGGACTTGTTGAAGCCGTACTCGGCAAACTTTGCTATGTCGTCAAAGAGCTTCTCTATCTTTTCCTTCGGATATCCCCTTTCAACCGCCCTTGAAACGAATATGCTCCTCTGCTCCTCCATTATCTCTTTCTTCTTCTTACCCATCGCACGCCTTAAAAGGTCTGCCTCTCCTAAGGAGTAACCGGCAAGTATGTTTGCTATCTGCATTATCTGTTCCTGGTAGATGAAGAGGCCGTAGGTCTCTTTAAGAACCGGCTCAAGTTCCGGGAAGATATAGTCAACCTCTTCCTCTCCGTGCTTTCTCTTTATGTAGCTCTCCGCCATTCCGGAGTTGAGAGGGCCGGGTCTGTAGAGGGCAACAAGGGCGATGATGTCCTCAAAGACGCTGGGTTTGAGCCTCTTCATGAGGTTTCTCATTCCCCTTGATTCAAGCTGGAAAACGCCGATTGTGTTCCCTTCCTGAAGGAGCTTGAAGGTTTTCTCGTCGTCTAAGGGTAGTTTCGTTGGAACTATCTCTACGCCGTGTCTCTCCTTGATGAGCTTTATCGTCCTGTCTATGATTGTAAGGGTTTTAAGGCCTAAGAAGTCCATCTTTAAAAGGCCTAAGGCCTCAACCTGTCCCATGTCGTACTGGGTTGTAACGTCTCCGTCTTTACTCTTTGCAAGGGGGATGTAGTCTGTAAGGGTTTCCGGTGCGATAACGACGCCGGCGGCGTGGACTCCCGTCTGGCGGGCAAGCCCCTGCAGCCTTTTGGCTATCTTTATGAGCCTTTCAACTGTCGGGTCTTTCTCCATGAGCTCTTTGATTTCGGGAGCTCTCTCTACCGCATCCTCAACAGACTTTGCATCGTTTGGAATGAGCTTTGCCAGTTTGTCAACTTCCTTCGGAGGTATTCCAAGAACCCTTCCAACGTCTCTAACCACCATCTTTGTCTTCATTGTTCCGAAGGTGATGATCTGGCAGACCTTGTCCTCCCCGTACTTTTCCCGAACGTACTGGATAACCCTGTCCCTGCCTTCCTGACAGATGTCAACGTCAATGTCGGGCATCGTTACCCTTTCGGGGTTTAGGAACCTTTCAAACAGGAGGTTGAACCTTAAGGGGTCTATGTCTGTAATCCCTATGGCGTAGGCAACCAGTGAACCAGCCGCCGAACCCCTTCCGGGTCCCACCGGTATTCCGTTCCTCTTTGCCCAGTTGATAAAGTCCCAGACGATGAGAAAGTAGCCGGGGAATCCCATGTCGCTGATTATTTTCAGCTCGTGGTTGAGCCTCTCGTAGTACTTCTGCCTCTCCTCTCCGTCTAAGATTCCCTGCTCTTTAAACCTTCTTTCAAGACCTTCCTCTGCCAGCTTCCTCAGGTAACTTTCGTAGGTGTGGCCTTCCGGAACCTCGTACTTTGGAAGGAGGTAGCCTCTGTTCTCAAAGGTTTCAAGCGTTCCTTCTACCTTCTCTGCAATTTTTAGCGTGTTGAAAACCGCCTGAGGGACTTCTCTGAAGACCTCCAGCATCTCCTGAGCGTTCTTGAAGTAGAACTCTTTACTGGGAAATCTCATCCTCTTCTCGTCTGTCAGCTTCTTTCCCGTCTGAAGGCAGAGGAGAACGTCGTGGGCTTCCCAGTCCTCTTTGTTGAGGTAGTGGGCGTCGTTTGTTGCAACGAGGTCTATGTCAAGTTTTTTGGAGAGCTCTATCAGGAACCTGTTTGCCTTTTCCTGCTCCTTTATGCCGTGGTACTGGATTTCAAGGTAGAAGTCTTCTCCAAAGAGCTCCTTGTACCACTTTGCGGCCTCTACGGCCTCTTCCTCTTTTCCCATCAGGTAGAGAAGGGGTATCTCTCCCTGAATACAGGCAGAGAGGGCAATCAGCCCTTCGCTGTACTTCTCTAAAACCTCTTTGTCTATCCTCGGTTTGTAGTAGAACCCTTCTGTAAAACCTATCGTGCTGAGCTTCATCAGGTTCTTAAGGCCTTTATCGTTCTTTGCAAGGAGGATGAGGTGGTAGCTCCCCTTCTCACCCTCTTTCCCTTTGCTCTTGTCAAAGCGGGAGCCTTTGGCTATGTAAAACTCCTGTCCTATGATGGGTTTTATTCCCTTCTCTTTGCACGTCTTGTAGAGCTCGTAAGAGGCGTACATGTTCCCGTGGTCTGTTACGGCAACTGCCGGCATTCCATACTCTACGGCCTTGTCAACAAGGTCTTTTATCTTTATTGCTCCGTCTAAGATTGAGTACTGGGAGTGGAGGTGAAGGTGAACGAAGTCTCCCGGCCTGACGCTCATTGCTTTCTCCTTGTAAAGAGCAGTTTGTTCCTAAGAAAGTTATTCTAACTGTTCCTTTTTAACAATTTCTTAACAGTTTCTTCTGATAAAATTGGCCTGCATAATGTTTTTGGAGTTTGTTGATGGCCAGGAGTCGGGGATTCTGGGCAGACTGGACTTTCGGCAAAGTTGCAGCCCTTTCGGCCTTTCTCGTTGTTGCCATTTTAGTAGCCCTTGCGGTTGTTCTGTACGGAGAGTCCAAGCTGGCAATTGATACGTTTGGTGTCTGGAAGTTTATAACTTCAAAGGTCTGGAATCCTCCGATGAATAAGTTCGGGGGAGCTCCCGCCATCTTCGGAACGATCGTAAGTACCATCATCTCTATTCTCATAGCCGTTCCCGTTGCTATAGGAATTGCAATTTTCCTTACAGAGATCGCTCCCCACCCTTTAAGAACCCCCGTAGGGGTGGCGATAGAGCTCCTTGCCGCTATCCCCAGCATTATCTACGGGATGTGGGGGCTCTTCTTCTTTGCACCCTTTATGAGAGACTACCTGCAGCCTGTAATCCACGCAACTTTAGGCAAGCTCCCGCTTATAGGCCACTGGTTTCAGGGCTACACGCCGGGAATTGGACTTCTTACAGCATCTATCGTCCTCTCAATAATGATCCTCCCCTACACTGCTGCCATCTCAAGGGACTCCTTTAAAATGGTTCCCGACGTTCTTAAGGAGTCTGCCTACGCCCTGGGAGCCACAAAGTGGGACGTTATGAAGGACGTTGTTATTCCCTATGCCAAACTTGGAGTGGTTGGCGGGATAATTCTCTCGCTGGGGAGAGCTCTCGGTGAAACCATGGCAGTTACTTTCGTTATGGGTAACCAGCCGGTAATTCCCCACTCCCTCTTGGAGCCTGCAACCTCCATTACAGTTACGCTTGCAAACGAGTTTACAGAGGCAGATACAGACCTCTACCTTTCAAGCCTCTTCTACCTGGCCTTTATCCTCTTCGTTATGAGCTTTCTCGTTATAGCCATCGGCAAGTTCGTTTTCCTTAAAAGGGTTGAGAGGTAAACCTTGGACGCAGTAAGGAGAAGGAAATTTATAAACGGGTTTATTCTGGTTCTCTCCACTCTTGCTGCCCTCTTTGGCCTTATGTGGCTTTTCTGGATACTGGGAACTCTTCTGTATAAAGGTCTCGGTTCCCTCTCCCTTGAAGTCTTCATAGGCAATCCTCCCGCCCCGGGAGACAACACGGGAGGACTCAAGCACGCAATAGTGGGGCAGACACTTATCGTTCTTATAGCAACCCTTATCGGAATACCCGTTGGAATACTTGCAGGAACCTACCTCTCAGAGTACGGTGGGAACAGCAGGGTTGCCAACTTCATAAGGGACTTATCAGACGTTGTTATGAGCGTTCCTTCAATCGTTGTTGGAACATTTATCTACGCGATAATGGTTAAGCCTGCCGGCCACTTTATGGGAATAGCAGGTTCTGTCTCCCTTGCCATAATGATGATTCCCATCATCCTGAGAACTACAGACGACATGTTGAGGATGGTTCCGCCGGAGCTCCGTGAAGCCGCCTACGCCCTCGGAGCAACCAAGTTCAAAGTTATAAAAGACGTCGTCTACAGGGCTGCCATAACGGGGATAGTTACCGGAGTGATACTCTCCGTTGCAAGGATTGGCGGAGAGACCGCCCCTCTCCTCTTTACCTCCTTCAACAACAACTTCTTCACACTTAACATCTTCCAGCCTATGGCGTCTTTAACTGTAACCATGTACGACTACGCCATGAGCCCTTACAAGTACTGGCAACAGCTTGCCTGGGCTGCAGCGATAATTCTGACCTTTGGTGTACTTGGAGCCAACATAATTGGTAGAGTAATAGCCCACTACAAGTTTAAGAAGTAGGAGGAGATATGGCCTTTGTTATAGAGCCTAAAGAACCGGTTAAGATAGTTGTTGATCACCTTAAGTTTTACTACGGAGACCATCAGGTTCTTAAAGACATCTCCTTCAAAGTTCCCGAGAAAAAGGTAACTGCTCTAATAGGCCCTTCAGGGTGCGGAAAAACCACTCTCCTAAGGTGTTTCAACAGGATGCACGACCTCTACCCCGGTAACAGGTACGAGGGGAGAATACTCCTTGACGGTGAGAACATACTTGACCCCAACTACGACGTTATAAGGCTCAGAATAAGAGTAGGTATGGTTTTTCAGAAGCCCACGGCTTTCCCCATGTCAATCTTTGACAACGTTGCCTACGGCTTGAGACTTCAGGGTCTGAAAAACAAGACAGAGCTTGCAGATAGGGTTGAAAAAGCTTTAAAGGATGCAGCCCTCTGGGACGAGGTAAAGGACAAGTTGAACAAGCCTGCTACTGCTCTCTCTGGAGGTCAACAGCAGAGGCTCTGCATTGCAAGGGCTATAGCCGTTGAGCCCGAGGTTCTTCTCTTTGACGAGCCAACCTCTGCCCTTGACCCCATCTCAACTGCAAAGATAGAGGAGCTGGTTGTAAGCTTCAGGGACAAGCTCACCGTAATAATCGTTACCCACAACATGCAGCAGGCCGCTAGGGTTTCCGACTATACGGCCTTTATGTACATGGGAGAGCTCATAGAGTTCAACAGAACGGAAGACCTCTTCGTTAAGCCTAAGGAAAAGCTTACAGAGGACTACATCACCGGAAGGTTCGGTTAAGAAAAAGATAAAAATTTCATAATCCTTGACCTTTCAGCCTCTTCTATCTTAAAATAGTTTCAACGAGCGCTTTTTACAGATTGTTTACAAATTTTTTACAATTTGGTAATATCAGACCAAAGGATTTAGGAGAGGAAGATGCTCTACAGCTTTATAGTTTTCCTCATCGTGATGGCGCTTGCAGGACTTCTTCTCTGGGTAATGTCCGTTGCCGTGGCTCCAAAGGATCCCCACCCTGTTAAGGAAGATACGTACGAGTGTGGTCTTCCAGCCCCGGAGCCAATAATCTCCAGCGTTAACTTCCAGTACTACTTCTACGCTATCATCTTTATCGCTATGGATATAGCAGGTGTCTTCTTCGTTCTTTACTCCGTTGGTAAGGGAGACCCCAAGTTCGGCTGGATATTTATCCTCTTCTCACTCCTTCTCATGATTCCCCTTACTTACGTAATGGTTGGAGGAAACAGGAGATGATACTTAAGTTCTTTGACTGGTCTCGCTCAAACTCTCCGTGGGGAGTTCACTTCTGTAGCGGTTGCTGTTCACTTGAGGTACTTGCTCTTATGAGCCCCCGTTTTGACTGGGAGAGGTACGGTTTTATGATGACTCCGAGCCCCCGTCAGGCCGACTTCATAATCGTTACAGGGCTGGTTTCAAGGAAGGTTCTGCCCGTTCTTCTCAGGGTTTACCAGCAGATGCCCGAACCCAGGTACGTTTTCGGTATGGGTGCCTGTGCAGGAGGTGGAGGACCTTACTGGGATTCAGACTTTGTTGCAGTTGACGTTTCCCAGTACATTCCCTTTGACGTCTTTGTTGCAGGCTGTCCTCCAAACCCTGAAGCTACCCTTGAAGGCTTCCTGAGGCTTAAGGAGATAATTCTGAGGGATAGGGAAAACGCGGCAAAGAGACACCCGAACCGTATGGAAGAAATAGAGTACTAAGGGGTGGTTATGCTTGAAGAGATAAGAGAGAAGCTGAAATCTCAGTTTGGGCTTGAGTCTGAAAGTTACGATACCAACATGCTCCTCGTTAAGTGTGATAGAAACCAGCTGAGAGACCTTATGAAGTTCCTGAAGGAGAACGGTTTTAATTACCCTCACACCGTTTCCGTTGTGGACTATACCCCGAAAGGTGAGGGATTCCAGGCAAACTACGTGCTGGAAAACCTGAACAGTAAGAAGTTTGTAATGGTAAGGGTCTCTATCCCCGAAGAGGATCTTACTGTTCCAACCGTTTCCGACATATTTCCACCCCTTCAGCCCCACGAGAGGGAAGCCTGGGAGATGTTCGGCGTTGAGTTTATAGGGAACCCGCGTCTTGAGGTTATGCTTCTTCCAGATTGGGCAGAAGGGTGGTTCCCTCTCAGGAAGTCTTACGACTTTAAGAAACACAGGAAGCCCTCTAAGGAGAAGAAGTAATGGGAAACAGCATAGCCACTGCAGGATACACCTTTGTTGTTGAGGAGAGTAAGGAGATTTCCGGGGAAGACCTTGGACTTCTTCAGGAGAAGCTCCTCCAGCTTAACTGGGGTGTTCAGCACCCGGCTTCGGGTCCTATGAGGTTGAAGGTTTGGGTTGACGGTGACGAGGTTGTTAAGGTTGACCCCGACATAGGTTACGTTTTGAGGCTTCTTGAGAAGCTCGTTGAGTATAGAACCTGGATAAACGCCATAGTTAACGTAGAGAGAGCCTGTTTTATTGATAACTTTGGAACGATGACCGGCTACTCAATCGCTGCAGAGAAGATAGCAGGCGTAGAGGTTCCTAAGAAGGCAGATTACGTAAGGACTATCCTCTGTGAAGGTGGAAGGATTGTCAGCCACCTGATAGGTCTGGGAAGCTTCGTTGGAGTTATGGGAGTCCATACTCCCATGCAGTGGGCTCTCATAGCCCGTGAGAAGTTCCTTGATGCCTTTGAGGTCTACTCCGGCCAGAGGATCGCTACTGCTTCAATCATTCCCGGTGGTGTAAGGTACGAGCCTACCGGGAAGTTTATAGAGAAGATGATTACTGCCGTAGACTTTCTTGAGAAGGAGTTTATTCCAAGGTACGGAGAGGTTTTTATAGATAACCCGACTCTTAAAGTTCGTTCTGAAGGTATTGGGGTTGTTCCAAAGGAGAAGGCTGTAGAGCTGGGACTTGCGGGACCTGCTCTAAGGGCGTCTGGTATTCCCTCAGACATCAGGAAGGACTACCCCTACGCAGCTTACGGTGAACTTGACTTTAAGGTTGTAACGAAAGAGGAGGGAGACTGTTACGCCAGGTATCTGGTTATCTGGGAAGAGCTAATAGAGTCTGCGAAGATAATCAGGCAGGCTATTGAGGGGCTTCCGGAGGGAGAGTGGAGAACGAAGTTCCCGATAAAGGTTCCTCCCGGAGAGGCCTACGTTAACGTTGAGTGGGCAAGGGGCTGTTTCGGTTTCCACCTCATAAGTGACGGTGGAACGGGACCCTACAGGTTGAAGATGAGAGCTCCCTCCTTTGCCAACCTCTGGGCTATGCCGGAGATAATGAAGAACGTTAAGCTTGCAGACGTTCCGGTTATCTTTGCTTCACTCTACATGTGTCACGGCGATATAGACAGGTAGGAGGCTGAGTATGGAAGCCTGGATTAAAGCTATATTTTTCCCCGGTTTTGTCTTTCTGCTGGTTGTGTTCCTCATGATTTTCTACCTTGAGAGGAAGATACTTGCAGACGTTCACCTGAGGACGGGACCTTACTACGTCGGTAAGTGGGGTCTTCTTCAGACTACTGCAGACGTCTTTAAGCTCCTTCAGAAGGAGTTTATTATCCAGAGAAGGGCAAACAAGCTCCTCTTCTCCCTCATTCCCTTCGTTGCCTTCCTTATGGTTGCAATGCTTATAGCCTTCATACCTTTTTCTGAACACAGTTTTATAGTCAGTACTAGCTTTGACCTGCTTATAGTTCTTGCTCTCGTTACAGGTATGCCTCCCGTCTTCTTCTACGCAGGCTGGGCTTCAAAGAGTAAGTACTCCTTTATCGGCGGTTTAAGGGTCGTTAACCAGATGATCTCAGGGGAGATCCCTCTGTGGCTCTCTGCCCTTGCTGCTGCTGTTTTCTACGGAACCCTCAACCACCTTCAGATAGTTCAGGAGAGCTCCTGGCTCGGCTTTATCATTCTCCTTCCCGCGTTCCTCATCTTTGTTACGGCAACTCTGATAGTTACAGACAGACCTCCCTTTGACATTCCCGAGGCCGAGCAGGAGATAGTTTACGGATTTCTTACAGAGTTTGGAGGTTTTAACTACGCCATTTTAGTTCTCTCCAAACTCGTTGAGCTGTTTGCGCTCTACTCTATTGCCGTTGTCCTCTTCCTCGGAGGGTTTAAAGGGCCTGTTCTTCCGGGTATCCTCTGGTTCTTCATAAAACTTGCCGGTCTCTACCTCTTCACTTTTGTCGTAAGGGCTTCAACGCCCCGTATAAGGATGGATCAGCTTCTGAGGTTCTGCTGGAAGGTTCTTACTCCTTTAGCCCTTCTGAACCTTGCTTTCATAATACTGGTTAAGATGTTTATCTCTTAGGGAGAGGTGTTGAATGGAAGCGAAAGAGGCTCTTAAGATACCCATAGAGGCAACGAAGAAGGTTGTAAGAGTTACAAAGGCTCTGTTTGCTCCCAAGGCTACAGAGATCTGGTGGGACAAGGGGATAAGGAGGGAGCTCCACTACAGAGGAAAGCACATCATAAACGCGGAGCTTTGCATAGGCTGTTCAATGTGTGCAAGAGCCTGCCCCGTTAACTGTATAGACATGGTTCCTACCGGAGTTAAGAAGCCAAGAGCCGTTCCAAAGGTTAGAGCTAACGAGTGCATATTCTGCGGCCTGTGTGAGGATGCCTGCCCGACGAAACCTGAAAAGGCCATAAAGCTGACAGACCACTACTCAATGATTTTAGAGGACGTTACCTGGGACAAGCTTACAGAGTACATCTTTGAGCCTGAAAACCTTGAGGAAGCCCTTGAGAAGGCGAAGAAGATGGAGGAGCTCTTAGAGAAGAAAAAACAGGAAGCCCTGAAGAAGAAGCAGCAGGCTCAACAGGCAAAGGCCAAAGCTGAGGCGGGTAAGGAGAAACCTTCGGCAGAGAAGAAGCCCCAGCAGGAAGGTAAACTCCAGAAAGAAACCAAAGGAGAGGAGTAATGGGGAACGTCTACTTCTGGATTATCTACGCCGTTATTATAGGAAGTGCGATAATAGCCCTTGAGGCAACTTCACTCCTCTGGGCGGCTGTCTCCTTTGTCGTTCTCCTTTCAGAAATTGCTCTCGTCTACTTTGGACTCAACATGCCGGTTCTTGGCGGTGTTCAGCTTGCCATCTACGCCGGTGGAGTAACGATTCTGGTTCTCTTTGCCATAATGATGATAGGGGAGAGCTACAAGAAACCCGGCGGAAAGGCCGTTAGAGCTATTGTTCTAAGCCTGATTCTTCTGATACTCGGAACGCTCTTCTCCTTCCTCAGCGCTATAGATACTCTTCCGTTTAAAGCTTACTCTACCGCTTTCCTTGGAACGGTTTTCGTTGAGAAGTACTCGTTCTTTACCATTGTTCTAGGCTTTATCGTTTCTGCTCTCCTTTACATGGCCAACGCAATTATTACGAAGAAGAGGGAGGCTAAGTAATGCTTCTTGAGGCTGATGTTCACGCTTATCTGTTCTTATCCTTCTCCCTCCTTGCAGTGGGGGTGTACGGTCTTCTCTCAAGGAGATCAGTTATCAGGATGCTCTTTGCCGTTGAGATGGTGATAAATGCGGCCAACCTGAACCTTGCCATCTTCTCAGCCCAGAGAAACGTTGACGGAGAGATCTTTGCCTTCTTCACAATAGGCCTTGCTGCCCTTGAGGCAGCCGTTGGACTTGCGATAGTTATCGTCTTCTACAAGCGCTTCGGAGAGGTTATTCCTTCAAAAATCAGGAACCTGAGGTGGTAGGATGGAGAAGCTGGTCTTTTTAACCTACTTAACGATAGGGATCTTCTTTGCAGGAAGTATCCTCGCATTCCTTGTTGGTAAGTTCACCCAGAGGTGGAACTCCTTCTGGGTTGCAGCTTTCACCGGACTTGCAGGGTTTCTCCTTACCTGCTTCATTGCACTGAACCTGGGAGAGCACCCTGTAGTTCATAAGTTCAACTGGTTCACCTTCGGTTCCTTTAAAGTCCCTCTCGGAATTTACGTTGATAGCCTTGCCGTAGTTATGGCGCTGATTGCTACAGGAATTGGTTTTCTGGACATCGTCTTCTCAAAAGGTTACATGGAAGACGACGAGTCTCCCCACAGGTACTACTTTGAGAAGCTCTTCTTCATCGGCTCTATGGTGGGTCTCGTTTTCGTCAGCAACCTTGTGGGCCTTTACATATTCTGGGAAGGCGTGGGTCTGTGTTCCTACCTCCTTATTGGCTACTGGTACTGGAAGAAGAGTGCTGCTGAGGCAGCGCTGAAGGCCTTTGTTATGACCCGTTTCGGCGACGTCTTTATGCTTGCCGGAATAATTGTTGCCTGGGTTCTCCTTGGAACTATAAACTTCCAGGAGCTCAACGCCCTTGCTCTTGCAGGAGCCTTCTCTGTTAAGCTGGGTCTCATTATCTCCGTACTCATATTTATCGGTGCTGTTGGTAAGTCTGCCCAGTTTCCACTCTTCCCGTGGCTTCTTGACGCTATGGAGGGTCCTACAACGGTTTCTGCTCTTATTCACGCGGCTACAATGGTTAACGCAGGTGTTTACCTCGTTGCGAGGATGTTCCCCTTCTTTGACTACTCCCACGCCCTTATAGTTGTTGGTTTCGTTGGAGCTCTCTCCGCCTTCATCGCAGCTACGGGAGCTCTCGCCCACACAGAGATTAAGAAGATTCTGGCCTTCTCAACCATGGAGCACCTTGCCTTAATGTTCGTTGCCCTCGGTGTCGGTTCAGCCGCTGCAGGTATCTTCCACCTTATGAACCACGCAATCTTCAAGGCTCTCCTCTTCCTTGCTGCAGGTGCCGTAATCCACATGGCTCACCACCAGAAAGACGCCTTCAAACTGGGAGGTCTTTACAGGTACATGCCTCAAACTGCACTTCTCTTCCTCGTCGGTATTCTTGCGCTTGCAGGTGTTCCGCCCTTTAACGGTTTCTTCAGTAAAGACTGGATACTTGCAGCAACTTACGCCTACGGTAACCCGATAATCTTCGGCTTAACGTTCGTTGCCGCTGTTCTCTGTATAGCTTACGGATTCAGGCTCTGGTTCGTCGTCTTTACAGGCGAGCCTTCTGAATACTCCAAGAAGGCCAAAGAGGCCTACCCTGTTATGCTCGTTCCTATGTACGTTCTTGCCGTGCTTACGGTAGTTATTCCTTTCTTTAAGGAGAAGATTATCCACTTCCTCTTTGGAGAGGTTCACGAACCTTTCTTTATCAACCTCCTGGTGGCAACCCTCACAGTTATGTTTATCCTCTTTGGAATCGTCTTCCTCATCTACTACAAGAGGGTTATCAGTACTGCCAAGTTCCTTGCCCATCCGCTGGGCAGGGGAATAAACGACTTCCTCTACAACGGCTGGTACGTTGATGCCGCTATAAAGTGGCTCTGTCGCCACGTCTTCTACGGCTCAATAGCTAAAGCAATAGAGTGGGTTGATATCCACGTTGTTGACGGAGCGGTTAACGGTACTGCAAAGCTCTCTCTTGCCTGCTGGGACAGGTGCAGGAAGATGCAGACCGGAGACGTTATAGACTACCTTACCTACTTTGTTGCCGGCGTTTTAGTACTTACACTGATTATTCTCTTTGTTTAGGAGGAGTGGATGGTTCTGCTGAGTATGATTCTGCTCCCTGTTCTGGTTGCACCGTTTGCCTGGATAGGTGAGAAGGTTAACAGGGACTTTCCGAAATACCTCTCTCTTGCCGTCGGTATTTTCCTTGCGTTCTGTACGGCATACCTCATTGTTAAGTACCCGGGGAACGGGTTTGCGTTTGAGGAGTTCTACAGGATTTACCCGCCGTTTGACTTCAACCTCCACCTTGCCGTTGACGGCATATCGCTGGTTCTCCTTGCCATTGTTGCGTTCCTTGCTATAACGGTTACCCTCTCCTCATGGCACGTTGAGAGACCGGGAGCTTACTTCTTCCTTATTCTTATCTTCCTTGGCCCCATGGTAGGTGTTTTCGTCTCTCTGAACCTGCTCTGGTTCTTTATCTTCTGGGAGTTTACCCTTGTTCCCATGTTCTTCCACATCGGTATATGGGGTGCTGAGAACAGGATATACGCTGCTATGAAGTTCTTTATCTATACACACCTTGCAAGTATCTTCCTCCTTTTAGGAATTATCGTTCTCTACCTCTCTACCCACACCTTTGAGTTTGGAAAGATCTTAAACATTCACCTTGATCCTTCAGTTGCCAAGCTGGTCTGGATACTGATGTTTATCGGTTTTGCCGTTAAGATGCCCGTTGTTCCGTTCCACACCTGGCTTCCGGATGCCCACGTTCAGGCTCCGTCTCCCATCTCCGTTTTCCTTGCAGGACTTCTCCTGAAGATGGGTGCCTACGGTCTTTTAAGGTGGGAGATTTTCCTCTTTCCACAGACCAGTAAGTTCTTTGCTCCTCTTATGGCTTTTATTGCAGTTCTTACGATTTTCTACGCAGGTTTCAGAGCTCTGGCAGAAGACCACATCAAGAGAATGGTTGCCTACTCCAGTATTAACCACATGGGGTTTGTCCTTCTTGGTCTTTCTGCTCTTACCGCTGCCGGTATCTCTGCTGCCGTTTACGAGATGGTGGGACACGCCCTCGTAATCTCTCTCCTTTTTATGATTGCAGGTTACATTCACCACAAAACCCACACTTGGTACATCTCTGAGCTCGGCGGAATTATGAAGAAGATTCCAGGACTTATGACGATGTTTGTTATAGGCGTTCTTGCAGCTGTTGGCCTTCCCGGAACTGCAGGTTTTGTCGGCGAGCTTACCGTTATGCTTGCAGCCTTTGACTACTACGGCTGGATTATGGTTATCGTTCCCCTTGCCAGTGCTCTCGGTGCAGGGTTCTTTATGTGGATGCTCCAGAGAGCTGTTTTTGGACCTCTGAGGGAGGAGTTTAAGAACCTTGCTACGCTGAAGGAGCTCCCCCTCGTAGAGAACATTCCACTTGCCATGTACATTGCAGCTTTCATAATAGTCGGTATTGTTCCGGCAGTTGTCTTTAACCTTTATAACCCTGTTATCAATACCTTTGCACAACTCTTTCAGTAGGGGGTAGCCGGTGAACATTAACTACTTAGCAGCAACAATGGTTTTAGCCTTAACGGGAGCCTTTCTTCCCGTTATTAACAGGCTTTTCAGGATATCGGGGATACAGGGAGCTCTCATCTCCTCTATAGGTTACATTGTTTCTCTCTTCCTCGTTCTCATCTCGGGGGAGGGAAGGAGCGTTCTGAAGGGATTTTTCACCACTGATCCGGTCTCCATTCTGGTGGGAGCTCTCGTTTTGGTCTCCTCCTGGATGGTTATGCTGGTTGTCTACTGGATTACAGAGAAGGATAAGTTCGTAAACGAGCTTATCTCGGCGCTTATGATATCTACCGCCGGAGCTCTCCTCCTCATCAGCGCCAACAACTTTATCTCCCTTATTATTGCAATGGAACTGATGACGATGCCCACCTACCTGATGGTTCTCTTTGCCTTTGACGACAAGTCTTTTGAGGCAGGCGTTAAGTACTTCTTCAACGGAGCTCTGGCAGTTGGCTTTATGCTCTTTGGAATATCTCTCCTCTACGGAATGACCGGCAGCTTTGACTTTTCCGCTCTTGTTAAGAACCTCTTTTCAGACCCTCTGGTTGCCCTTGCAGCCGTCTTTATCTTTGCAGGTTTTGGCTTCAAAATTACGGCGTTTCCCTTCCACTTCTGGGGGCCTGACGTTTACGATGGGACCTGCCCCGGCGTTGCAGCTCTCCTTACAGGTATCTCAAAGAGTGCTGCCTTTATAGGTCTTATGAGGGTCGTTTACGAGGCTATTCCGGTTATTGCAGGCCACTTCCCCCTCATACTGGCGATTATCGCAGCACTCACTATGACTGTAGGTAACCTTTTAGCCCTTGCCCAGAAGAGGGTTTCAAGGATTCTTGCCTACTCCTCCGTTGCCCACGCCGGCTACACGCTTGTAGCCTTTGCAGCTCTTTCTGTTCCACTGAGCGTTACAGGTATCATCTACCACTCCGTTGCCTACGTCTTTATGAAAACGGCGGCCTTCCTCTGCTTTGCAGTTCTCCTGTTCGTCTGGGGTGCGAGGACAATGGACGACTACAAAGGCCTTGGAAGGAGGGAGCCGCTGCTTGGAGCTCTCTTCCTCATCTTCCTCCTCTCACTTGCAGGTGTTCCGCCTATGGCAGGCTTTATCAGTAAGGTCTTTGTCTTTACGGCTGCCGTTGATGCAGGAATGACATGGCTGGCACTTATAGGTCTTCTCAACAGTGCCTTCTCGGTTGCCTACTACATCTGGATAGCAAAACAGATGTACCTTGAGGAGCCTACGCTTGAGAAGCCGATAAACGACTCACCGAACAAGAACTGGATACTCCTTCCACTTGCCGTTATGGCAGTTCTCCTCATACTCTTCGGTATCTGGATCAACCCCGTTGTTGACGCTTCTGCCGTTTACGCTGCAAAGGTTGGGTTTTAACTTTAAAGGGGTGGAGCTCCGCCCCTTTTAACTCCCATCGTTTATAATTCCCCAAACTCTTTGAAGAACAAGGAGAGAGTGTGCTTGTAAGGGACATTTACCGGTTGCCTGTGGGAGCTCCCTTCTCAGGGTACTTCGTAATTGAGCACGTAGAGATAAGAAAACACAGAACAGGAGAGCCCTTCTTACGGCTCGTTCTCTCAGACAAAACCGGAACCTTTCAGGCACTCTGGTGGAAACCCCCAAAAGACGCCGACTTAACAGTTTTCAAAAAAGGAGACGTAGTCTTTGTAGAGGGACACGTTGAGTACTTCAACGGAAACCTCCAGCCCAAACTTACCCAGATAAGGGTCGCCCGGGAAGGGGAGTACGACCCTAAAAAGTTCATCTGTGAAAGCAGATTCCCCGTTGAGGAGCAGTTTACACAGCTTTTAGAGCTGATAGAGTCCATAAACAACCCTTTTCTTAAAAAGCTCCTTGAGAGCTTTTTCTACGACGACCAGTTCGTTGAGGAATTCCTGAGAGCTCCTGCCGGCAAAACTATTCACCACGCCTGTATAGGTGGTCTATTGGAGCACACCCTGGGAGTTGCCGAAATCTGTGAAACTGTGGCTAAACGATACAAAAGCATAGACAGAGACCTCCTTATAACGGCAGCAATCCTCCACGACGTAGGAAAAGTTCACGAGTACAGCGTAGAGACCGCAATAGACAGGACGGACGAGGGGATACTTTTAGGCCACCTCTACATGGGGTGTGAAATGGTTGCCTTTAAAATAGCCGAAATAGAGGGTTTCCCGAAGGAGCTCAAAACAAAACTCATCCACTGCATACTTGCCCACCACGGCCAGTACGAGCACGGCTCACCTAAGAAGCCCAAAACCCTTGAGGCCGTTGCTCTTGCTTACGCCGACGCTTTAGACTCTAAAGTGAAGGGCTTTGAAGAGTTTATAGAGAGAGAGCTGGGAGGGGAGAGAGGCTGGACAAAACGCCACTTTGCCTACGAGGTTCCGATATTCT
>JALWGN010000056.1 GCA_027013575.1 Desulfurobacteriaceae bacterium
TCACCTCGCACCCTTCCTCTTCAAGGTGCATACAGTCTGAAAACCTGCAGCTGTACCTCTGGAACTCCGGGAAGTGGAGGCGAACTTCCTCTCTGTCCATAAAGTTAAGTGCGTCAACTCTGGAAAATCCCGGAGCGTCTCCTATAAATCCCCCCTTAAACGGTATCAGCCTGACCTCTCTGGTTGTGTGCCTTCCCCTCTCCGTCTTTCTGCTTACCTCTCCGGTCTGGAGCTCCACCCCCGTCAGCTTTGATATGAGGGAGCTCTTTCCAACACCGGAAGGTCCCGCAAAGATAGAGACAACCCCGGAGAGCTCCCTCCCAAGCTCCTCAATCCCTTCTCCGGTTTCAGAGCTCGTTGCTATAACTTTATAACCTGCGTTTTCGTAAATACTTTTCCACTTTTCAAGCTCTTCTCTCTCCTCTCCGTCTAAAAGGTCAACTTTGTTGAAAACAACTAACGGCTCAACTCCAAGGTAGTCGTAAACAACCAGCAGGTTGTCAAGAAGGAAGTTCTGAAGTGGCGGGTTTTTCAGCGTTGATACGACAACAACCCTGTCAACGTTGGCAATGGGAGGACGAACAAGTAAATTTTTCCTCTCCTCTATCCCTTCAATGGCAAAGGTCTGACTGTCAACAACTCTTCCCTTAACCCTGTCTCCGGCGTAAACCCTGTCTTTCTTCTTTACCTTTCCTAAGGGTATTCCCCTGTAGGTTTTCCCCTCTTCAGGAACGAAAACGGTTATTTTCTGACCTGCCCTTTCAACTACAATTCCCTCTGCCATAACTACTCCTGCCCTTTTTGGTTTTTTATTATAGTGTTTCAAATACTGGCAGGGAGGTAAGAATTGGTAGAGAAGAGAGGAGTTACAGATAGAGAAAAGGTTTTTGAGGAGCTCCAGAAAATGGGTTACGGAAACCTCTACGTCTGGAGCGACGCCCCGGGAACTTTCTACAACTGGCACACCCACCCCTACGACGAGGTAAGGTGGATCCTTGAAGGGGAAATAACCATAGGAACAAAAGAAGGAACTTTCACCCTTAAAGCAGGCGACGTTATGAGAGTTCCGGCAGGAACCAGACACTGGGCACAGGTAGGAGACAGTGGAGTAACTTACGTCTGCGGAACGAAGATCAACTAGCCCTTATATTTTTTTATATTAAAGGAATACCCCCTCTCTGAGGGGGTATTCTTCTTTTACTCTGGTTTAGGTTTAAAGATCTTTACAGGCTTTACGTACTCGTCAACAATAGGTTTTGTGTTAAAGACTCTGAGTTGATCAAACAGGAAGTGGAACTTCTCTTTGAGGGCCTTCATCATGGGAGCTTTCACTTCTTCAGGGAGATCCCAGAACTCCTTCTTAAACTTACCGAAGGCCTTTTTCCTGGTTTTGTAGATAAACTGCTGCTCTGTCCAGCCCTCTTTCCACTCGTTCTTCAGCTCAGTCTTCAGCCACTCGTATATCCTGTTTTTAAAGTCCTCCGGAAGGTGGTCGTAGATGATGTTCTGGAAGCCTGTTGCAAGGTGAATTTCTGCAGTTTTAACTTCGGGGAACTTGTGGAAGAGCTCGTCTGGGAGTGTTGAAGCTCCATGCTGAACGGCACCGGCCATTGAGTACTTCTTCCTTGCAACCTCTCCAATTTTTTCAAGAACGGAGAAGTCAAGTTTTACCTTTGCAACTCTACCGTCGGGGAGCGGAATTCCTCCGTGCTCAGTTCCCGTCTGAACAGAAATCTTGCTGATGTGGGGAATGTTCTCTCCGTACTTGCGGAGCTCCTCAAGGTAACCCTCCATAAAGGCCTCAAACTCTTCAGGCGTTGAGTTCTTTCCTCCTATGTGCCCAATCTCTCCACCTACAGAGACAGTTATCCCTTCCGGCTCAATTTCCCTGATGTAGGCGGTCATTTTTGCCGTGTTTACGTAGTTGTGGTACTGCTGTTCTTTAAGGGTTGGTTTGCTGTAGTCAACGAGGGTTGACGGGTCTATGTCTATGTTGTAGAAGTCGGCCTCTATTGCCTCTTTTGTAAGAGCTTTTATCCTCTCAAGCTCTGCTTCCGGGTCTTCTGCGTAGTTCTTGGCGTTGAACTGGAAGTGGTCTCCCTGAATAAAGACGGGGCCTCTAAAACCTTCCTTTATTGCTGCTGCAAGTGCACAGGCTGTATATTCTGCAGGCCTCTGGTTTGTGTAGCCTATTTCAGACTTTGCAATTTCCAGTATAAAGGCTCCTACGTTGTTCTCAACGGCTACCTGGAATATCTGTCTCATAACGTCGTAGGTTATTCCTCTTATGTTCATTGCAGGAACTGTAAACCAGAAGGGAATTTCCTCTTTAGCCATTCCCTTTGTGTAGAGGTCGTGGATAGAGGCGGGAACGATTCCAAGGTCTAGAGCTATTGCTCTGATTAACCACCTTGCAAATTCCTTCGCTTTCTCCTCTCCAAAAACCGCGGTGTAGATGATGTCGTCCATCATCTCTTTTACTTTTGACTCATCTTTAACGGAGACTCTATCCTCTTTAATCTCCACGGCATCTTTTACAGCATCAAGGAGCTGCTGATATGAGAGCTCTCTCATTTCTTCCCTCCGTCTGATTTGTTTTCTCAATTTTACAGTAAAAGTTATTTCCTCTTTTATACCTTGGGAACTGGAGTTAGAGGATTTATAAGGTTAAAATCTAACAGCAATGAGGTGGCTGGCTGTTTTCTTCATACTCCTCTTTATCTTTAGCTGTGGAGGGTCAAAACCTCCTGTTGTCTATCCGAGTTACAGGGAAAAAGCATATAAGAGGTGTAAGTACACCTACAGGGTAAAGGGAAAGCGTTACTGCGTTAGGAAGAGTTCCAAGGGTTTTGTTCAGGTCGGTATAGCTTCGTGGTACGGCCCTGGATTCCACGGTAGCAGGACTGCAAGCGGCGAAATCTACAACATGTACAGGTTAACGGCAGCCCACAAAACGCTTCCTCTGGGTACTTACGTTAAGGTTATAAACCTTGAGAATGGAAGGAGCGTTATCGTTAAGATTAACGATAGGGGTCCTTTTGTTCCCGGCAGGATAATAGACCTCTCTTACGCTGCGGCTAAGAAGCTTGGAATGTTGAAAAAGGGAACGGCAAAGGTAAAGATTATTGCCCTTGGTAGGAGAGTTGACCACAGGTATCTCTCTGTTAACTATGCCTACGGAAAGTTCTACATTCAGATAGGCGCCTTTAAGAACAAACTGAACGCCTATACTTTTAAGTGGCGTATTTACAGGAGATACAGGTTAAGCGCCAGGGTTGTCTGGCTTAAAGGGTACTACCGCGTTCTTGCCGGACCCGTTAGAAGCTATAAAGAAGCTGTTGCCTTTAAGAAGAAGTTAAGGAGAAAAGGATTAAGAGGCTCCTTTATTATTCGCCTGTAGGAGGCTAACTTGAAGAGTTTAACGGACTTTGACGTTTTGGAGCTCCCCTCTGAAACGCACGATGCAGTTGTCGTTGGCAGCGGAGCGGCAGGTTTAATGTGCGGCATCGTCCTTAAAGAGATCGGCCTTGAGGTCTGTCTGCTAACGAAGGGGAGGAGAGAGGAGAGTTCCACAAACCTTGCACAGGGAGGTATTGCAGTTGCACTTCCCAAGGAAGACTCTCCAGACATTCACTTTAACGACACTGTAAGAGCGGGAGCTGGTCTGGTAAAGCCAAAGATGGCAAGGATTCTCGTTGAGGAGGGGGTTAAGAGGGTAATTGACCTGATTAAGATGGGAGCCCGGTTTGAGACCGACGAGAGGGGTCTGTTGAAGTTTACCAAGGAAGCAGCCCACTCTGTAGCCAGGATCGTTTACTACAAGGATAAAACAGGGGAGGAGGTGGAGAGAGCTCTCCTCTCTTCCTACAGAGGGAAGCTGGTTGAAAAGGCTCAGGTGAAGGAGCTCCTTGTTGAAGGTAACAGGTGTTATGGAGTTGTTGCATCTGTTGACGGTAAGTTAAAGGTCTTCTACGCCCCGGTTGTAGCCATTGCCACCGGGGGAGCTGCCGGCCTCTACCTGAAAAACACGAATCCTCCAACTTCAACGGGAGACGGTATAGGAATAGCCCTGAGGTACGGGGCTACTCTTCAGGATTTAGAGTTTGTTCAGTTTCACCCTACAGCTTTCTGCGATAACTCTGAGTGTTTTCTCATTTCAGAGGCCGTTCGCGGTGAAGGAGCCATTCTGATAGACAGGCACGGCAGAAGGTTTATGGGAGACTACCACCACCTCTGGGAGCTCGCCCCCAGAGACGTTGTTACAAGGGCAATTGAGAGCCAGAGGAGGATAACGGGAGGAGAGATCTACCTGGATTTTAGACCCATTGAGGAGAGGGGAATAGACATAGAGGAGCGATTTCCCACTATAGTAAAGAAGCTGAGGGAGAAGGGCATAGACCCTAAGAGAGAGCCTGTTCCGGTAACGCCGGTAGCCCACTACTACATTGGCGGTATAAAGGTTGACACCTTCGGCAGGACTTCAATAGAGGGTCTCTTTGCAGTTGGAGAGGCTTCATGTACCGGTGTTCACGGTGCAAACAGGTTGGCCAGCAACTCTCTCCTTGAGTGTCTGGTTTTTGGGAACAGAGTGGCGTACGGAATGTACAGGGATTGGCGTTACTTGAGGCTTGACTTTAAAGAGCTCAGGTTGACGGGAAAAAGGGTACCGCCAGGGCATGAGAGGAGTTTCTCCCTTGAAGACGTTAAGAGGGTAATGTGGGAAAACGTTGGAATCGTAAGGAGTGCAGAGTCATTAACCAGAGCTATAGATAAGCTCTCCGAGATCGCAACCTCCTCTTCAAGCTGGGAGGTGAGGAACGGGGCTCTCTTAGGCCTTGCCATTGCCGTAAGTGCCATGAGGAGAGAGGAGAGCAGGGGAGGCCACTACAGGCAGGACTTCCCCTACGAAAGGGAGGAGTTTAGAAAACACAGTGAGTTCACAATAACAGACCTTGAGCGGTTACTCTGACAGAAAGTCCCTGAGTAACCTGTAGCACTCCTCCACTTTCTCAACCTCAACGTACTCGTTTCTCTGGTGCGCCTGGTGGGGCTGTCCGGGGCCGAAGTTAACGGCGTCTATTCCGTTTGCTGAAAACTGAGCCACGTCTGTCCAGGCCTGTTTGGGTTCAACCTTTATACCGTACCTGTTTACAAACTCAGAGAGTACCGGGTTGTCAAGGCAAGGCCTTGCAGCAGGGGAAAGGTCGGTAAAGACCACTTCGTCGGCCTGAACCTCACTCTTTAGAGCTTTTAACTCCTCTTTTGCCTCTTCAAGGCTTTTCGTTGGAGAGAACCTGTAGTTAACGTTAACTCTGAACTCCTCCGGGATTATGTTCCTTCCTCCGGTGTAGTCTGTCATAGTTGCGTTCATAACCTCGTAGTAGGTGAGCCCGTTTTCGGTGTAGGCTTTCGGTTTCATCTCCGAGAGCTTTTTAAGGAGCTTCCACCCCTTGTGTATTGCGTTTTCACCTTCCCACGGTCTTGCTGAGTGTGCCCTCTTTCCTTTAAAGACGAACCAGCTGTGGATTACTCCCAGGCATCCGACCTGAACCACGTTGTCTGTCGGTTCAAGGACGAATGCAAAGTCTATCTTCTTTAAAATTCTGTTGAACTCTTCACTTTCAAACAGAGGTCTGAGCCCGTTCTCAAGGTAGGGGCCTTCCTCTTTCTCGTAGAGGAGGTAAACGAGGTTAAACCTGCTCTCTTTGAGGGAAAACTCCTCAGCCAGTTTCAGAATAACGGCGTCTCCCGCCTTCATGTCACTTGCACCGAGGCCAAACAGCTTTCCCCCTATTACCTTTCCTGTGTGGTCGTTCTCTCCGGGAACTGTGTCAAGGTGGCCAACCAGTGCTACAGTTCTCTTTGAAGGGTCAAACTCCCTGTAGCCGAGGAGTGTGTTGCTGTTCCTCTTAACTGTGTAGTTTCTGGTTTTCAGGAAGTTCTCGCAGAAATCTGCTATCTCTTTCTCGCTTCCGTATACAGAAGGGATTGAGATGAGTTTGTGGAGGAGCTCTACAGGCATCTGTTCTCTCCTGGAGGTGAAGTTTTCGGGAAAATTTATCACAGTTTTTATTTTTTCTTCTGTAGGTGGGATTTGTAGGTTAACGGAGGGTAGTCAGTGGTGGGCCCGGGTGGACTCGAACCACCGACCGTCCGGTTATGAGCCGGATGCTCTAACCAACTGAGCTACGGGCCCTTAATGGTGGAGCCGGCGGGACTCGAACCCGCGACCTTCAGACTGCCAGCCTGACGCTCTCCCAGCTGAGCTACGGCCCCAGAGATTAGTGGCGTCCCCGGCGGGATTCGAACCCGCGTCGCCGGCGTGAAAGGCCGGTGTCCTAGGCCTGGCTAGACGACGGGGACGCTTAAGTGGTGAGCCCGGGAGGAGTCGAACCTCCGACCTACGGATTAAAAGTCCGTTGCTCTACCAGCTGAGCTACGGGCCCACTTGCGACGGTGAATAATATAGACGTTCACTTTTAGTTGTCAACCTTTTTGGCCTTGTGACGCTCCTTCATGCTGTACATTCTTTTGTCTGCAAGGTTGATGAGCCTATCAAGGTCTGTTCCGTCGTTTGGAGCAACGGCTATTCCGTAGCTTACTGAAATTCCGAACTTTTTGAAGATCTCCTCTATTCTTCTCTGTAGTTTCCTAAGTATCTCCTCAACGTTTTCCCTTGAGCTGTTCCTTACAACCACCATAAACTCGTCTCCACCGAAACGGGCGACGATATCGTACTTTCTAAAGTGACTCTTTAGAAGCTCGGCAACCTCCTTGAGGACCTCATCCCCTTTCTTGTGGCCGTACAGGTCATTAACCTGTTTAAAGTTGTCTAGGTCTAGAAATATGATAAACAGCTTCTCGTTTTTTTCTCTCTTTACCCTTTCAATCTCCCTGTTTAGGAACTCTATCAGGGCGTGTCTGTTAAAGAGTCCTGTAAGCGGGTCGTAGAGTGCTTTCCTCTGAAGTTCCACAAGGAGCTCCCTCTTCTGGTTGAGGAGCTCCTCGTACTGTTCTGTCAGTTCTTCTATGTAGTTGAGGAACAGTTTGAGTTTTTTGTCTTTAAAGTTCATACCTCTCCCTTACTGCTACAATTACAGAAGTTAGGTTATGAATTCTCAGTTTTCCGTTCTTTGTTGCAACCTCTCCGTGGGTAAAGAAGCCGAAAAGAGGGGCGTTTAAAAGCCTTCCGTAGAGTTCTATCTCCTTTTCCTCAAACTGTTCAAGGATTTTTGCCCTTGCAAGACAGGAGAAGTTGAAACAGAAGTCTGCCATTCCAAAAGAGGCCTTCAGTTCTCTTGCGTTTTCCTCGGCATCCTTTAAGAGCTCTGTACTCAGTACTACGGAAAGTTTCAGTCTATCTCCCTCTTTGACAGGCCCCCAGAGTTCAACGTATTCGTCGCTGAAACTCCTTATAACTCTTAACGCCTCTATCTCGTCTTTTTCCCCAACAATTCCAAACGGAGTGTACCAGAGCAGAAAGCGGTTATCTTCTGCAGGTTCAATGTCCTTTAGAAGTTTCTTTGGTAAGTAGCCAGCCTTTTTCCCGTTGAGCTCATAGATTTTAAATGAGTCACACTTTGTAACCGTATAGACAGGACCCTTTTTAAAAACCCCGGATGAGACCTGAACTTGAAAGTCAACGTTGGAGAAACTTACAACTATAAAGCCATTTTCTACAGTATTTCCGTTGTAAAAGAGATAGCTTTTCTCCCTCTTATCTCCCTGAGTGGGCGTTGCAGTTACACCTCCAACCAGAGGTGAGTCAATCCCGAGTTTTTGGAGTTCTTCTCCAACTTTCTCTATAAGAATAGGGAACTCCCCCTCAATAAAGTCACCGATGACGACGTTTAGTTTTCCTTTTCGTTCCTTCAGAAATGCGATGAGTTCTTTTAGTACTTTTGTTCTGTTTTTTTCGTTTATCTTCTCCTTTACAAAGGTACAGACCTTTGTCTTCGGACTGTTAAACTTAAAGAAGCAACCTACTATCCCATCGTTTACGAGTTTTATGTTCTCAAATGCTGAAGACGAGCTGAAGCCCACGTAGTTGATGCTTCCAAACTCCTTTTTTATGGTTGCTGGAACATCCTGGTAGGGATAGTTGGGAGAGACAGCAAAGAGAGCAAAGTCAAAACCCTTTGGTGCTTTCTCTTTGAGTTCCCTTACTGCAAACCTGAAAATTGGGTTCTTTGAGCTTACAATGACGGTATCCATATTAAAATCTTAAAAAATTTTAATTTCCAGTTCAAGTCTCAAGTTAAACGCAGTTTCCACTCTTTTTCTGGCTTCTTCTACAAGTTCTTTGAACTCTGAAAAACTCGCCTTTCCCCTGTTAACCGTAAAGTTTGCATGTTTATTTGAAAATCCTATTCTACCTATAGAGAAACCTTTTAGACCTACTAGGTCAAGGAGCCTTCCGGCAGATTCTCCTTCAGGGTTTTTAAAGGTTGAACCGGCAGTTTTAAGGTAGAACGGTGGCTGTTTTGATAGCCTCAGGCTGACAAAACCGGCTATTTTTTTCCTGATCCCTGGTTCGTACCTGATTTTAAACGTTGCGTTTAGGATTGTTCCCTTTTCGGGAAATGGCGTTTTTCTGTAACCAAAGCCCCTCTCTATCTCCTCCTTTTCCATCTCTAATACCTCTCCACTTTCCCGGTCAAAATAGGTGATAGAGAGTAACCGCTCTTTTACCTCCTCTCCGAAAGCCCCAGCGTTCTGGGCTACCAGTCCTCCTACCGTTGCTCTCGGTATCCCTGCCAGGAATTCAAAGAGTGAGAACTTCATCTTCTGCTGCAGTTTTAGAACCTGAGAGAGCCTTACCCCAGCTCCGAGGGTTACGGTATCTCCGTTAAAGGTGCAGTTCCTGAAGAGGGCGGTTGATATTAGGGGGGTAGTGCTGTCTGAGAGGACTGCGTTTGAGCCCCCTCCTATAACGGGAAGGTTTTCTTTTAGGAGGAAACGGAGCTCCCTCAGGCTCTCCGGAAAGTAAACCTTCCTGGGAGCTCCCACCCCTATAGTTGTTATCTCTTCCGGTGAAAGGAGTTTAACCTCCAACTTTTTCCCTTAAATCTTTTGCAGCTTTCACGAAGTTGACAAAGAGGGGGTGAGGACTTTTAGGTCTTGACTTAAACTCCGGGTGGAACTGGACTGCTACAAACCAGGGGTGTTCTTTTATCTCAACGACTTCAACTAGCTTTCCGTCTGGGGAGGTTCCGGCTATTACGAGACCTGCCTTCTCTAACGTCTCCCTGAACCTGTTGTTGAACTCATACCTGTGTCTGTGTCTTTCCGAGATCTCTTTCCTGCCGTAGGCCTCGTAGCTGAAGGTTCCCTCTTTGAGAACGCAGGGGTAAGCCCCCAGTCTCATCGTTCCGCCCTTCTCCTTTACCCCCTTTTGGTCTTCCATCAGGTCTATTACAGGGTACGGGGTTGTTGAGCTAAACTCTGCGCTGTGGGCACCTTCAAGGCCGGCAACGTTTCTGGCAAACTCTATTACGGCACACTGCATTCCCAGACAGATGCCAAAGAAGGGTATTTTCCTCTCCCTTGCAAACTGGATTGCCCTTATCTTCCCTTCAACTCCTCTCTCTCCAAACCCTCCGGGAACCAGAACTCCGTGGACGTCAGACAGGAGCTCCTCGGGGGTCTTCTCTCCGTTTTCCAGCTCTTCGGCGTTTACCCACCTGATTTCAACTTTAACGTCGTTTGCCGCCCCTGCGTGGACGAACGACTCAATGATGCTCTTGTAGGCGTCGGGGAGCTCCACATACTTACCAACTATAGCTATTCTTACGCTTCCTTCCGAAGGTTTCTTTATTCTATTGACAACCTCTTTCCACTCAGAGAGGTCAGGCTCCTTGCTTACTGGGAGCTGAAGTTTCTCTATTATCAGGTCGTCTATCTTCTCTTTCTGAAGGACGAGAGGTACCTCGTAGATGGTTGACAGGTCTTTTGCCGTAATGATCTCGTGCTCTTTGAGGTTGGCAAAGAGAGCAATTTTCCTCTTGACAGACGAGGGTATTGAGCGTTCGGCCCTGCAGACGATTATGTCGGGCTGGATACCGATGGCGCGGAGCTCCTTTACGGAGTGCTGAGTCGGTTTTGTCTTGAGTTCCCCGGCTGCTTTTACGTAGGGAACGTATGTTACGTGTATGTAAATGGCGTTACTCTTCCCAACCTCTGTTCCAAGCTGCCTTATTGCCTCTAGAAACGGCAGTCCCTCAATGTCTCCAACGGTTCCACCGACTTCAACAATTACAACGTCAACGTCTGAGGACATAAGCTGCCTTATCTTCTCCTTTATCAGGTTCGTAACGTGGGGAATGACCTGAACTGTTCCCCCTAAGAACTCCCCTTTCCTTTCTTTCTGAATAATCTCCTGGTATATCTGGCCAGACGTAACGTTGTTTATTCTCTTCATCGTTGCAGACGTAAACCTTTCGTAGTGGCCGAGGTCAAGGTCTGTTTCGGCGCCGTCTTCCGTTACGTAAACCTCTCCGTGCTGGTAGGGGTTCATCGTTCCTGCGTCAACGTTGAGGTAGGGGTCAAGCTTCTGGATTGTAACTTTCAGTCCTCTGCTCTCTAAGAGCGTTCCTATTGAGGATGCAGTTATGCCTTTCCCAATTGAAGAGAGAACGCCACCTGTTACAAATATCA
>JALWGN010000057.1 GCA_027013575.1 Desulfurobacteriaceae bacterium
TTCTCTCGTCAATCTTCTACATAAACATCTACGTTCGCCAGTGGGAGATAGGTTTAAGGAGAGCTCTCGGCGCCACAAAGGGAGATATACTAAAGAGATTTCTCTACGAGGCCGTTGTTATCTCGCTTCTTGCTTCTCTCTTGGGAAACGTTTTAGGCTACTTTGCAATTAAGTTTATACTGCCCCTTTTAAACATTCCTGTTGTCTACCCAGTTGAGGCCTTTCTGCTTGCCAACCTCTTTACCCTTGGAGTCTGTCTCTTTGCCATCTACTTCCCGGCAAGGAAGGCCTCCTCCTTTGAGCCCGTTTCAGCCCTCAGGAGGAAGGCGTGATGGTGGGAGCTCTCCTTGCCTACGCCAGAGAGAACAAAAAGCGGTTTCTCCTCTCCCTCATCGGCGTTTCAATTGGTGTTTTCGTTCTTACACTTATGCTGGGAATAACAAACGCCATGAAGCTGAAAGTTGAAAGGGTAATAGGGAAGATGGGTTCCTACGTTCTCGTAGTCCTTCCCGGAGAGGTTAAAAACCTTGGAGGGAGAACGATCCAGCTCTCCTTTTACCCAACACTTACACTTTCAGATGCAGAGGCCATAAAGGAGAAGTGCCCCGACGTTTCGGCCGTCTCTCCTTTTAAAAAGGTCTCCCCCAACGTTCACTACGGAGGGAAGTCTATCTCTGCCTCTGTTCGTGGAGTCTCCCCCGACTACCTGAAGATATCAGGCCACTCGCTCCTGTGCGGCCGATTTCTGACCGAATCGGACGTAGAGAACATCTCTCAGGTTGCCGTTTTGGGTTTTGACGTTGCCAAAAAACTCTACGGTGAAACCTGTCCGGTTGGGAAGACCATCTACCTCTTTAACGCTCCCTACCGTATCGTTGGGGTTATGGAGAAGATAGGAACAGACCTCAGCGGAGAAAACCTTGACGACAGGGTCTACATCCCCATAACCTCTGCCGTTAAGAGAATTTCAAACGTTGACTACATAGACGGCATCTACGTTCTTCCCGTCTCCCCCAAAGCCTTTAAGGCCGCTAAAGAGGAGGTCTACTCTCTTCTCCTTAAACGGCACGGTAAGAAGGATTTCTCTGTCAACTCATACGCCGACCTTGTCAATACCCAGAAGCAGGCTATGGAGATATTTACGAAACTCTCCATAATCGTCTCTGTTATCTCCTTTGGAGTGGGAGCTCTCGGAATCTTAGCCGTTATGACCCTTTCTGTTTACGAGAGGCTCGTTGAGATTGGCGTGAGGAGGGCTTTCGGAGCTCCCCGCTCTGCCGTTTTCCTCCAGTTCCTCCTTGAGTCGGCACTCCTCTCCCTTACAGGTGCTTCTGTTGGCGTTGTCCTTGCAGTTTTTATAGTTTTTCTCATCTCCTACCTTGCCCACTGGCCTGTTTACCTTCCCGTTAAGGAAGCCCTTTTCTCCTTTTTCCTCTCCTTCCTGATAGGTCTTCTCTCAGGTCTCTACCCGGCCGTTAGAGCTCTCTCTTTTGAGCCGAAGGAGATTCTAAAGGAGGAATAGAGAGGCAGTGACGCCGTAACATCGGTTTGGGTCGGGTAAATTTTATGTACAATTTAGATTGAAATTTAATAAAAAAGATGGCAACTTATAAGACAGATTTTGACCCATTCCGATGTTAGTATAAAACTTGATTAAACTTAATTGAGGGAGGGAGAGGTGAAACCGGTCAAAAAGCTTGCTCTCTTTGACTATCCGGATCTCTTTGTCTTCGTTGACCGTTTCTGCCCACACTGTGGAGCTCCCGTCTCTGTTAAGCTCGTAAACGGTAGAGAGGTGGAAACCTGCCTCAATCCCGGCTGCCCCTACGTAAAGGCAGAAGGGGAAGGAGGGGAAACCCCGCTGGAACACTAAACAGAGAGTTTGGGTCAGTTATTCTTTTTCTCCTCTTCTTCCTCCCTCTTTTCTTCTGAGAAGAGTGCCTCTATAAACTCCTCCGGGTCAAACTTCCTTAAGTCCTCTATCCTCTCCCCTATTCCAACCAGCTTTATCGGTATCTTCAGGTCGTTGCAGATTGCTACAACGATTCCCCCTTTTGCCGTTCCGTCAAGCTTTGTAAGTGCTATACCTGTAACGTCTGTAATCTCCTTAAACGCTTTTGCCTGAGAGATGGCGTTCTGGCCTGTGTTTGCGTCTAAAACTAACAGAATCTCTGCCGGCTGGCCGGGAAACTCCCTTCCTATAACCTTCTTTATCTTGTGGATCTCCTTCATCAGCCTCTCTTTGTTGTGGAGCCTTCCGGCGGTGTCAACGATCAGAACGTCCTCTCCCTTTGCCTTTATACTCTGAATGGCGTCAAACACAACGGCTGCCGGGTCTGTCCCCTCCTGTCCCTTAACTATCCTGACTCCTGCCCTCTCTGCCCATACCTCAAGCTGTTCAATGGCTGCAGCCCTGAAGGTGTCTGCTGCCGCTAAAACCACAGAGAGGCCGGAGTCTTTGAGCTGTTTTGCTAACTTCCCTATCGTCGTTGTCTTTCCAACTCCGTTTACTCCAAGAACTAAAATTACAGAGGGTTTCTCTGTGAGGTTCAGCTCTCCCTTACACTGCCTGAGGAGCTCCTTCATTCTCTCCTTCAGAACCTCAAGGAGCTGGTCGGAGCTCTTTATCTTCCTTCTCTTTGCCTCGTTCCTTAAGTACTCTATCAGCTCTAAGGTTGTGTTTACTCCAACGTCTGCAAGTATCAACCTCTCCTCAAGCTCTTCAAACAGGCTCTCGTCAACCTTCCTTCCTGCAAAGTCTGAAAGCCCTAAGGCGTCTCTCGTTTTCTTAAGACCTTCCTTGAAACTCTTTAAAATCTTTGAGCCTGTTAAACCTAACTTCTCCTCAACCTCTCTCTTTTTAACTGTGAATTCCAGTCTGTAGTTCTCCGGAACCTTATCCTCAACCTCTTTCAGGGCTTTCAGTGCTAAGTCGTAGAGCCCTTCCTTTATGTAGAGGTTGGCTATGTGGTAGTTTGCAAGGAAAGAGAGCTTCTCGTTCTGGCTGTTCCTTGCAACGTCGTATAGGTTCCTCGCCTTCTGGAGGTTTCCCTTATACTCCTCAATTAACCCTTTAAAGAAAGAGGCGTAGTCTTTGCCTAACTCCTTTTCTAACTTCTCCGTGTAGGGTTCAAACTCCCTGTATATTGCAAGGTTCCTTACTATCTTTGCCGCTTCCTCTACAAGTTCCCCTTTACTGTAGATGAGGGCGTTTGCAACGGCCTCGGGAGCTCTCTTTTCGCTTTCCTCCGCTAACTTTAGCCACTTCTCCGGCTGGTTAGGGTTCTCCCGGAGCTCCTCCTCTAAACCCTTTCTCTTCCTGAAAAAGCCGAACATCTTTACTCCTT
>JALWGN010000058.1 GCA_027013575.1 Desulfurobacteriaceae bacterium
AGAGCCTTAAACTACGGCATCTTAGAAGACCTAATAGAAACTGCAAAAGGCATCTTCCAAGAACTCACAGAGGAAAAGCTCAAACAAGCCTTTGGATTTACCCAACCTAAGGTTCGTGAGTTTATGGCTTGGGTGAGGAAAATCCTACAAAGTGGCTGGAAACCTAAAGGGGAGCTTAAAAATATCGGCTGGATAGACAAAGAAATAAGAGAGCTTGTTGAAAAATTAACAGGCTTTAGGATTAAAAATCCAGTAATAGCCGTCAACGACAAAGGAATTCTGCACATGATAAGGAATGCCAAAGAGAAGAGAGGAGCAACTATTCCTTTAAAGGAGCTTTATAGGATTCCGAAAACAATAGCTTCTCCTGAAGTTATCCTCCTTGATACAGGAGATAAATCGGGGAAGCCTGTGCTACTCTTCGTAAAAAGCGTTCCGGGTAAGAAAGCAAAGTTCGTTGTTAAGTTGGAGACACCTACAAAAGTAAAAATTGAAGGTAAAAAGAAGAAGATACTCCTAAATCTTCTTAAAACTTCTGGACTTGTTGATATAACGAATCTTCGGGAAAGGAGATATAAACTTCTAAAGGGAAAAATTCAGTAAGGCGGTGGTGGGAGGACGCCCACCCCCTCCATAGAACGAATCCTCCACTCAGGAGGACCCGCCCAGCCAGCCAGGGCGACTTTCTGGCTTTCACCACCGCCTAATATAAATGATATCCCTTTTTTAGCTCCCCTGCAAATTAACCTTACCTAACAAATTTCTCAGTTTTTTCTTGAAAGTAAAGAAATAAATGAGAAATTCCAGCGGGCAGACCGAAAATTTCTCACCTTTTTCTTGATTTCTCCCTTTACCCCCTTTTACGTCCCTTTACGCCTTCTTACGTTTTTCTCAGTTTTTTCTTTATCATTTCTCATCTTTTTCTTTACCTTAGAGGAGGGAGCTCTCACCGCTGCTCTTATCTGAACTAGTGGGGTTTAAACCTATTTAACAGAAAGCTGTGGTCAGAGATTTTAAAATTTTTTCCTGAACTGGTAGAATTTAAATCTAAAATCGCAGTTGCTTGAGGTCTCTCAAACCGCTTCCACAGAGTGAATTAATTAGCTTTGTCTTTCATAAACTTTTCGTTTAGGCTTATTCTTCGTCTACAACGTAGTTGATAAGCGTTCCTATTCCCTCTATTTCAACTTCTACTCTGTCTCCGGCCTGGAGGGGGCCTACTCCCGGTGGGGTTCCGGTTGCGATTACGTCTCCGGGAAGAAGGGTCATTATTTGCGAGATGAAGGAGACGAGTTCAAAGGGTGAGAAAATCATATCTTCTGTGTTTCCTTCCTGTTTAACCTCTCCGTTAACCCTTGTTGTTATCTTTAACCCGATTGGGTCTATGTCTGTGTTTATCCAGGGACCGTAGGGGGCGAACGTGTCAAAGGATTTTGCTCTTGTGTATTGAACGTCTTTCTGCTGAAGGTCTCTTGCGGTTACGTCGTTAAAGCAGCTGTAGCCTAATATGTAGTCTGGAGCTTCCTCAGGCGTTACTTTTCGGCACTTCTTTCCTATTACAACGGCCAGCTCGCCTTCGTAGTCAACCCTTTGAGACATTTTTGGTTTTACTATTCTCATTTTGTTTGAAATAACGGCCGTTGAGGGCTTTAGAAAGAGGAGAGGTTCTTCAGGTAGGGGTTTTCCCATCTCTTCGGCGTGTGCTTTGTAGTTAAGGCCTACTGCTACTATTTTTGAAGGTCTGGTGGGAGACAGGAATTTTACGTCTTTAAATGTGAGGACTTCACCTTCAGGGGTTATGCTCTCCATGAGCTCCGAAACCCTTTTTTCCTTAACAGGTATTATCTCCCTACCTTTTATTATGGCAAAGATCGTTCTATCACCGTGTTTAAATCTTCCTACCTTCACCCTCTCCTCCTATACAGCTGCAATCCCGAACATTTTACCATTTAGTTGTACTCTTTCTCCTTCAGATAGTTTCAGGTTTTCGGGCGTTAAAACTGTAAGCTCTATTTCTTCGGAGAACAGGTCTATTGCTGTGAGTTCTCTGTCTCTTAAGGTTACTCTGTTTACGGCGGTTGTTATTCCTATTACCGTATAGCTGTTTCCAGAGTAGAGAATGCAGGTGTCAAAGAGCTCTTCAGGTTTTGATTTAAACTCTTCTATTAGCCTGTTCGTTTCCGACTCTCCTACTGCTGCTTCCAGCTTTTCTCTGGCACGGGTGTTGCCTTTCAGTACCAGTTTGAGGAGCTCCCTGTTCTCGTCGGCAAGCTGGTCAAAGTGGGTAAGTGGTGGCAGTTTTTTTACGGTTTTGGAGTAGATGCTGAGGGCTACGTCAAGCTCCCCTGAGAGCTTTTCCGGTAGCTGGCACAGGTTGCAGAGCTCAAAGTAGAAGGAGTTTCCAGTGGTCACTTCTACTGCTTCTGTTAAGAGTGTGAACTCGTCAAAGGAGTTTATTTTGAAGTTAAAGTCCTCAAAGGTGTAAATGGAGCCTCCTTTGAAGCCTAAGTAGCAGCCCAGCTCTTTTTCGGTTCTCCTTGAGAAGAAGGAGCTCCTCTCCTTTGTGAGTACGTAGTTGTAAGTCTGGAAATCTCCGAAGTCTTTTGAGTAACAGACGAGTTTTTCAGAGGTATCAAGGAGGTCTTCAAACACGAAGTGTTTAACTACCGTTTCTTCTCCTGTTTCTCTTGTTTCCTGACAGAGTTCCCTGTTTACGCTCAGTAAACTGAAACTGTCGTCCATACATTCCCCTGTATAGAGTTATTGAGGGGGGAGCTCCCCCTCAACTTCAATTTAGTACTGGTCGTGAATTTCAAGCTGGTTGAAGAAGAACGGAATCTCGTAAGCTGCAGACTCGGGGGAGTCTGAAGCGTGAACGGCGTTCCTTCCAACGTCTGTTCCGTACTTCTTCCTGATTGTTCCTTCTGCTGCCTTTGCAGGATCTGTAGCTCCAATAATCTCCCTTACCCTTGCTATTGCGTTTTCCCCTTCAAGTACCATCGGAACGCAGGGGCCAGAAGACATGAAGTCTGTAAGCTCGTCGTAGAAAGGTCTCTCTTTGTGAACGATGTAGAACTTCTTGGCCTGCTCCTTTGTAAGGTGAACCATTTTGATTGCAAGGAGTTTGAGGTCGTTCTCCTGAAGAATCCTGACGATATCTCCTACTGCGTTTTTCTTAACGGCGTCAGGTTTTACTATTACCAGCGTTCTCTCAACTGCCATTCTTACCCTCCGGCTCCTGTAATTTGCGTTGTATTATACCTTTTCTAACTGTTTGCAGGTAGTTGTGGGCAAGTCTTGTCGGTTCTGGAAGTTTGAAACCTCTGGCGGTTTTTAGGGCGAGTTTAAGGGCTTCTTCCGGTGTTATCAGGTTTCCTGGGGAGATATAAACAGGCTTTGAGTTCTTTCGGAGCCTTACGGCGTATCCTATCGTCTCCCTTGTTTTCGGGTGGAGTATCGGCTCGTAGCAGCCGGCCTCTCTGCAGGTTTCTTTAAACTCTCCGAACAGCGGTTTTTTGGCACATCCAACTGAAGGGACTCCCGTTACAACTCCAAAGTGGGCTGCTATTCCCAGACCTCTCGGGTGGGTTATTCCGTGGCCGTCTACAAATACGACGTCGGGCTTCTTTTTTAACTTTTTGAAGGCTTTTATAAGGAGGGGGAGCTCCCTGAAGGCTAAAAAGCCGGGAACGTAGGGAATCTCAACTTCAGCTACTTCATAAACCTTTTCAACCACTTCAAGTTCCGGGTAGGTTAGAACTACAAAAGCTCCTATTCCCGTTGTCGGGTTTTTAAACGGATCTAGAAAAGTCAGGTCGCAACCTGCTACAGTTCTTACCTCTGTTTTCAGCGGCTCCAGCTTAACTCTTTTCCTGAGAACTTCCTGTGCCTTTCTGGCTTTCTTAAAAGAGAACTTCAAGCTTCTACCCTCCCAAGTAGAAAGAGGCCGAGAGCTCCAAAGAGCATTACAGGTGCAAACGCTGCGTACAGAGGTGGAAGAACGCCGCTTTTACCCAGGCTCAGGAAAAATGCAGTTGTAACCCACATAACAACGATGATAAGGCTGGCAATAACAAGTGTATAACCCTTCTTGTTCCTCGGGTTATACACCCCGAAAGGAATGCCGATTGCAGTAACCACTATCGGGAAAAGGGCAAGGGCCAACTTTGAGTAGAACTCAACTTCCATCTGGGTAGTGTTGTAGCCTATTCTCTTCAACCTCTTTATGGTTATGAAGAGTTTTATGAGTCCAGATATCTGGGGGTTCGCCTCAGAGAGTTTTAGGTCTTTTACATCCACTCCAAGGTTTAGCTTTACTGATGGGAGTTTTCTTACTTTAAATGCTGACAGGTTTCTCTCGATTACACCTTTGAACTGCCATACTCCATTTCCAAGGTACTTTACCTTTTCAGCGTCAACTCTTCCTGTAGGTTGGAAGTTCTTAACCTTTATGAGGCTTGCCCATTTTCCCTCTCTACTCTGTAGGTTGAACAGCCAGATAAATACAAAGTCTCCTGCTCTGTCCTGGAACCAGACCCCTTTAAGTTCTCTCTTCGTTTCACTTTCTCCTGCTATTGACTGTGCAACTTTCAGCCCTCTCGGCAGTAAGCTTTCCTGAACGTAAAGAGAAAATGTAGATGCAATGAGTGCCAGAGCGAAAAGGGGAAGGGAGAACCTGTAGATACTTATTCCCAGTGCTCTTACCACTGTTAGTTCGTTTGTTGATGAGAAACGGGACAGTGTAACCATCGTTGATATCAGAACGGCTATTGGGAGAACTCTAACTGTGTACAGGGGAAACCTACCTGTAACAAACATCAAGCCTTTTGCAAAACCGACTTTCATTATCAGGTCTATGTGGCTTACGAAGTCAACTATTCCAAACAGCGTAAGAAACGTTATCAGTGAGAGAATCAGTGTTTTAAAACCCTCTGAAAACACGTACCTGTCTAAAATCTTTACCATCTTGACCCTGTGTAGAGTGATAGCTTCTCTCTAACTGAGAGGTAGTAGCCAACTGCTGCAAGTACTCCAAAGAGGAGGTCCGGCAGTAGGGCTATCGCCGGTGTTCCCGTTTTTACTGCCAGCTTCTTTGAAACTGTGTATATAACGTAGTAGATAACGACCATTAAGAGTCCTAGAGCAATACCAGTTCCCAAAGCTCCCCTCGGCAAGGATACTGCAACGGAGAAGGCTAGTATTCCCACTATGAGCGGAGAGAGGGAGAGACAGAACCTCTTGAGGAGCTCCGTTTTGCTCTCTACGTCTCTCTCTTTAAGTAGCTGGAACAGTGTTTTGTACTTCTCCGCGCTGAACTTCTCCTTCTTTGAGAACCTGTAGAGCTCCACCGTGTAGTCCTGAAACTTCAAGAACTTAAACTCCTCCGGTTTTCTCCAGTCTATCAGCTGAGCGCTTCCGTTGTAGATGTCAAGGAAGACAGTGTCCCCCGTTGTTCTTAGAACTCCCTTCTTCCCAAATATTGTGAGGAGTTCGCTCTTCTTCTGTAGGGAGACCATAAAGTTCTCAATAAAACCTTTCTGAGGGAAGACTTTTTCAACGTAGAACGTTACACCCGGAAAGTTGGAGGAGAAGTTTTTCGGGGTGATGCTCATGGTAATCTTCTTTTTGAGGAGCTCCTGAAGTTCCTTCTTCATTGCAACGTTACTCTTGGGAGCAAGGAACATCAGCGAGTAGAAGGAGAAGAGGGAGAAGAGAGCTCCCATAACGAAAACGGGAACTGAGATCTGCTTGAGGCTTACCCCACAGGACTTTAAAGCTACAAGTTCGTTGTTGTTTTCCATCTGGATAAACAGTATAAGGGTTGATATGACGAAGGAGATGGGGATTACAATGCCAAAGAAGGCGGGAAGACCTTTTATAAGGACTGAGAGGAACTCTACAAAGGAGACTCCCTGCCCCAGAACTGTTTCTGCTATTGTTGAAGCTCTGTCAACCAGGATTACAAAGAGAAAAAGCAGGAAGGAGATGGTCACTAACTTAAAGAGTTCAGTAGATATGTACCTGTAGAGAGTTTTCATTTCTCCTTCTTAACGTATTTGTACCAGTCAACAACGACTGCACTGGCTATGAAGATGGAGGAGTAAGTTCCTACTGTTATTCCAACCAGTAGAACGAAGGCAAAGTCGTTTATTACTCCTCCTCCGAAGAGGTAGAGGCAGAGAACGACAAACAGCGTTGTTAGAGATGTTATTACAGTCCTTGAGAGCGTCTGGTTTATGCTTTCGTTAACTATCTCTTCAAAGGGTTTGCTTCTTAAAAGAACCTTCATGTTCTCCCTGATTCTATCGTAAACGACAATTGTATCGTTTATGGAGTAACCTATTACTGTAAGGAGGGCAGCAATTACCGGAAGGCTAAACTCCCTTCCGACGGCCATGAAGATCCCGGTTGTTGCGAGGGCGTCGTGGATGAGGGCCAGAACAGCTCCAAAGGCAAATATTGGTTCAAACCGCCACGCTACGTAGATGAGTATTCCTATAAGGGCGTAAATTATTGCCATTATCCCTTTTTCGCGTAGTTCTTTACCTACTGTAGGTCCTATCATTTCAACTTTTCTTATCTCAACTTTCCCGTCAAACTTCTCTTTTAGAACTTCTCTTACTGTATCAACTGTTTTATTTGGATCACCGATTGCAGGGGCTTTTATTAGAAACTCGTTTTTTCCTTCACCTTCCAGGTTCTGTACTAAAACTCCTTCAACTTTTCCCTTGAAGAGTTCTCTAATGTTACCTGTTGTTACGTTTGGTTCCTCAACCCTGACCTGAACGAGAACTCCTCCTGTGAAGTCTATTCCGAACTTGGGGCCTTTTATGAACACGCCGTATATCCAGCTTCCCAGTATGAGCGTTAAAGAGAAGAGGTAAGCCAGGTATCTCTTTCCTATAAAGTCAAACTTTTTCATCTTCTGCTCCTAAATTCTGAAGATTTGGGGCTTGAACTTCACGATCAGATCCAGGAGGACTTTTGTGACGAAAACGGCGGTAAACATACTGGAGAGAATACCCAGTGAAAGCGTTACGGCGAAGCCCTTTATTGGACCCGTTCCAAACTGGAAGAGGACGGCGGCGGCAATTAGGGTTGTAACGTTTGCGTCAAGGATCGTTCCCCACGCTCTGGCAAAGCCTGCCTCCACTGCCGAGAAGAGGTTTCTTCCCCTTCGGAGCTCCTCCCTTATCCTCTCAAAGATTATGACGTTGGCGTCAACCGCCATACCTACCGTCAGGATAAATCCGGCGATTCCCGGAAGGGTTAGGGTTGCTCCCAGTAGGATCATCATCGCCCAGAGCAGGACGACGTTCATCAGGAGCGCAAGGTCTGCGATAACCCCTGCGGTTTTGTAGTAAACGGCCATGAAGAGCATTACGATGATAATTCCGGCAACGCCCGCCTTTATTCCCTTTTCAACAGACTCTTTACCGAGCGAAGGTCCTACAGTTGTCTCCTCTATTATCTTTACAGGTGCAGGGAGAGCTCCCGCCCTCAGAACGATCGCCAGGTCTCTCGCCTCCTGATAGGTGAACTGGCCTGATATCTGTCCCCTTGCCCCTATTTCACTCCTGATTACCGGAGCAGACTGAACCTTGTTGTCAAGGACGATTGCAAGCCTTGTTCCTATGTGGGTTTTCGTGTAGTTCCTGAATATCCTTGCTCCCTCCTCTTTAAGGACGAAGCTGACCGCCGGCATCCCGTTTTCGTCCTGGCTTGGGTAGGCGTCTTTCAGGTAGGCACCTGTCAGTATAGGCTCTCTCTTAAGGATGTAGAAGACGTAACCTACAACTTTTCCCTTTTTGTTCTTTATCTCCTGGTAGAGTATCTGCTGGTCTTCGGGAACGTGCCCTCCGAACTTCTCAACCAGTTCTTCAAGGCTCTTTACTTTTATCTCTTCTCTCTTTCCGTTCTTAATTAGGAAAAACTTTGGCCCTTTTGGGGAGGGTTCTACGGCTACCGTTGCTCCCGGCGGGAGTGTTCCTCCCAGTTTTGTTATCAGCTCGTCGGGAGTTCTGGCAGTGCCTATAACCTCTTTAAACTCAAGGTTTGCAACCTTCCCTATGACTTTCTTTGCCCTCTCAGGGTTTTTAACTCCCGGAAGTTCAACAATTATCCTGTCTTTCCCGTTTCTTACGATTACCGGTTCGGCTACTCCAAGCTGGTCTATCCTGTTCCTTATCGTTTCCAGCGCCTGTTCGGCGAGTCTGTCTATCTCTTTTGCTTTGTAGGAGGGTTTCATAGAGAGGAGTATCTTCTTGCCCTCGGTTTTTATAGAGAACATCTGGCTGTACTCGTCCTTTATCAGTGAAACCGCTTTTTCTGTGTACTCGGGGGAGAGGAGCTCTATCTCTATGGTCGTTCCTTTTCTCCTGGCAGAAACTACCGGAATGTTTTCCTCTTCCAGTCTTCTCTTTATCTCTCTGAGAGCGGCTGAAGTTTCACTCTCTAAGGCTTTCTGTGTTTCTATCTGTAAAACGAGGTGGGTTCCTCCTTTAAGGTCAAGTCCTAAGTTGATGTGTCTGGTAAGGTCTATGTACAGAGCTCCCAGGAGTACTATGAGAACAAATATGACTTTCCACTTCAGGTTCTTCATCGGAACTCCCTTTTCTGAACTTGAGTCTGAATGATACAAAATCTTAAAGGTCTGTGTCGTTAATCCTTAACCGGAACTTAAATCCCAGAACTTCACTTGCCCTTCTGCACATCTCCATTCTCGGCTGAAAGATGGAGAAGTAGTCAAGGAGGTCTGATATAGTTGTGTCTATCTTAAGAACCAGCTTTATGGTTTTCCGGCTTCTGTCAACCTCAAGGTTACTGTAGAGGACTGCGTAGTTGACCCTGTCGTGAATGTCCTCTCTGATGTTCCTCTTGTTCCTTACCCTCGTTCTGTGGACGTGGGACTTGTCTGCAATTACAAGAGCTGCTGCAACTTCCGTTGCCGGCTCTCCTGTTCCCTCTTCGTGGTTTCCTATTGCAAAGGTTATCTCCGTAAGGTCGTCGTCTAAGTAGCCCTTACCTTTAAGCAGCTGGTAGGCCAGGAGAGCTCCGCTCTGAGCGTGGTCGTGCCGTGAAACGATGTGGCCTATGTCGTGCAGGAGCCCTGCCACTCCTGCAAGTTCTGAGAGCCGTCTGTCTCCCACCGTTTCCATCAAAAGCCATCTGGCCTTTTCTGCCACCCAGCCAACGTGTTTTATTCCGTGGTCTGTGTATCCCATTCTCTCCAGGAAGTAGTCGGCTCTGTTTATGTAGTAGAGGATTCTCCTGTCTTTGAGGAGCTCCCTGTAGGTTGGAAACTCTATCTCTTTCACTTTTCCTCCCTGACCGTAACCTCTCCTGAGAAGAGCCGTTTTAACCCCTCTTCCGTTTCAACTATCAGAGCACCTTCAGAATCTATTCCCAGCACCTTTCCGGTAAAGAGTTTTCCGCTCTCCTCTACTCTAACTTCCCTACCTACCATCGGACAGTTCCTCTCAAACAGCTCAACACTGAACCTGCCACTCTCAATTAGAGAGTGGGCGTCAAGGACGTTCCTGTAAAGCTCCCTCAGCAGGTTCTCTCTGTCAAACTTAACCCCCTCTGCCGCAAGGGAGGTTGCCGGAACCGGGAAGGAGAGCTCCCTCTTTGAGTAGTAGAGGTTGATTCCAACGCCCACAATTAGCCGGTCTTTGGTAAGTTCAGGCAGTATTCCTGCCACTTTCCTGCCGTTTATGTAAACGTCGTTAGGCCACTTCAGGTAAAAACCCTCCTTTAAAGGAGAGAGAGTCTTAAAAACCGCCCAGCCGAAAGCTAAACTGGCAAGGGTCAGGTTCTCCTTTATCGGTTTCAGAACGAAGGAGGCGTAGATACCCATTCCCCTCTTTGAGAGCCAGCGCCTTCCCCTCCTTCCTCTTCCCCCGGTCTGTTCATCTGCAACTATACAGAGGCCGTGTCTGAACGGTACCCTTCTGGCCTCCTCGTTTGTTGAGTCAACGCTTTCCAGCCTTACCAGCATCATGAAGAGGAATCTTATAACATCCGCTCAAAGTGTTAAAGGTTTATAATTCCGCCGCTATGAAGTGGACTGTAGGTGAACTTTTAAAGCGTGCTTCAGAGATTTTGAGGGAAAGGGGGAGCCGCTCCCCGAGGCTTGACGCAGAACTTCTTCTCGTCTACTCCCTGGGATTAAAGAGCAGAGTGGAGCTCTACACCAACTTTGACAGACCCCTGACAGACGAGGAAGTTGAGGCTTACAGACAGCTGATAATCCGCAGGGCTAAGGGTGAGCCTGTAGCTTACATAACGGGAAAGAAGGAGTTCTTCGGTTTTGAGTTCCGCGTTGAGAGGGGAGTTCTCATACCGAGGCCTGAAACGGAGCTCCTTGTAGAGGTCGTTTACTCCTACCTGAAGGAGAGAGAAGGACTGACAGTTGTTGACGTTGGAACAGGTTCAGGCTGTATAGTTCTTACCCTCTGTAAACTTACAGGTGGAAAACACAGCTTCTTTGGAACTGACATCTCAAAGAAAGCCCTTGAGGTTGCCCAGGAAAACAGAGAGAGGCTTGGCTGCAATAAGGTTCAGTTCCTCAAAGGGGATCTCCTCTCTCCTGTTGACTTTCCGGTTGACGTTGTCGTCTCCAACCCCCCTTACGTTCCGATAGGGGACAGAAGACTTGAGAGAGAGGTGCTTAAGTTTGAGCCGGCGGTTGCTCTGTTTGGAGGAGAGACGGGTCTTGAGGTTATAGAGAGGCTAATAGCTCAGGCTTCCGGGAAACTAAAGCCCGGTGGCTTTATAGCCCTTGAGGTGGGAGAGGGTCAGAGTGGAGATGTTAAATCTCTACTTGAGTCTTCCGGTTTCTGTTCTGTTAAAGTTTATAAAGACCTATCGGGTATAGAGCGGGTTGTAACGGGGGTGAAGGAGTAATGGAAAAGTTCGTTATAAAAGGCGGAAGGGAGCTCTACGGCAGAGTTAAGGTTTCCGGTTCAAAGAACGCTTCACTTCCCATTCTGTTTGCCTCTATTCTTACGGGGGAGCTCCACCTCTCAAACGTTCCGGCGCTGATGGACGTTGCCACCACCTGCGACCTTTTAGAATACATGGGGTTCTCTGTTGAGAGGGGAGCGGGAAGGGTGTCGGTAAAGGAGGAGAGCCTAGTTCCGGAAGCCCCTTACGAGCTTGTAAAGAAGATGAGAGCGTCTATTCTGGCGCTGGGACCCCTCCTTGCCCGCTTCGGCAGAGCAAAAGTCTCCCTTCCTGGGGGGTGTGCAATTGGCCTGCGCCCCGTTGACCTTCACCTTAAAGGTCTTTCAAAACTGGGTGCCGACATAGAGATATCCCACGGTTACGTTGTTGCAAAAGTTAACGGAAGGTTAAAGGGAGCCGACATAACCCTTGACTTTCCAACAGTAGGGGGAACCGAAAACATACTGATGGCGGCAACCCTTGCAGAGGGTAGAACTGTAATAAGGAATGCCGCCAAAGAGCCTGAAATCGTTGACCTTGCCAGAGCTCTCAAAAAGGCAGGAGCTTACATTGAAGGTGAGGGAACAGACGTTATAGTTGTTGAGGGAAGGAGGGAGCTCTCTCCCGTCTCCTACACCGTAATGCCAGACAGAATAGAGGCCGGAACCTTCCTTGCCGCTGTGGCCTCTGCCGGAGGAGAGGTTGTTTTAGAGAACTTCCCTGCCGAAACCCTGAAAACCGTTATAGACAAGTTCAGGGAGGCCGGCCTTGAGATAGAGGAGCTCTCGCTTACAGAGGTAAAGGTGAGAAAGAGAGAGAGGCTGAGGGGAACCGACATAACAACTCAACCCTACCCCGGATTTCCCACAGACATGCAGGCACAGTTTATGGCAGCCATGTGTACGGCGGACGGAGTTTCTGTTATCAGGGAAACGATATTTGAGAACCGGTTTATGCACGCTCTGGAGCTCCAGAGAATGGGAGCCGACCTTAGAATAGAGGGAAACACAGTTGTAGTTAAAGGGGTGGAGAGACTCACCGGAGCAAAGGTTACTGCTACAGACCTGAGAGCAAGTGCCTCCCTCGTTATAGCAGGCCTTGGAGCAGAGAACACCACAGAGGTTTACAGGATCTACCACCTTGACAGAGGGTACGAGAGGCTGGAGAGGAAGCTCCGGTCTTTAGGAGCTGAAATAGAGAGAGTTCCAAGCGAGCTTAAGTACTAAGGGGTAGAAGATGGACTACAGAACCATAACCGTAGCCCTTCCAAAGGGGAGGCTCTTAAAAGAAGCCGTGAACTTCCTCGTAGAGAGTGGAGTTGACGCAACTGAAACGCTGTCTGAGACCAGGAAACTCGTCTTCCACTGGAAGGACTTCAGGTTTATACTGGTGAAGCCGATGGACGTTCCCACCTACGTTTACTACGGAACGGCAGACTTAGGTATAGCCGGAAAAGACGTTATTGAGGAAAAGGGGTTTGAGCTTTACGAACCCTTAGACCTGAAGTTTGGAGCCTGCAGGCTTTCTGTTGCCGAACCTGAAGGAATACCCGAACCTTACGACATAGACAGGCTCTCCTACATAAGGGTTGCCACAAAGTACCCGAGAATAACAGACCGCTACTTCAGAAGTAAGGGTATCCACCCGGAGATAATCACCCTCTACGGTTCTGTAGAGCTTGCTCCCCTTGTAGGTCTTTCAGAGAGAATTGTTGACCTTGTGCAGACGGGAACAACCCTGAAGGCCAACGGCTTAAGAGAAGTTGACGTAATACTCCACTCAACTGCCAGACTCATCGTCAACAGAGCCAGCTTAAAAACCAAGTACGCCGTTATAAAGGAGCTGATAGACAGAATGAAGGAGTCGTTATCGGCCAAAGTGGTAAAATAGCCTAGAGTTCTAAAGAGCGGACGCCGTAATGAAAATATCCTACTTGAGAGTTTCTGTAACCGACAGGTGCAACTTCAGGTGCCGTTACTGTATGCCTGAGGGAAAAAAAGAGTTCATTCCCCATCGGGAAATTCTCAGGTACGAGGAGATTGCCGAAATAGTAAAGGTCTTTTCCCGTTTCGGCGTCAGGTCGGTAAGGCTTACCGGCGGGGAACCTCTTGTAAGAAGGGGAATTGAGAGTCTTATCCGTCAGCTGAAAGAGATAGACGGAATAGACGAGGTCTCACTTACAACAAACGGCTTCTTCCTTGAAGAGAAGGTGGAGCTCCTTAAAGAGGCCGGACTTAACAGAGTCAACGTAAGTATTGACACCCTTAACCCGGAGAAGTTCTCCTTCATAACCCGTTCTGGTAAAGACTCCCTCGGCAGGGTTTTAAGGGGAATTGAAAAGGCAAAGGAGGTAGGCCTTAACCCGGTAAAAGTTAACACTGTTCTCATTAAAGGTTTTAACGACTCAGAGGTTGAGGAGTTTGTTAGGTTCTCTGCCAGCTACGGAGTTGAGGTGCGGTTCATAGAGCTCATGCCCGTTGGGGGGGAGTTCTTCAGCAGGGATAACTTCATTCCCGTTTCTGTGGTTAAGGAACTCCTTGAGGAGAAGTTCGGCGCTCTGGAGCCTGCAAGAACGGTAAAGATGGGGCCTGCAAAGAGCTTCAGGGTAGGTAGTACGGGAGCTCTGGTTGGGTTTATTCCATCCGTCAGCCAGCACTTCTGCTCCGAGTGTAACAGGTTGAGGCTTACGTCAGACGGTAAACTGAGGCTCTGCCTTATGTCAGACAGGGAGATTGACCTTAAAGAGCTCCTCAGGTCTCCCGACTACAGAGAGGAACTCCTTGAGAAGACGGTAGCAGGAGCTCTTCTTTTGAAGAGAAGGGTTGACGGGGTTTCAGCCCTTGAGTCTTTGGGGTGTTCAAGAAAAATGTTCTCAATAGGGGGATAGTTAAATGGAAACTCTGATAGCGATAGACCTTACTGTAATTGCCGTCTGTTTTATAGTTATGGCCGTTGGGGTTGTAGTGCTCTCCGTTGTCGGGTACCGGATTCTGAAGAAACTTGAGGAGAGCGTTGATACCGTTAACAGCCAGTTAAAGCCGGCGGTGGTTGAGTTAAAGGCGGTTATTGACTCAATAACAGAGTCCCTTCAGGCGGTTTCCTCCACAATTTCCTTCCTAATGAAGTTAAAAAGAAAGCGAACTTAACTCTCTTTTAACGGCTGAGAAATTAAATTAGAATGGTGAAAGAAACCACAGAGAAAGGAGGGAGAGAATGAAGAAAAGTTCACTGATGTTTCTCCTCGGAAGCCTTGTAGGAGCCGGTGCAGCTTACGTTGCAACGACTAAGAGAGAAGAGCTCATGAAGAAACTTGAGGAGCTCCAGGAGCAGATCAAAGAGAGCGACCTTCCAGAGAGAGCCAAGTCCCTCGTTAAGGAGATTTCAGACTCCATAAAGCAGCTTGTGGCTTCCGGTGAAGGAGAGATGTCTGAAGAGGAGAAGAAGTCTATCCTTGAAGAGGTTGAGGCCAAAATCCAGAAGCTTGAAGAGACGATTCAGAAGGAGGGAGAGTAGTTATTGAGACTCTCCTCTCTCCTCTCCCCTCTGGGTATAAAGCCGGAAAGGGACGTTGAAATTAGAGGAGTAACTGAGGACTCAAGGAGAGTTGAGCCCGGTTATCTCTTCTTCGCCTACCGGGGAACCGCTTCCGATGGCAACCTTTACGTTAAAGAGGCACTTAAAAAGGGGGCTGTTGCCCTCTTTACAGACTCACCTGTAACTTACAGGCTCTTTTCAGGTAAACTCCCCGTTTTCTTAACCAGAAGACCCCGAAGAGACCTTGCCGTTCTCTCTGCCAGGTTTTTCGGGAACCCAGAGAAGGAGCTCTCCCTCCTCGGAGTAACGGGAACAAACGGGAAGACGACAACGGCCTACCTTCTCTTCCACGGCCTCAACAGACTTGGAGAGGCTGCAGGTATAGTTGGAACGGTTGAGTGGGGAACTGAGAACTGCCGCTTTCCCTCAGACAGGACGACCCCCTCTCCCACGGTCTTTTTTAAACAGCTGGCCTTTCTTAAGGAGAGGGGAGTAAGGTGGGTGGCCTGTGAGGTCTCCTCCCACGGGCTTGAGCTTGAAAGGCTCTACGGCGTGAAGTTTAAGGGCGCCATCTTCACCAACCTTACACCTGAACACTTAGACTTCCACAAAACGATGTTTGACTACTTCGCCGCAAAGGAGAAGCTCTTCTTCTCTTCAGACGTTTCACTCTTTAACATTGACGACAGGTGGGGGGAGCTCCTTTACTACCTCAGGCCGCTGTTTAAAAAGGTCGCCACCTACGGCACCGGAGGGGAGTTTCGGATAGAGGGGTTCGGCACCGGAAACTTCGTTCCCGTAAGCTACGGGGGAAAGAGCTACAGGGTTGAAACTTCCCTTAAAGGTTTCTTCAACTTCTACAACATTACCGCAGCCTTTTCCCTCCTTACACTTTTAGGTTTCCCCCCAAAGGAACTTCAGACCGTGTTCAGAGGAGTGAAAGTTCCCGGCAGGTTAGAGGAGGTGGCTCCCGGCGTGTTTGTTGACTACGCCCATACTCCAGACGCCCTAAAAAAAGTTTTGGAGGCTTTAAGACCCTTAACTAAAGGGAAACTGACTGTGGTTTTTGGCTGCGGAGGGGACAGGGACAGGGAGAAGAGAGCTCCCATGGGTAAAATAGCCTCACACCTTGCTGATAAGGTTGTAGTTACGACAGACAACCCAAGGAGTGAACCTCCTGAGTTAATCATAGAAGACATACTTTCTGGCGTGGAGGAGAGGGAGAAAGTTGAGGTTATTCCCGACAGGAGGGAGGCCATAGAGGAAGCCCTCCGAAAGAAGAGAGAGGGAGACGTTGTTCTCATTGCCGGTAAGGGACACGAAACCTACCAGCAGTTTAAAGACAGAACCGTTTACTTCAGCGACAGAGAGGTTGTAGAGGAGTTCTATGGACGCAAAGGAGATAGCTGAGGTTACAGGGGGGGAGCTCCACGGAGAGAACTTGCCGGTTTCCGGGTTTCACTTTGACTCAAGGGAGATAAAACCGGGGGAGCTCTTCATTCCCGTTTCAGGGAAGAGAGACGGCCACCAGTTTATTGGCGACGCCTTAAGTGGTGGAGCCGTAGGTTTTCTAACCTCTAAAGAGGTAAAACCTCCTTTCGGGAAGTTTGCAGTTAAAGTAACCGATACCTTTGAAGCCTTTAAGAAAATAGCCCTCTACAGGAGGCGCAGCTTCAGGGGAACCGTTGTAGCGGTAACCGGAAGCGTTGGGAAGACAACGACGAAGGAGCTCCTTTCCTTCCTCTTCTCCCTCTACGCTTCCACCTACTCAAACGTTAAGAGCTACAACAACCTTTTAGGTTTAACCTACACGATGGCAAACCTCAAACAGGCAGCGTTCTACTTTCAGGAGCTCGGAACAAACGCCTGCGGAGAGATAGGGGAGCTCTCCTCGCTCCTCTCCCCCGACGTTGGCGTTGTAACCGCCGTTGAGAGAGCCCACCTTCAGGGTTTTGGCAGCTTTGAAGAGCTAATATCCGAGAAGTTCTCCCTTACAACCTTTACAGAAGTTTCCGTGGTTCCCTCCCACCTTTCCCGTTTCTCCCTCTCAAAAGAGACCATAACCTTTGGAAGAGACGGAGACGTTCACCTTACCGGCTTGGAGGAGACGCCGGAGGGGAACCGGTTTGAGATAAGCGTCTTTGGGGAAAAGATTTCTCTCTTTACCCCGGTTCCCGGTTTCTCAGTCGTTAACGCCTCTCTGGTTGGGGGAGCTCTCCTGAAAGTGATGGGTTACCCCCTTAACCTGCTTAAAGAGGTCTCCCGGTTCCGGCCGCCGAAGATGAGAATGGAGATTCACAGGCTTCCGGGAGGCGTTCTTATAGACGACTCCTACAACGCCAACCCGGCCTCTTTCAGAAACGCCCTGAAAGTCCTCTCCCTTTTCAAGATGCCGAAACTGGTTGTGGCCGGTGAAATGCTTGAGCTCGGCAGCGCTTCTGCCGAAGAGCACCGCCTTCTTGGTGAAGAGATGAACAGGCTGAGCGTTGAGGAGCTTATTGCCTACGGGAAGGAGACAGAAGAGACTGTTAAGACTTTTAAAGGGAAAGCCTACCACTTTACAGATAGGGAAGAGCTACTTAATTTCCTTTCTGAATACCCCGTTAAAGAGAAGGCTATACTTATCAAGGGTTCCAGAGGTAACAGACTGGAAGAAGCCGTTAAACTGGTCTATAAGAGGTTGGAGCGGTGAAGGTTGCCCTTATCTTCGGAGGTCCCTCTCCTGAGGCTGAGATATCCAGAAAGAGCGCAGAAAGCGTAGAATCCGCCCTTAAAAAGCTGGGGCACGAAGTCTTCCCCGTTGAACTAGGTAAAGACCTCCCTCTTAAACTGACGGAGATAAACCCCGACAGGGCATTTCTCGTTCTTCACGGTTCCCCCGGAGAAGACGGAACTGTTCAGGGACTCCTTGAGGTCATGGGAATTCCCTACACAGGTTCGGGGGTAGCGGCAAGTGCCGTTACAATAGATAAAGACCTTACAAAGAGAGTTCTTAAGAGCCACGGAATACCTGTACCTGCCGGTATCACCCTCTACGGTGAAGATGAGGTAACCCCTGAAGAGCTGGAGTTTCCGTGCGTTGTGAAACCTGCCAGAACGGGCTCAAGCGTTGGTGTTAACCTTGTAAAGTCTCCCGACCGTTTCAGAGAAGCTCTGAAGGAAGCCTTTAAATACGACTCAAAGGTTCTAATTGAGGAGCTCCTTGAGGGAAAGGAGCTGACAGTTGGAGTTGTCAACGGTAGAGCTCTCACTCCTGTAGAGATAGTTCCCGGCAGGGAGTTCTACGACTACACAGCAAAGTATGAGGACAGCTCTACACGCTACCTCGTTCCGGCCCCCATAAACTCTCACCTTGAGAAGAGATTAAAGGCTATGGCAGAACAGGTGTATAAAGTTCTTGAGTGTAGAGGAGCTATAAGGGTAGACTTCAAGCTCAACCGCTTTGGTTCACCTTTTGTTCTTGAAGTGAATACTATTCCCGGCTTAACGGAGAGAAGTTTACTTCCAAAAGCAGCTGCTTACGAAGGTCTCTCTTTTGAAGAGCTGATAGAGGAGATGATTCTGCCAGACAGAGGAGAGCGTTGAGACTGAGATGGGTGCTTCTTGGTCTTCTTATCGGAATAGCAGGTTTTGTTCTCTACGGCGTTTATACTGCACCTTCAAGGTTGAATCAGATAGAGTTTGTTGTTGTTGAGAAAAAGGGACTCTGGAAGGCAGATATAAGTCAGTATGTCCTCTCCTACGTTCAGATGGGACAGGATCTAACTCCCAGGTTTCTTTCAAACTTGAAAAATACTGTAAAATCACTACCGTGGGTAAAAAAATGTGATATAGAGGTAAAGGGGGGAAAACTGACAGTTAAGATATGGGAGACCTCTCCCAGGTTGGTTCTCATATTTGATAGAGATAGTTATCTTATAGGTAATAACTGGTTTGTTCTGCAGAAGGGGGTTAAAACTACCAAAAACTATCCGATATTCTTCTATAGGGGGAAAACTTCCCCTTTTACTGTAATAAACGGGTTTCTGAAGTTGAAGAGATCTGTTAAAATGGAACTGGAGCTCCTGAACTCAAAATTAAACGAGATTGAGTTGAACGGGAAAAAACCGGAAGTCTCTCTGCTGAGTAGCGGTGTCCAGCTGGCCTTCAGGAATCCTCCTGTATTAGTCTTCTTAGGAATTGGTGGAAGCGGGTGGGACCGTTTTAGGGAGCTCTCCAAGAAAGGTTTCTTTAAGCCGGGCATTTACGATTTCAGATTTGAACAGATGGTAGTAATAAGGGGGAGGCAAGAAGAATGCTCAGTCAAAAGATCCTTACGTTAGATTTAGGAACTAGCTCTGTAAGAGTTTCTCTATCCCTTCAAAAAGGTGATAAGTACCACTTTTACATAAAGACTGCCCCTTCCAGGGGAGTGAAGAACGGAAACATAGTGAACCTTGCTTCAGCCAAGGAGTCGCTCAGGTCGGCCCTTAACAGCTTAAAGCTTGAGTCTCCTGTGGCTCTACCGAACGAAGCCTACGTTTTAGTTCCAGGTGGCTGTACCCTCGGTTACCAGGTGGAGGCCACGATAGAGTTCCCAGGGATCAAAACCATATCACACAACGACGTTAACGTCGTAAAGAACAAGGCAAAAGACGAACTGCTGAGAATAAAGGGTCAGACCGTTAAGAGTTACTACGAGGTTATCCACGTCGTTCCCCAGGAGTTCATAGTTGACAGCGTGGACGGTATTCAGAACCCGATAGGCAGGAGCGGGAGAAAGCTGACGATGAAGGCCTTTATCGTTCTTGCCTCCCGTTCCCACGTAAAGACCCTGGAAGATCTCTTAAAGGAACTCAACCTTAAGCTTAAAGGTGTTGTTCTTCAGTCTTTTGCCTCCTCCTTCGGTATAAGGTCTCAAAACTCCTACTTTAACAACAACCTCCTCCTCTACATGGGAGCTGGAAATACTGAGTTCATGTACTTCAGGGAGGATAAGCCGGTTCTATCAAAGCACCTGCCCTTTGGTAGCGAAGACATTATGGAGTTTCTTATTAAAAAACTGAAGGTTAGCAGAACTGAGGCAGAGAGGCTTTACAGGGAGCACGGTAGCGCTTACGCCTTCAACGTAAGCAAAGAGGAGGTGATCCACATAAACTACGGAAGTAAGACACTTAAGGCCCCCAAAATCCTCATCCCTGCACTGATTCACCTGAAACTTAAAGAGGTCTTTAAGGACATCAAATCTCTGCTCAGTGAGGAGAACCCCGACTACCTTGAAAACCTCAGCGGAGTTTACCTGACCGGAGGACTTTCAAAGCTGAAGGATATAGACACGCTAGCTGAGAAGATCTTTAAAGCTCCTGTTACCGTTCCGCCTCTTTCTCACCCTGAAGTATCAGACGTTGCTCTTTCTCCTCTTGTGGGAGTTACCGACTACATCGTCTCCCTCTCTGATAGGAAGAAACTGTCAGACATTAGGGAGGACCTCACAAGGTCTTACGAGAGAGGGGGAGGATTCTTTGCCTCCGTCTGGAGGTTCATAACCGATATAATCTAGGAGGTAAAAGGTGTTTGACATAGCAGATGACCTGTTTCAGGGACCTGTAATAAAGGTAATCGGCGTAGGCGGCGGAGGAGGGAACGCCGTAGCCCGAATGTACGAGATGGGAATTGAGGGGATAGACTTTGTTGCCATAAACACAGATGCTCAGGTTCTCTCAAAGATTTCCGTTCCTGTAAAGGTTCAGATAGGAGAGAAGTTAACAAAGGGCCTGGGAGCTGGAGGGAAGCCTGAGATTGGGGAGCAGGCAGCCCTTGAAGACGAACCCAAGATAAGGGAGGTTCTAGAAGGCTCCGACATGGTCTTCATAACTGCCGGAATGGGAGGAGGAACGGGAACCGGAGCAGCCCCGATAGTAGCAAAGATAGCTAAGGACATGGGGATACTGACAGTAGGGGTTGTAACAAGGCCCTTTGACTTTGAGGGCAGGCGTCGCCAGGAGTACGCAGAGGCTGGAATCAGAAGGCTCAAGGAGTTTGTTGATACCCTCATGGTTATTCCCAACCAGAAGCTCCTTACCATTGCACCTAAGGATATGAACATTCTGAATGCCTTTAAACTTGCCGACAACGTTCTCTACCAGGCGGTTAAGGGTATAACCGAGGTGATAACAAAGCCAGGCCTTATAAACCTTGACTTTGCAGACGTAAAAACAGTTATGCACAGCGGTGGTTACGCCCTCATCGGTATAGGTGAGGCCAGCGGAGAGGACAGGGCTCTCACCGCAGCCAGGAAGGCGATAGACAACCCCCTCCTTGAGAACGTTCAGGTAGAGGGGGCAAGCAGGATACTTGTAAACATCAGCGGAGGTTCAGACCTTACCCTTGACGAGGCTTACGCGGCAGCCGGCCTCATAAAGGAGAGGGCGAAGAGGGACGACACCAACTTCTTCTTCGGCGTAACCCTTGACGACGAGCTTGAAGGATCAATCCAGGTAACGGTTATAGCCACAGGGTTTGACGAGAAAGGAAGGCCTATTATCTCAGGGTTTTCTGAGATTGCGAGAAGTTCAGAGACCAGCACTCCGTTCCAGACTCAGGAGAGCTCCGACGTTCTTGACATAGACATATCAGACCTTCTTAAAGAGCTTAAAGAGGAGTAGTTTGCTCCTCTTTTTTTATCATAAAATTGAGTATTGATTCGCTATTCGGAGGAGGAAGAGATGGAAAAGGGGTTACTGAAGGAGATAAAGGAGCTCCTCACCCTTATTGAATCCTTCAAAGATGAACTTTCAAAAGTCTCCTCTAAAAGAGAGGGATTTAGAGCCGTTAATAAACATATAGACAGCGCGATCAGCGAAAGTGAAGAGGCAACTAAAAAGTTAATTGAGGCTATTGGGGACTCTATGGAGAAGCTCCAGAGAGCCGTTCAGCTTGTAGAGAAGATGGAAGGCGAAGGAAAAGAGGAGGTTGTCTCCATAATAAACTCTGTTCTTACAACCCTGATGAACTCTCTTACGCTTCTTGAGTTTCAGGATATTATGGCACAGAGGCTTTTAAAGGTTAGAGACTTTTTGGTTGACCTTGAGAAGAGTATCGTGAAAGTTGCGCTGGTTGCAGGTCTTGAGGAGACGGAAGAGGAGGGAGAGAAGGAGGAGATAAAGAAGAAACTTGAGGAGCTTGAGTGGAAGAAAGAGGTTTCTCAGGAAGACGTTGACGAGATTATGAAGCAGTTCGGCCTTTAAGGGAGAGGGTTATGAAGGTAGAGATTCCCGAGGAGCTTCAGGAGATATTAGAGGAGTTTCTGGTAGAGGCTGAGGAGATACTTGAAAACCTTGATCAGGATCTCGTTGACCTTGAGTCAAACCCCGAGGATAAGGAGCTCCTCAACAAAATATTCCGGGGAATGCACACACTCAAAGGGGGAGCGGGTTTTCTGAACCTAACCCCTGTTGTTGAGATAGCCCACAGGATTGAAGACATATTTAACAAGCTCAGGAACGACGAGCTAAAGCTCACCCCTGAGATAATGGACGTTATTCTGGAGGGTATAGACAAACTGAAGGAAGCCCTCCAGATGCTTAAGGAGAGCCAGGAGCTCCCCGACATGGAGGAGATAGAGGGGCTCCTCTCTCAGCTTGACGCCGTTCTGAAGGGTGAATCTCCAGTTTCGGCAGAGACTTCTACAGAGAGTTCCTCTTCACCCTCTTCTGAAGCTCAGAAAGGGGAAGAACTGGAGTTTGTGGAGGGAATCTCTGACAAACTAAAAGAACTTATAAAGCAGTTCCCCGATAAAGACCTTGCCGGAATTCTGGAAGAGATAATCCTGATGCCTCCCGACAGGCGTCCTATGGACGTTATTCCCGAGGTAGAGAAGCTCATAGAAGAGGGAAAAGACGTAAAAGACCTGATTAAGAAAAAAGAGCCTTCTGGAGGTGAAACGGAGAAACAGCCCTCTCCTCAAAAGAGCGAAACGCCTCCTGCTGCTACCTCTGAAACCGCCAGAACCCCTGCCGAAAAGACGCCTGCCTCAAAACAGAAGACCTCCAAGAAGCAGGAGAAGAAGAGTTCAGAAACTATAAGGGTTGACGTTGAAAGGGTAGAGAACCTTATGAACCTTGTCGGTGAAATAGTTCTTGACAGGAACAGAATACTTCGGGTTACCCAGGACGTTGAAAAAGAGTGTAGAGGAGAGGCCGTTGAGAAGCTCGTTGAGGCGGTTACCAGCCTTGACAGGACGGTAAGCGACCTTCAGGTCGCCGTTATGAAACTGAGGATGCAGCCTATAAAGAAAATATTCAGCAAGTTTCCCCGTTTGGTGAGAGACCTTGCAAGGAAACTCAACAAAAAGGTTCAGCTCATTATAGAGGGTGAAGACACAGAGCTAGACAGGTCTATACTTGATAAGCTGGAAGATCCGCTTATACACCTGGTAAGGAACGCCTTAGACCACGGAATAGAGCCTCCAGAAGAGAGAGTTGCTAAAGGTAAGCCGGAGGTTGGAACCATCAGGCTCTTTGCCTACCACGAGGGAGACCACATAGTTGTCGGCATTCAGGACGACGGAAGGGGAATTGATCCGGAAAAGGTTAAGAAAAAAGCCCTTGAGAAGGGTTTAATAACCCCTGAGCAGGCTGCCCAGATGAGCGATAAGGAGGCCTACGAGCTCATCTTCCTCCCCGGATTTTCAACGGCAGACAAGGTCAGCGACGTTTCCGGCCGCGGCGTTGGAATGGACGTTGTTGCAAGCACGATCCACTCGCTTAGAGGTTCCATAGAGATAGACAGCGAGCCCGGTAAGGGAACGACCATTCTTCTGAAACTTCCCCTTACGGTTGCAATCATAAGAACCTTAATGCTCGGGTGTAACGGTCAGGTCTACGCCGTTCCCCTCCACTCCGTTGTTGAAATCGTCAGGTACCAGGAGGAGCAGGTTAAAGAGGTTGGCAGTTTCAGGAGCTTCATGCTCAGAGACGAGGTACTACCCCTCTTCTCACTTAACGAACTCCTTGAGGTTCCGGATAACAACCAGAAAGCTTTTGTGGTTATAGTGAAGGTGGGAGAGAAGTTAATCGCCGTTTCTATAGAGAAACTCTTCGGTGAAGAGGAGATAGTTATCAAGTCTTTAGGTGAGCTCCTTTCTGACATACCTGGAATAGCAGGTGCAACGATAGCGGGAGACGGAAGGGTCGTTCTTATTCTTGACCTTAACTCCCTCCTTGCCGACTACAAGACAAAGCTGATTGGAGTTAAGAGATGAGCGAGGCTAAAGAGAAAGAGCTGAGCGTTTTAGGCGTTGAGGAGCTGATAGGGGAGGTTCACGAGAAAGAGGTTCAGGTAATAGCCTTCAGGCTCAACGACGAGCTTGTAGGCGTTCCAATAGAGCAGATAATAGAGATAACCAACAACAGAGACCTGACGCCGGTTCCCAAAGCCCCCTCTTTCGTTATCGGCGTTATGAACCTGAGGGGAAAGATCGTTCCCGTTATAAACCTTAAGGAGCACCTCAGAATACCCTGTGAAATACCTGAAGATATCTACCAGAGGAACAAGATAGTTATTCTGGAAACCCCCAAGGGAGAAGTTGGGGTAATTGTTGACGAGATAGTTGGTTCCGTTAAGTTCCCGGAGAGCGACGTCCTTCCGGAGCCTATAGGAACTATAGGGATAGACGTGAAGTTTATCTCTGGGGTTGTTCAGCTTGACAGGGAGCTCCTTATCCTTCTAAACGTTGAATCAATCTTTAATCAGGAGGAGTGAGATGTTCTGTTCAGGAGAGAGGAGGGAAATAGAGAGGCTCAAGGGAGAGCTGGAGAGTCTGAAGATTGAGAATATGAAGCTCCAGAAGAGGTGTGAAGAGGCTGAAAGGGAGAAAAAATCCCTTCAGGAAGAGGTGAAAAAGCTCTCCCAGAGGAACTTTGAGCTCTCAAGGGAGGTTGAGGAGTACAGGAAGAAGGTTGAGAAGTTAGACAACGACGTTTACATGTACGAGCAGATACTTGACTCACTTATGGAAGAGGCAATATTCCTTGCGACGCCTGATTTTAAACCTGGTAGGGCTGGAAACGAGATCGTCTACGCCAACAGGAGAGCCCTTGAGATTGCCAATAAGTGGAGAGACGTCTTTGTAAGTGAGTTTGGAATAGACCCCGATAAACTCATAGGTACCAGCATTCACGTTTTCCACAAGGATCCCGAAAGGGTTAAGGAGCTCTTAAAGTCTACCCGTCCGGGAGAGCACAAGAAGAACGCAGATATTCAGATAGGTCCCTACGTTATGGCCTCCTACCGTCACGCCATTGCCAACAGAGACGGCTCCGTAAGGTACTACATGGCAACCTGGAAAGACGCTACAGCCGAGAAGGAGATTCAGGAACAGCTTGAGAAGTCCAGGAGGATGTTCCTCCAGAACCTCAGAGCTACAAAACAGTCTCTGGTTAACAACCTTGCAACGATAGTGGCTATATCCGTTGCGATTAAGGAGCTTAAAGAGGTTCTTAAGCTCTCCGAGAACCAGATAGTTGCAACCGACGAGATAGAGAAGACCGTTAACAAGCTCGTTGAAGTTTCAAAGAAACTCATGGAAAACTACCAGTTTGTCCTCTCCAAACTGGAGGAGGCGGAGCAGAAGACTGTTGAATCCATTGACCAGATGCAGTACATAAGGGACATTACGAAAGAGATGGAAGACGTTGTTAAGTCCCTCCAGCTTCAGACGGAGCAGATCGACAGGGTTGTTGAGGTTATTACCTCTATTACGGAGCAGACAAACCTCCTTGCCCTCAACGCTGCAATAGAGGCTGCAAGGGCCGGTGAAGCCGGAAGAGGGTTTGCTGTTGTTGCCGACGAGGTAAGGAAACTTGCAGAGAGAACCAACAAGTCTGCAACCGAGATTAGAGAAGTTGTTAAGAACATGCGGGAGCAGATGGCAAAGACTGCCGAGATTACCAACAAGAGCGTTGTGGCCGTTGAAGACGGAATGAACATCTTTAAGGAGAACCAGTCAACCTACGCAACCCTTAAGAACTCCTCAGAGGAAGTTCTGAAAGTTATAAACGACCTCTCAAGCGTTGTTGCCGTTCAGAAGGATAAGACTGAGGAGATAGTTAAGAACATTCACAACGCTAACAGCGTTATTCACGCAGTAAGAGAACAGGCGGATAAGGTTATTAAGATTGCCGAGAAGACAGACGCCAGCCTCCACAAGATCTGGGAGACCTTCTACATCTTTAAGCTTGGAGATGCAACGGTTCTCCTTGATAAACTCGCAGAGCTTGGTAACTTTACGGCCAAGGTCAACGACGTTATCAAGGCCAAGTTTGTTGAAGACCTCAACCCCGACATCTCCCTCATTGCCGAAGTTGACGGCCTCATCAGGAGCCTGAGCCTTCAGAACAAGGAGATGGCCGAGCTGGTTCAGAAGTACCCACAGCTCAGGGATATACTTGACAACATTGAGGACGACCTCTTTGAGGTGAAACTCCTTCTGAAAGAGCTCTTTGTGGCAATGAACAACGACGACCTTGACGAAATTAAAGGTAAAGAGGAAGAGATATCTGACGTTGTAAACAGGATTACGGAGAAGCTCATTAAGGCCATAGCCGAAATTGTTCTCTCAAACAAAAAAGGTGAAAGGGCTTAGTTATGGCGAAGAAGAAGGAGCTCCTTCCCAAGATACTTGAGACCGGGGCCAACGAGCTTGAGATTATAGACTTCAGGATGTACGAGATTTTAGACGACGGCTCCATCTACGAGTGGATTTTGGGAGTAAACGTTGCAAAGGTTAAAGAGGTAATCTTTAAGCCAAAGGACATAATCAAAGCCCCCGGTCTTCCCCCTGAGGCCGAAGGGTTGGCGAAGATAAGGGGACAGATGATTCCGATAATCAACCTTGCAAAGTGGATGAAGATAAAGGAGCCTCCAAACGCCGGCCGTTACGTTATAGTTATGGAGTTCCTCCGTGAAACTGTAGGGGTTATTGTTCACGAGGCTAAGAGGATAAGGAGAATAAAGTGGGCAGACATAAAGAGGCCTCCCAAGAGTATTGACGAGAAGCTGGGAGGTAAGGTTGTAGGTGTTGTTGAGATAGAGGACAATAAACTCCTTCTCCTGTTAGACTTTGAAGGAATACTTGACGAGCTTGGAATGATTAAGATATTCGGAGAGGAGGAAGTTAGGAAGGACATAGAAGGAATAGAGAAGAAGGGACACTTTAAAGTACTCATACTTGACGATAGCCCTGTTGCGAGGAAAATTATCAGGAGAATTCTTGAGGCAGACGGCCACACAGTTTACGAGGCCCAGAACGGTATAGAAGCCCTCCAGATGCTTCACCAGTGGCTGGAGGAGGCAAAGGCTACAGGGAAGGACATAACCGACTACGTTCAGCTTATAATTTCCGACATTGAGATGCCCGGTATGGACGGCTTAACCTTTACAAGGAAAGTTAAAGAGGATCCGGAGCTCTCTAAGATACCCGTTATTATCAACACGTCTCTCAGCGACAGAGCTAACGTTGATAAGAGTAAGTACGTTGGTGCAGATGCTCACCTTGTAAAATTTGACGCCCCAGACCTAATAAAACTGGTTCACCAGTACGCAATTACAAAGTAAGGAGGTTTAGATGGCGCTACCGAATCCCGACATAAACATTCTCATCGTTGACGATATGGCAGCGATGAGGAAGATTCTGAAAACCCTTCTGGCTCAGCTTGGTTACAAAAACGTTGACGAGGCGGAAGACGGAAAGCAGGCCCTAGAGAAACTCCGTCAGAACCCCGACAAGTACGGACTGGTAATTACAGACTGGAACATGCCGAATATGACCGGAATTGAGCTTGTTCAGGCCATAAGGAGTGACGAGAAGCTCAAGCACCTTCCCGTTCTCATGGTTACTGCAGAGGCAAAGAAGGAGAACGTCCTTATGGCCATAAAGGCTGGTGTAAACAACTACATTGTAAAACCGTTTACGGCTGAGACTCTGAAGGAAAAACTTGAGGCGATATTCAGCTCTCTCAACAAGTGAAGAGGGGTTAACCTCTGTGTTTTTCCAGCTCTTTTACGTAACTCTCAGGAAGCAGTTCCTTTGCAGCCAAGAGGTGGTTAAGGTACCAGTCGGCAGGCCTTAACCCCTCTCTCTTATACTCTTCACAGGCAACGTAAGTTACCGCTTCTACCTCTTTCCCTTCTTGTGTAAGTACTTTTACCTTTACTCTTCTGTAGTGGAGTGGAGCTCCCTCGTACCTATCTAGCTCTTTTAGCTGTTCCTCTTTAACCTTGTAGAGAAGCCCCCATACCTCTCTACCTTCTGCAGGTTCAACGTTGGCACAACCCCAACCGCTGACGGAGAGTTTGTTGAACTTCAGCTCGTGGTCTCTGAGGCGAGCTACTCCAACTAGCTCAACGTCACCGACTCTCTCTTTCAGCCGATTAATGTTCATGTTGGAGCCGTAGGCAAAGTAGACGACTTCACCCAAAGCAGACCTCCTCTATAACCTCTTTTATCCTCTGGTACAGCGGTTTTCCCTCCACTCTTTTAACCGGAAACCGGCCTACTTTTCTGACTGGGCAGGCGTCTTCCCTTGCGCTCGTTATGAAGACCTCGTCTGCCGTAAGGAGGTCTTTTACGGTAAAGAAGCCTTCAATTAGTGCTAAGCCCATCTCGTGGCAGAGCTCCCTCAGAAACTCCCTTCTGGTTCCGGGAAGACACCCAGTTTTAAGTGAAGGCGTAAAGAGTATTCCGTCTCTGTAAAAAAAGAGGTTGGCAAAGGCAGTTTCAGACAAGAACCCCTTTTCGTCAAGGAGAAGTGCTTCGTCGTAGCCCGCCTTCTTTGCCTCCTCAAGGGCATATAGGGAGTCCATAACGTCAACAGTTTTGTGAAGTGAGAGTGCAGAGAAAACTCTCTTTACGGAGTAAACCGGCAGGAGAGAGACAGACTCCCTCTTCCTGCATTCCCTTACTGAGATCTCGGTCTTTCCGCTTCTAAACAGCGTAAACCGAACGAGTTTTAATCCGTTACCGGCGGCTTCCGTTATCCTCTTTTCAAACTCTTCAGGTGAGAGGTTAAAGGGGAGGGAGAGAGCTCTGGAGCTCTCCCGGATTCTCCTGTAGTGGTACTCAACTAGAACGGCCTTTCCCCTTTCAACCCTTACGGTTTCAAATACCCCAAACCTTTCCATTACGGAGCGTCAAATCCCGGGATTCTCGGTACTTTCTTCAGCTTACTGGCCTTATAGTACCACCCCCACAGTTTCTTGAGGGAGTGTCCTATAAACGGCAGGGGAACCATCAGCGACCTTTTGTCGTCTCTGTAGACCAGAGCTCCACTCATCCAGCACGGTCCCATGTCCATCAGACAGAGAATGTGGAGGTGGTGGGTGTACTCCTCTCTCTTTGGGTCTCCCTTAACTTTGTTCTCCAGGTTTCTTGCAACTATTCTGCCCATAACTTCGGCTATGTGTCCCTGCTTTGCCTTCCACTTTGGGCCTTCCAGAGCTGCGCTGTCCCCTATAGCCCAAACGGTTTCGTCTGTTCCCGGAACGGCACACGTCGGCTCTATCTTTACAAATCCCGCCTCGTTGAGGGGGAGGTCGGAGTTTTTAAACACCGGATGGCCGTCTGTTGCCGGTATGAACATCGTAAGGTCTGTCTTCAGGAAGGAGTCGTCCTCAAAGACCACTCCGTCGGGCTTGAACTCCTTTATCTTCTTACCGAAGTGCCTCTTTATTCCCAGTTTGTCAAGCATTCTGTAAGCTTTGAGGGCGTTCTTCTCTCCAAGTCTTATTCCAGGTTTGGGCATCGGGGCGAAGAAGTGGAGCTGGAACTTATCCCTTATTCCCTTTTTCTTGAAGTAGCAGTCAAGGTTGAAGACAAACTCAAAGGCAGGTCCTCCTCTAACTCCCGATGGGTCTTTCGGGTTTCCACCGAAACCTGCTGCTATTACTCCTCCCCCTTTCTCTATCAGCTGGTCTATTCTCTCCCTTATCTTCAGCGACTCTTCTGGCTTCCCGCAGATTGAGAGGAAGTTCTCGCTTCCTTTGTGTTTTACCTTTGCTCCTCCGAGGGCGATCACGAGGTAGTCGTACTCCTTAACTGTTCCGTCTGACATGTAGACCTTTTTCTCTGCCGTTGATATCCTCTCAACCCTCCCTACCGTAAGTTTGAAACCGTTAGCCTTTGCTACTTCTTCCAGCGGAAGGGTTACGTCTTTCCAGTCGTACTCGTGGGTTGGTATCCAGATTGAGATGGGGTAGATGTATAGGAAGTCCCTCTCAGAGATAAGCTCTACGTCAAAACACTTGTGGCAGAGTGCAAAGGCGGCTTCAACTCCTCCTATTCCTCCTCCTAAAACCAGCACTTTTGGAGCCATTGTTCACCTCTTTCAATCGTTCTTTGCGAATCTAATTATAGAAATATATCAGAATTACCTTTACTTTTCTGTCCTGTACCTGAGGTGTTTTTCGGCTGCCGTCTCTACAAGGTTGAGCCAGCGGAATTTCTTCTTCTTCAACTTCTCAAGTGGCTCCTTTGTAAGCGTATAGGCTTCAACAGATGCCTCTCTGCTCCACCTTAATCCACTGCCTTCTCCGCACTTTCTGCATAAGACCCCTCCTTTCTCTACGGAGAAGGCTGAAATCTCGCTGCTTCCACACTCAATGCACCTGAAAAGACGGGGGGTTAGGCCCTCTAAGAATAGGAACTTCATCAGAAAGGCCTGGTAGGCCGGAGGAGCTCCCTCCTCTTCCATGTACCTCTTTATCAGCCGGTAGAGCCTTCTTCCCGGTGGAAGTTCAAGGGGAGAGAGGAGCCTTGCTATTTTAGACCTGTAAAGGAGCTCCTTTCCGTTTTTAGGGAAGTTCTCCTTAACCAGCTTTCCTTCAACAACTTCCCACCTTTCTCCCTTCTGGAGGAGCTTAAACTCTGTAACAGAGAAGGGTTCGTACTTTATCGGGAAGTCGGCGCTTCTTAACTTAACCAGCAGGTTAACCTTCCCCAGCTTTTCTGTATAGACGGTTAGGTGCCTCAGCCGGTCTCCCAGGTCTTTACTCTTTAGAACAACCCCTTCTGTTTTCATCAAACGTTAAACCTGAAGTGGATTATGTCTCCGTCCTGAACTTCGTAATCTTTCCCTTCAAGTCTCATCAATCCCTTCTCTTTACACGCCTGTATGGAGCCTTCCCTTATAAGGTCTTCGTACCTTATCACTTCAGCCCTTATGAATCCCCTCTCTATGTCGGAGTGTATCTTCCTTGCAGCCTGAGGTGCCTTTGTCCCTTTCCTTACAGTCCAGGCCTTTACCTCAGGCTCTCCTGCCGTGAAGAAGGTTATAAGGTCAAGGAGTTTGTACCCTTCCCTGATTACCGTGTTAAGACCCGGTTCCTCCATTCCTAGCTCTTTCAGGAACTCTTCCTTCTCCTCTTTGGGGAGCTCGCTGAGCTCGGCCTCTATTTTGGCGCAGATCTTGACTACCGGAGCTCCCTCTTTCTCGGCGTACTCCCTCACCTGTTTCACAAACTCGTTGTCCTCAAACAGGCCTTCCTCGTCAACGTTTGCAACGTACATTACCGGCTTTGCCGTTAGCAGCTGGAGCTCCCTTACAACCCTCCTCTCCTCTTCTCCCAGTTCCTCTAAAAACGGGTGGATTCTCTTTCCCTCTTCAAGGATTCCTTTTATCCTCTCAAGGGCTTCGGCCTCGGCCCTTAACTTCTTATCTCCGCTCTTTGCCTGCTTTGCTACCTTCTGGAGCCTCTTCTCAACGCTCTCCAGGTCTTTCATAACCAGCTCAAGGTTTATCGTCTCTATGTCCCTTATCGGGTCAACCGAGCCGTCTACGTGAACCACGTTTTCGTCCTGGAAACACCTTACGACGTGAGCTATTGCGTCAACGTTCCTGATGTTTGCAAGGAACTGGTTGCCCAGTCCTTCCCCTTTACTGGCTCCCCTTACAAGACCTGCTATGTCAACAAACTCTATCGTTGTAGGTGTTATCTTCCTTGGCTTTACTATCTCTGCTATTTTGTAGAGTCTCTCGTCTGGAACCTCTACAACTCCAACGTTTGGCTCAATTGTGCAGAACGGGTAGTTTGCCGCCTCTGCCTTCATGGTGTTGGTTAGAGCGTTGAAAAGTGTTGACTTTCCTACGTTTGGAAGCCCTACTATTCCGCAGTTGAATCCCATCTCTTCTCCTCTTTTGCCGTTTTTCAGAAGGTGAAATTTAAGCAGTTGGGTATATTTAAACCATACCGGAGGTGAAATGATGAAGGAGCGCTTCCTTCTCTTTATGGTGGGTGGAGTCGTTCTGGGTTTTGTGACGGGAGCTCTCTTCCCGACCTTCTCTAAGGAGACCTCGTTTGTTGGGGAGCTCTTTCTGAACGCCCTCAAGATGGTTGTTCTTCCCCTTATAACCGTCTCTATAGCAAACGCCATCTTTAAAATGGAGACCCTTGAGAGGTTCAGGCAGATTGGAGTGAGAGCTCTCCTCTACTACACCCTGACGACAGCCCTTGCAGTTGTTACCGGTATTGGAGTTGTCCTTCTCTTTAAACCTGGAGCTTCAGTCTCCTTTAGCGGTTCAGAGTTCCACAGGGAGGTAACTTTTAGCTTTAAGGAGCTTATCCTTTCACTGATCCCCTCTAATATCTTTAAGGCATTTGTAGACTTTGACGTTCTACCTGTAATCGTTTCAACGATTCTCTTCTCACTTGCCTTCCTCTCTGTTGACTGGAACAGAAAGACTGTTCTCCACCAGCTCATCTCCGAGCTTGACGTAGCCCTTTTGAAACTCACAGGGTGGGTAATCTCTCTGGTTCCTGTTGGCGTCTGCTCCCTCATCGCCACAAAAGTTGCTGAGATGGGGGGAGCTCCTGCCCTGAAAACCCTCTTTCTCTCTTTAGGGGTTTACGTCTTAACAGTTCTAACCGGCCTCTTCATCCACGGCTTTATAACCCTTCCACTTCTCTACTTCCTCTTTACCAGGAAGAACCCCTACTCCCTTATAAACCGTGTTAAGGAAGCGCTTCTGACGGCTTTTGCAACTGCCTCCTCCTCTGCCACTTTTCCCGTAACCCTTTCAAGGAGCATTGCCGCCGGAATTAAGAGGGAGGTTGCAGAGTTTACCCTTCCACTTGGAGCCACCATAAACATGGACGGAACAGCCCTCTACGAGGCCGTTGCTGCCATCTTCCTTGCCCAGAGTTACGGGATAGAGCTCTCCCTCTCCCAGTACGTTGCCGTTTTCCTCACCGCAACGCTTGCCGCCATAGGTGCTGCCGGAATTCCAGAGGCGGGTCTTGTTACGATGGTTTTAGTTCTCCAGTCTATAGGGGTTCCGACAGAGGGTATAGGGATTATCCTTGCGGTTGACTGGTTCCTTGACAGGTGCAGAACTGCCATAAACGTTTTAGGTGATATAATCGCCGCCGCCGTTATATCCAGACAGCTGGAGGAGAGAGATGGTAGGGTTTCTCCTTGACCTTGAAGGAACTCTCGTTAAGGATAAGAGCTACACGCCAATTCCTGAAGCACTTGAGTTTACCCGCTACTTAGACGAAAAGGGGATTCCCTGGATAGTTGCAACCAACAACTCAACGGAAAAGCCGGGAGTTTTAGTTGAGATACTGAGGGAAAAAGGGTTTAACGTTGACAGGAGAAAACTCCTCTCCCCTTCCCTCCTTGCCGGAGACTTCCTGAAGAAAAGGGGAGTAAAGAGTATCTACTTCCTCGGAACAGAGAAGGTGAAGGAGTTCTTCCGGGAGGAAGGGTTTGACGTTAGAGACGACCACAGAGTTGACGCCGTTGTTGTTGGTAGGGACAGGGAGATAAACTACGGAAAACTTAAAACTGCGACCTCTGCCCTTGTTCTTGAGGGAGCGGAGCTCTTTGCGTTCCACAGGAACAGGCTGATTTTAGACCCCGACGGCCTCGTCGGCCCCAGCGTTGGCGCTATTGCAGAAGCCCTCTCTTACGCCTCAAACAAGCCGGTTGTCTCCTTTGGAAAACCCTCTAAAGAGTACTTTGACAGAGCCTTTGAACTCCTTGGAATTTCTGACCCAAAGAAGGTTTACATGGTTAGCGACGACCCGTTCACAGACCTTGCGGAGGGTAAAAAGGTTGCCGGCTTTAAAACCGTCTTCGTTTTAAGCGGGAAGTATAAAGACCTTTCAGTTCTTGACGAGATTCCGGCGGAGCTCCGCCCCGACTACGTTTTTAAGCACGCAGGCGAGTGTATCCAGCTGGTTGAGGAGAGCGCTTAATGGGAGTTGCCGGCAGGATAAAAACCTACATGGAGCTCATTAAGGTTGAGCACACAATTTTTGCCCTTCCCTTTGCCTTAACTGCTGCCCTTATGGCTGCAAGGGGTTTCCCCTCTCTCTACCAGCTCTTCTGGATAACTGTAGCCCTCTTTGGAGCCAGAACGGC
>JALWGN010000059.1 GCA_027013575.1 Desulfurobacteriaceae bacterium
CAGTTGTAACTTTCTCTACTTCCAGTGCGTAGTCAAGGAGCTCCGTAGACGGGAAGTTCTCCTTGGCGAAGTTCTTGAGGAGCTCCACCCTCTTGTCCGGGTTCTTCGTTGACTTAATCCTGTGTCCGATTCCAGGAATCGGCTTCTTCTCAACCTTCTTCATGTAGTCAACGAACTCGTAAGGGTCCATTCCTTTCTCTTTTGCCATCTTGAAGTACTTGGCAGCTCCGTCAATTGCACCGCCAAACCTTGGACCGATTGTCAGAAGACCTGTAACAAGTGATGAGATAAGGTCTTTTCCAGCCCTTGCTGTAACTTTGGCGTTGTGGGCTCCAGAAACGGCAGGTCCGTGGTCGGCAACGATTTTGAGAACCATGTCAATGAAGTCGGAGGCCCACTTCGGAAACTTCCTCTTGAACCAGAGGAGGCCGATAACGTCTCCGATTGAGTAACCCTTTTCAACAACTTCAGAGATGGGAACTCCACAGTAAGTGGCTTCCTCTCCTCTGTCGTCTGAGATTGTACAGATAAAGTGGGTTGGCCTTCTGACCTTTCCGGCCTTCCTGGCCTTGTCGTAGTCTTCGGGAATTGGCGGAACTTCCGGCTCCTCAATCTCTCCGATTTCACCTTTTGCCTTGAGCTCTTCGTAAACAGACCTAATAACTTCAGGGAAGTCGTTGAAGGAGTCTGGAACGATAGCTCCGGCCTCTTTGAGAGCTCTGTTCTTGGCGTCTGCCGTCTCCCTGTCTGCTCCAGCTTTGGCTCCTGCGTGGCCGAACTGAACTTCTCCGCCGAAGTGCTTTGCGATTGTTCCGATACACCAGGCGATAACGGGCTTTGTGATGTCTCCCCTCTTTATCGCCTCGGCAACTCTGTACTCAAGCTCTCCACCGACCTCACCTAACATAATCATGTACTTAACTGCCGGGTTCTTCTGGAACCTCATAAGGTGGTCAAGGAAGTCTGAGCCGGGGAACCTGTCTCCACCGATTGCGATTCCCTCAACGATACCGTCTGCGTTCCTTGCGATGATGTTTGAGAGCTCGTTGAACAGTCCTCCAGACCTTGTTACAAGTCCGCAGGAGCCAGGTCTGTGGAGTTTTGACTTGACGATGTTCTCAAGAGTACCACCGGCGTTTCCTATCCTGAAGGCTCCGGCTGCGATTCCTCCAACAGTTGCAGGTCCTATTATCCACTTACCCTCTGCCTTTGCCCTTGCCGCCATGTCTCTGGCAAGCCTTTCGGGAATACCTTCAGCCGTAATTGCAATTGTCCTTATCGTAGGTATATTGAGGGCTTCTCTTGTAACGTCGTATGCTGTTCTGAAGGAGGCGAAGTTTACTAAAACGTCTGCGTCTGGGTGGGCTTCAGCTGCCTCTGTCGTTGACCTGTAGATTGGGATCATTATCTCTTCTGTTCCGTAGAAGAACTTCTCAAACTTCCTGCTCTGTGTAGGAGCAACGATTGCAACGATTGACGGTGAACGACCAACAAGGTAGTCGTAGTCAAGCATTCTCTGGATAGCGTTTCTGTTAAGGTTCCAGAAGATAGCCTTTGTGTTTCTGTCAAAGAGTATGTAATCGGGCCTTCCCATTCTTTCCCCTCCTTATGGATTCTCCTTGAGAGCTTTTTCAACAATTGCTGTAATGTGAGTTTCAGGACCGTAAACCTCTATTGGTAGTCCAAGTTCCTCTGCGGCCTTCTTAATCTTTGCAAGGCCGATCTCGTAGTTTGGTCCACCACGGCGAACGTAGATCTTAACGCCAACCTCTTTGAGCTTGTCTGCGTACTCTTTGAGGGCGTCAATGATTCCGTCAAAGGTCTTTGCAACGTCTGTGAAGTTTGCGATAGCTCCCCCAATTATGAGGATCTTTGGCCTTCCCTGTGGGTCTTTGTGGCGTGTCATGAGGTCAAGAACTGTTTTTACGTACTCCCTGGTCTCTGCCCTTGATGGGTTACCGGAGTACTCTCCGTAGTTTGCAAGCTCTTTTACGTACCCAAGGTCTGCAACTGTGTCGGCGTAAACGACGGAAGCTCCACCGCCTGCAACCAGCGTCCAGATCCTTCCCTCAGGATTGAGGATTGTAAGTTTAAGGGATGCTCCAGACTTTTCGTCCATCTCCTTGATGTACTTCTCCTCGGGGGAGAGCTCCCCTCCAAAACCGGCAGGGAATTCCAGTTCACCCCACTTCCTTCCAACGAGGAACTGGGCTGTGTCGTCAACCCTTCCAACGAAGTCAAGGGGATAGACCTTGTTTCCAACCATAACGAGAGGGTTGATCTCAAGGTATGCAAAGTGCATGTCCCTGAAGAACCTGTAGAGGCGTTTAACGAAGTCTGCGTACTTCTCCTTGTCCTTAATTTCAGGTGGAACGTTTTCCTCAATTAGCCTGTCAATCTCTTCCTCTGTTGCAAGGGGAGGGATCACAACCTCTTTTACCTTGTCCCAGTTCTCCTCAACGTCAATTCCGCCGAAGGCTGACATGTAGATGTGGTCTCCGTCGTAACCGAGAGTCATTGCAACGTAGTACTCGTCCTCAGGTGAGTGGGGAATACAGGGCTCAATGAGGAAGTGGGTGAGTTTCCCTTTCTTTCCTTTAATCTCAACCTCTTCCTGCATCTTCTCTTTGATCCACTGCTTAACAGTTTCGTAGTCAACGTCGCAGGGCTTTTCCTTCTTAAAGAGGATGAGCCCCAACTTTCCCCTCTTTCCAAAGAGCATGTCCGGTTTTGCAACCAGAGGCATCTCTTTAAGCCAGGGGTACTGTTCAGGAAGCTTATCAAGGTCTGTTTCCGGAGTTACGAGGACAGACTTAAAGTCGTACTCAAACTCCGGGGCGAAGTACTCGTCCCAGTGCTGGGCAAGAATCCTCTTGCCGTCGTACTCTCTGATACCTCTCTGTGCCATCTATCTCCTCCTAAGTTGTTTACTGTTTGTGCGTTATCTTTCTGTCTTCAAAGGGTAATGCAAGGTAAATGAAAAAGAGGCTGAGGATTATAAACATTAGTGTAAACAGGACAACGACTATCACTATTCCTCCAGCTTCCTGATTTCCCGTTTATACAGGTAGCCAGTAAAAACTAAAGCTACTAATAAAGATAGTGATGCAATAGTTCCACCTACCACCATTGAACTGTTTCCTTCTCTGTGGAACGTTGTAAGGGTTCCTCCCGAAACGAGGAGGAAAGTTGTAAAAACCTTTCCAAACAAGTCCTTATAAAACTCAATCTCCTTTTCTGCTCTCAAACTCACCGGTTCGTCCTATAAAAAAGGGGGGCTTTGTGCCCCCCTAATTTTAACAACTTTTTTACAACTTGTTTACAGAGAATCTATTATCTCGTTGAAGGTCTTAGAAGGCCTCATTGCAGCTGTAGCCTTTTCGTCGTCTGGGTGGTAGTAGCCTCCAACGTCTTTTGGAGAGCCCTCTGTTGCAGCTATCTCAGAGAGGATCTTCTCCTCGTTTTCAACCAGCTTTGCTGCAACGGGCTCAAATATCTTTGCAAGTTCGGCATCTTCTGTTTGAGCTGCAAGCTCTTCAGCCCAGAACCTTGCAAGCCAGTAGTGGCTTCCGCGGGTATCTAGCTGTCCTACTTTCCTCTTTGGAGTCTTATCCTCGTCAAGGTACCTCTCAACTGCTTTAGAGAGGGTCTCTGCCATTACGAGTATCTTCTTGTTCTCGCTTCCAGCCTGCTTGTAGGCCAGCTTCAGTGCCTCAACGAAGGCAAGGTACTCACCTAAGGAGTCCCACCTGAGGTGGCCTTCCTTCTGGAACTGCTGAACGTGTTTAGGAGCAGAACCTCCTGCACCTGTCTCAAAGAGTCCTCCGCCTGCAATGAGGGGAACGATGGAGAGAGCTCTTGCGGATGTTCCAACCTCAATGATGGGGAAGAGGTCTGTCAGGTAGTCCCTCAGAACGTTTCCTGTAACGGAGATTGTGTCAAGCCCCTTCCTGAACCTCTCTAATGTGAACTTCATTGCCTCCCTTGGAGGCTTGATGTAGTATTCAACGCCTTCAAGGTCGTACTTCTGGAGCTCCTCCTTAACCTTCTCAATGAGCTCCCTGTCGTGGGCCCTTAAGGAGTCAAGCCAGAATACGATAGGAAGCCCTGTCTCCTTGGCCCTGTTAACGGCAAGCTTAACCCAGTCTCTGATTGCAATGTCCTTTGTGTGGCAGCTTCTGTAGATGTCTCCTTCCTCTACCTCGTGCTCCATCAGGACGTTTCCTTCTTCGTCAACTATTCTGTACTTACCCTTGGAAGGAGCGAACCAGGTCTTGTCGTGGGAACCGTACTCCTCGGCTTTCATTGCCATGAGGCCGATGTTCTGAACAGTTCCTACCTTTGTTGGGTCAAACTGTCCGCGAACTTTAACGTCTTCAACGATCTCTGAGTACATTGTTGCGTAAGATCTGTCTGGAACTGTAATTACGCAGTCGTCTGTCTCTCCGCTTGGACCCCATCCCTGGAGGCCGTTCTTGATAACCGCAGGGATTGAGGCGTCAATGATGACGTCGTTAGGCCTGTGGAGGTTTGTGATTCCCCTGTCTGAATCAACCATGTAGAGCCTTGGCTGTTCCTTATATATCTCCTCAAGTGTCTTCTTAATCTCTTCCTGCTTTTCAGGTGGGAGTTTTGAGAGCTTGTTCTCAAGGTCAATCAGTCCCTTGTTGGGGTCAAACCCTATCTCCTCAAGCTCTTTCCCGTGCTTTTCAAAGAGCTTCTTGTAGTAAACCCTGATTGCATCTCCAAAGATTGCAGGGTCTGAAACTTTCATCATTGTTGCCTTAACGTGGAGGGAGAAGAGGATGTCCTTCTCCTTGGCGTCTCTGATGACCTCGTCAAAGAACTCCCTGAGCTTCTTCCTGCTCATGAAAGTTCCGTCGATAACGTCTCCCATTCCCATATCAAACTCTTTGAGAACCTGGACGTTGCCGTTCTCGTCAACGAACTCGTACCTGATCTTCGTGTCCTTCTTGAGGGTTACAGACTTCTCGTGCTCGTAGAAATCGCCGCTCTTCATGTGGGCAACGTAGGACTCAGACTTAGGAGAAACCTCCCTCAGTTTGTGGGGGTGTTTCTTTGCGTAGTTCTTAACCGGTGGAGCAATACGCCTGTCTGAGTTACCCTGTCTGAGAACCGGGTTAACAACGCTACCGACGCACCTGTCGTACTTGGCCTTAATCTCCTTTTCCTCTTCAGTTTGAGGGTTCTCTGGGTAGTCTGGAAGGTTGTACCCTTGTGACTGGAGCTCCTTAATACACTCAATAAGCTGTGGAACTGAAGCGGAGATGTTTGGAAGCTTAACGATGTTTGCCTCAGGCTTGTGAACAAGCTCTCCAAGGTATGCAAGGTCGTCTGGTGCGTAGCCGAACTGGGCTAAAACCCTTCCGGCCAGGGAGATGTCTTTCAGGTCAACGTTAACGTCTGCATGCTTTACAAACTGCCTGATGATGGGAAGAAGTGAGTAGGTTGCAAGGAGCGGAGCCTCGTCTGTCTTCGTCCAGACAATGGTTGGCCTTTTAGCCATTTCTATCCTCCTCCGAATTTAGTTTTCTGGTGGAAAGGGGGCTAAAAGCCCCCAAAGCTTTTACTTGTTCTTCTGGTTTTCAAACTTCTGCTTAACGTAGGCGAGAACGCCACCGGCCTTGATTATTTCAACCTGGCGCTTGTTGAGGCCGTGCTTTGTAGGAATTGAGATGCCTTTTGTCCTGTTTATTACAGTAATGATGTTGTCTTCGCCGGGAGCAAAGTTGGAGAGGTCTATTTCAAGCCAGTCTCCCTGGTCAATCTTGTCGTAGTCTTCCTTGTTGACGAAGACCAGAGGGAGAATTCCGAAGTTTATGAGGTTGGCGTGGTGGATACGGGCAAAGGACTTGGCGATTACTGCCTTAATTCCGAGGTACATAGGACCGATTGCAGCGTGTTCACGGGAGGATCCCTGTCCGTAGTTCTCTCCTCCTACGATGAATCCGCCTCCCTTCTCCTTCGCTCTCTGGGCGAAGGTCTCATCTACAACTGAGTAGACGTACTCAGAGATTGCAGGGATGTTTGAACGAAGAGGGAGAATCTTTGCACCGCCGGGTATGATGTGGTCTGTTGTGATGTTGTCTCCAACTTTAAGGAGAACTTCACCTTCAAGCTTGTCTCCAAGGGGCTCTTTGTAGCCAACGTAGTTGATAGTTGGACCCTTGAATACCTCTACCTCGTCGGGGTCTGCAGCCGGCGCAAATATCATTGAGTCGTCTATCTCAAACTTCTCCGGAAGGAAGACCTTTATCTCCTCAAGTCCAAGGTCTCTTGGGTCTGTAATTTCTCCCGTCATTGCCGTTGCGGCTGCTGTTTCAGGGGACGCAAGGTAAACCTGAGCGTCTTTTGTTCCTGAACGGCCGTAGAAGTTCCTGTTGAAAGTCCTTACAGATACTCCACCGGAAGGCGGTGCAAATCCCATTCCGATACAGGGACCACACGCGTTTTCCAGAATCCTGAAGCCGGCTCTGAGGAATACGTCGTAGTAGCCTTCCTTGTCCATCATTCTGAGAACCTGCTTTGAACCGGGGGAGATGGCAGCTGAAACGAGGGGGTGAACTGTCTTTCCTGTCCTCTTAAACATCTCTCCTACAGTTTTGAGGTCTCTGTAGGAGGAGTTTGTACATGATCCGATTGCAACCTGATGAACTTTGAGTCCTTCAACTTCTTTAACTTTCTTGACGTTGTCGGGCATGTGTGGGCAGGCGATTAAAGGCTCAAGCTCTGAGAGGTCTATGTCAATTACCTCGTCGTAGGTGGCGTCGGGGTCTGCCTGGAGTGGTCTCCACTGGGCTTCTCTTCCTTGAGCCTTCATGAAGAGGTATGTCTGCTCGTCGCTGGGGAAGATGGAGGTTGTCGCTCCAAGCTCTGCTCCCATGTTTGTAATTGTTGCTCTCTCTGGAACTGTAAGGTACTTAACGCCCTCTCCGCCGTACTCAAATACCTTTCCTACTCCACCTTTAACTGTTAGGCGGCGCAGGAGCTCCAGGATGATGTCTTTAGCAGAGACGAAAGGCCTTAACTTTCCGTAAAGGTTAACTCTAACTACCTTTGGCATTGTGAGGTAGAAGGGCTCTCCGGCCATTGCAAGTGCAACGTCCATACCGCCGGCACCGATTGCAAGCATTCCAATTCCGCCGGCAGTTGGTGTGTGGGAGTCAGAACCGAGGAGAGTTTTCCCGGGGACGGCAAACCTCTCAAGGTGAACCTGGTGGCAGATACCGTTTCCTGCCTTTGAGAAGTAGACTCCGTACTTAGCTGCAACCGTCTGGAGGAAGAGGTGGTCGTTTGCGTTCTCGGGTCCTCCTGCCTGGAGCGTGTTGTGGTCTACGTATGAAACGGAGAGCTCTGTCTGAACCTTTGGAAGTCCCATAGCCTCAAAGTGGAGGTATGCCATTGTTCCGGTTGCGTCCTGTGTGAGAGTCTGGTCAATCCTGATGGCTATGGGCTTTCCGGGAGTCATGTCCCCTTCAACAAGGTGGGTCTTGATGATCTTCTGGACGATGTTCAGTCCCATTTCTCCTCCTGTATAGTAAATTTCTAAATAGCTTTCCAAACCCTGCGAAAATTATGTAAAAATTTTGTAAAAATTTCAACACTTCCTTAAGGGCCATTCCAGCTCCTTTCTGGAGGTTTGAGGTGAAGCCGACCGTTATAGAGGGTAGAGTTCCCGTTTACGTTTACGCCGACGAGATTGAGCCGGAGGTTCTCTCTCAGATTGAGAGGGTTAAAGACCTGCCCTTTTTCAGGGAAAAGATAGTGATAATGCCCGACTGCCACGCCGGGAAGGGCTGCGTTATAGGTTTTACAGGCTACTTTGACGACGTTGTCGTTCCTAACATTGTCGGTGTTGACATAGGGTGCGGCGTCTATACCTACCCTCTGAACCTGAGGGTTGATCCGGAAAACCCTAAAGGTGAACTTAACCTTCCAAGGTTTGACGCTTTTGTGAAGGGGAACATTCCAACCGGTTTAACTTCACGAACGAAGTCCAACGCTAAAAAGCTTCCGCTCTCAAGGGAGGATAGGGAGCTCCTTTCCGAAATCCGCTCCGTTCTCATAAACACCTACGGAATAGACCTCCAGGAACCTCTCCTTCAGGTTGGAACCCTTGGGAGCGGTAACCACTTCCTGGAGCTTGGTGTTGACAGAGAGGGTTGGGTCTACGTTACGGTTCATACAGGTTCCCGGAACCTTGGACTTAGAGTCTGTAATCACTTTCAGAGGAAGGCCTGGGAGCATACAAGGAAGGTTATGCCCAACTTGCCGAAAGACCTTGCCTTTCTTCCAATGAAGAGGGGAGGGAGGGAGTACCTCAGAGCTATGAGGCTTGCTCAGGGTTACGCAGACCTTAACAGGCGGACAATTCTGAAAATTATCGTTGAAGGCTTCTTTAAGGAGGAGTTTGACCAGTCCCGGCTGATAAAGAGCGTTCACAACTACATAGACGTTGACAGGGACATGTGCGTCAGGAAGGGAGCGATATCTGCCCACAGGGGAGAGAGGGTTGTTATCCCGTTTAACCTGACAACGGGCCTTGTGATAGGCAGGGGGAAAGGGGTAAGGGAACTGAACTTCTCGGCTCCACACGGTGCAGGAAGGAGAATCAGCAGGAGAAAGGCTAAGGAGATGTTTTCAGTTAGCGATTTCAGGAAAGCTGTGGAGGAGGCTGGAGTTTACTCCTCTACGGTCTCTAAGGAGACTCTTGACGAGGCCCCCTTTGCCTACAAGGAGCCGGAGAAGATTTTAGAGTTTCTTCCTAAAACTGTTGAGATTGAGAGGTTTGTAAGGCCGGTTTACAACTTAAAGGGGTAGGGAGGGACTACCCCTCCCTGACTGAAAGAACGGTTGCTCCCAGGATGATAAGAATAGCCACGGATGAGAGGGCTATAACGAACGTTAGCTCATCTTTTGCCTTCTTGATTATGGCGTTGATCTTTTGAATCAGGTCTTGAGCGATAAAGTCCTCAACCTGTTTCATCAAGTTGATCTTGTCGGTAATGACTTTAAACCACTGGTTGGGATCAACGTTAAAGTTTCCTTCGGTGAACTTTGATAGAGCAAGCTCTTCATATTCCTTAACGTTTTTGAACGCTAAGGAGTTCTCTACCGTTTTCCTGTAGTAGTTATATACACTTTCGGGTGCTGCCAGTTTAAACGCCTTTAGGAATGCCTTCTGCTGAGCCATAAGGTCAACCAGCTTTTCAAGCTGAAGGTTTGAGCTGAACTTGTTGTTTGCAAAAACTACTGAGAGAATTGCCCTCTCAAGCCCTGCTTTCTCTTTTGCGTACATAAAGTCAGCGTATGCCAGGAGCTCCCTTGCAATTTCAGGGTCTGTTGACTCTGCCGATAGGAGACCGATTGAGTCTATCAGTTTGTTGTTGAGCTGAGTGTAGAATTTGATGGCCTGATCAAGGGGTATAGAGAGGTTGTCAACCTTGTTCCTTATCTCTACCAGCTGGGGGATATCGCTGTTTATCAGGTTGAGGAAGAACTCTCTGATTCTTGGTGGAAGTGCCTGAACGGTCTGTTTTGTTAGTATCTCTTTTAACTGGGCTATCTTTCTGTCCGTTTCCTGCCTCTGCTCTTTTAGCTCCTGAACAAAGGTTTTCCCTCCACTTCCAAGAAATCCAGCTGTTCTTCCCCTCTCCTTTTGAAGCTCATGAACAAGGAGGGAAATCCTCTTTGCAATCTCAATGCTGGTTTTGAGCTTTTGGGACTTAACGTACTCCGTGTAGCTTGACGATACAAGCTGGTAGGAGAGAACTCCTATAGCCAGTAGAGAAAGAAGTGCAACTAACAGAATTTTACCCTTGGGTTTATTTCCCACGGCTCTCCTCCTGTTTAAAGTTTTGTTAATTGTACTTGAGGAGAGCCGTGGGGTTAAGGTCTTAAGCTACAGGATATGCGAATTCCGGCCTCTCCTCTACGAGCTTGATGTCTGTGGCCTCTTTAGGGAGAGGAACCACTTTAACCCTCTCAACCCACCTTTCCGGAAGGTGGATTACTCTCTTTCCTATTCTGATAACTGCCGGTGATACTTTTGCCTTGTACCTTATCCTTACTCCCCAGACCTTCCTTCCAAACCTGTTTTCAAACTCGCCTGGGCCTTCCATCTCTATGTCTTTGGCAGAGCCCGGGAAGTAGATTCTCTTTGCAAAGTGTCTGTTCCTTCCCTTGTGGAAGTAAACCAGCCAGAGGACTTTTCCTTCCTTGTACTTGGCCTCTGTCGGGATGTACTTCTCGGCCTTCTCCTCTTCCTCTAAGAGCCTCTGGACGTACTGCTCCAGGGTTTCATCTTCCCTCACTTCGTTTTCAGTCCAGACCTCAAACTCAACCTGCCATCCCCTTACTTCGGCAATTATGTTGGCCAGTTTAACGTCCCTCTCTTCCTCTTTTTCTACCAGTTCGTCTATCTTGTCAAGGATGTCGGAGAACCTCTCTCTAAAGTCGTCAAGCCTTGTAATTGCTACTATCAGGTCTCCCTGCTTCTTCAGCCTTTCAAGGGTTTCCTCGTCTTCAGCCAGAACCATGGCCTTTCTGATTTCACAGAAGTTCTTCCTGAGCTCCTCAAGGATTTCCGGGGAGAGCTTTAGATCTACTACGCTCTCCAGGATCTCTTTCATTACCTGTTCTGGTATCTCTTTCAGTTTCTCGTCAATGGTTCTGTTGTCGCTGCCCCATGGGCTGTACTCTTTGTCCCAGTTTTTGTACTTTGCGATGTAGTTTGCAAGCCTTACAGTTACCCTGTTCTCTTCAAGGGCTACTTCCCGGAGCTCCTCAACCATCGGGCCGAACTTCTTCTTCCAGAACGGTGAGTAGGTAAGTGTACAGAGGTAGTCGGATCTTTTCTTCAGGTCTGTAAGCTGTTCGGGGGTTTCCACTTCCAGCATTTCGTCTCTGATTATGCAGTTGATACGGCGAATGTCCTCTGGACCTTCTACTTTTCCGTAGATTCTGGCCATCTCTCCCTCCAGATTTGGTTTTTTGTTTTAAGAGGGGGCAAACACCCCCCTCCAGAATTCATTTTAGTTGAGTTTCTCTAACGCTTCAAGTATGAGAAGGCCAGCTTCGTTTATTGAGTTCTTACCTACGAGGTTTGAGGCCCTGAGGATAACCATCTCCTTCTCAAAAGACTCTGGGTCAAGCCCTGAGAGCTTTATGGCTTCCTTTATGTTCTTCGGAAGGATCCTTATTTTCTTCTCCTTAACGTAGAGGGTACCTACCTGCTTGAGGGCTTCCAGAACCCTTACTGCAAGCGGCGTTATTGGGTTGGCGAAGCCTTCTGGGGTTCCCGAGAGAGCTCTCTTTATGAGCTTGCCGGGCTCGGTGAGTATTATGGCCTCGTTCTGGAGGATGTCAATGTAACCTCTCGCCTCCAGCTTGTTGAGGGCGTAGTCGATCTCTTCGTGCCAGGTTTCGTCAAACTGCTCGTAAACGTCCTTGACGAAGAACCCTTTCTCGGGGAGCTTGTGGAGAACCTGAAGTTCAAACCTTGTGATGTGAGGAAGTCTCCTTATCTGGTAGGCCATTTCGGCGTACATCTTTCCAGCTTCTGTAGCCTCTCCTCCGCCTATCAGCTGTGCTTTTACTCCCCTGTTGTACCAGTCAACGTTTGGAGCTGCAAACTCCTTGTTTGTTATGGTTATGGCCTTGACTGCAACGGCAGGTATCTCTCTAATACCCCTTACTTTCATGTCCTCAAGGACTTTCTTACCGTACTCCGTCAGGTAGTGAACTTTCTTCCCTTCGTACTCTTCAGCCCTTATCAGGTTGAAGGACTCAAGGGTGTAGAGGGATTCCTGTACGATGTCGTACATCTTCTCGTACCACTTGTTACCCTTCTCGTAGAAGGACTTGAAGAGCTCCTCTACAGTTTTAACCTCGCTGAACTTCTTCTTGATCTCCTCTTTCTTCTGGTAGCCTAAGTCCTGGTACAGCCTTCTTCCGTAGTGCTCAAGGAGGTGTTTGTACTCCTTAAGTGGCTTGTAGAAGAGGTAGTGAACGAGCTCTTCTACCGTTGGAAGGGTTGACGGGTCCTGTTCGTGGTGTTTCCAGACCTCCTCTATTCCTTTGAGGAGCTCCGCGTCTATTATCTCAACGTTTATTGACTTAACAGGCCTGAAGCTCCTCTCCTTCCAGATCCTGTAGGCCTCTAAGAGGTGCTCTCCTGCAGGGAGCGGGTTTCCCTCGTCATCTATCAGAGCAAGCTCAAAGAGAACCTCTTTCTCCTCGTCGGTAATTGCGTCAAACCCTTCGTACACGGCTCTTTCAAGAGAATCCATTATGTCTTCTGAGATAACTGTCTCAAGTGTTGGGGCTATCGTTTCACAGGCCGCCTTTATCTCTCTTCCAAGTGGAGTGAGGGCGTAGATGTCTGAAGTTGGAACTGAGAAGGCCAACAGCCTCATTGCTCCCATGAGAATCGGGAACCTTCCTCCTGCAGGCAGCATGGAGGACTCTGCGGGACCTGCCGGCATCTCTTTGATGTACTGGCAGAGCTCCCTGTCTATTATGAGCCTTGGATGGGCATTTATGAAGACTTCGTAGATGTCTTTCGCGTACTGGTTGATGGCTTTAAATGTTCCCTTCTTCTCTATTTTCCTCTCTTCAATAAATCCCCTCTTCTCAAGCTCCTTCTCCGTAAGCGGTCCGGGAATGTCGTCGTTCTCAATGGCCGTCTCTATCATCATCAGAACTTCTGACCCCAGCCACCTGAAGTCCTCTGTCCACTTTGAAGGGTGTTCTATCAGTTTCTTCTCAACCATTTCGTCTAAGATGTTTGCAAGAACCCTTCCCCAGTAGGTAAGTGAGTACTCAAGGGGTCTTACCATCCTTAAGAGGTTCATTCTCTCAAGCTCTAAGAATGGTGGCTCCTCGCTCTTTACAAAGAGCTGGCAGGTTGGGGCGTTGTTCTTCTCCTCCTCCCTTACTCTAAGTAGTGCAAGGGCGTGTTCTTTTCTAATTACCATTTATTATCCCTCCTCGCTGAATTTTATTTGCTACATTTAAATTATATCAAAGAGTTTTTTAAGTCAATTGAGCTACTAGGGTCTTCGGTTCAGTTTTTTTTCCCTTCTGTTTTATCATATTCCTATGATAAAAGAGCTGTATGAAATAAGGAAACTTCTATTTCTATCTGTTCCCGTAGGGGTGCTGGCAGGTCTTTTAGCTGCCGCGTTCCTCTACTCGCTTGACCTTTCCACTTCCTTTTTCCTTGGAAAGCTCGTTGGTTACTATCCCCCAAAGCCTGCCGGTGAGGGGGGGAGCTCCACCTACGCTTTCTACATTTCCCACAAGTTCCTTCTACCCTTCGTTACGGCTCTCGGAGGTCTTATCGTCGGCTTTATGGTTTACTACCTTGCTCCAGAAGCTGCCGGGGTTGGAACGGACGTTGCAATAAAGGCCTTCCACTACGGACTGCCTGTAGGACTGAGGAGCTCCCTCGTTAAGCTGGTTGCATCTGCAGTTACGATCGGTTCCGGTGGAGCGTCTGGAAGGGAAGGGCCTATGGCTCTCATAGGCGCCGGTATCGGCCGCTGGTTCGGTGAGGTTCTGAAACTTACCAGAACAGAGAAGAACATTTTACTTGCTGCAGGCCTTGGTGCCGGTATAGGTGCCGTCTTTAGAGCTCCCTTTGCCGGCGGCATCTTAAGTGCCGAGGTTTTCTACAAGGAAGACTTTGAGGTTGAGGCCCTCGTTCCCGGTTTTGTTGCCTCTATAGTGGCCTACCTGGTTGTCGGTAGTTTCATAGGCTACGAACCGCTCTTTGAGACTCACGTTCCGTTTCCCCGCTTCTCTGCCGAGGAGATTGCCGGTTACATCGTTCTGGGAATCACTTCCGCTTTCGTTGCAAAGTTTGCAATTTTTGTCTTCTACAAAGTTAAGGAGTTCTTCAGGGGGCTTCCCATCCACCCAATACTTAAGCCGGCACTTGGGGGGTTCCTTGCCGGCCTCTGTGGCCTCTTTACTCCCCTTGCCATCGGCAACTCCTACGGGTGGGTTCAGTTCTTTATGGAGAACACCTTCCTCTACATTTCTCTTCCTGTTCTCGTTATAAGCGTTCCCCTCGTTATACTCGCCTTCTCCCTTACTCTTGCTTCTGGCGGTTCAGGTGGTGTTTTTGGCCCCTCACTGGTTATCGGAGGGATTACCGGGGCTACTCTGGCCTCTCTCTTTAACGACCTTTTAGGGGGCAACGTTTTTGACGTTGGAACCATGACGATAGTGGGAATGATCTCCGTCTTTACCGCTGCTGCCAGCGCTCCCCTGTCAACGATAGTTCTCGTTACGGAGATGACGCAGGGCTACAACATACTCCCCTACGCCCTTCTCTCGCTGGTTATAGCCCACAACCTTGCTGGGTATGAGAGAACCCTCTTTGAGTACCAGCTTCTCAACAGGCTTGAGTCTCCCGTTCACAGAGACGAGCTTAAGGCCTTTGTTCTGAAGGTTGCGAAGGTGAAGGACGTTATGACCAGGAACGTTATAACCCTTAAGCCTGACGCTTCCGTTCTTGAGGCAAAGAGGATAATGGCGGAGAAGTTTATAGCCGGTATTCCTATAGTTGACGATGAGGGAAGGGTTGTTGGAATAGTTACGACTTCAGACATTCTGAGGGTGGAGCCTGACAGAATGGCAACAACGACTGTCGGTGAGATAATGACCAGGAAGCCGATGTGCGTTCTTCCGGACTGGAACCTTCTTGAGGTTATAAGGCTCTTTGTCAATAACGGTTACGGGAGAGCTCCGGTCGTTTCAGACTTTGACTCAATGAAGCTTGTCGGAATAATCTCGCGGGCCGACATAGCCCGCTACCTGGTAAAGAAGGGAATCGTTTAACTCTGAGACTTCTTCTTCTCCTTCAGTGTGTGCTTCCACGCCACTACAGCAAAGGAGAGGGGCAGCAGAATGGCTATAACTGTACAGACTATTCCAAGGATGGTGTTCTCGCTCACTGTACCACCTCCTGATAGACTTTTATAACGTTGTAGAGGGTGTCCCTCTCAACGGGAACTTTCCCGGCTTCCCTTATCAGTTTGATCAGCCTCTCTTTCGGTATAAACTGGCCTGCTCTTGCTCCTGCCGCCTGGGTAATGTCCTCTTCAGTTACAGTCCCGTCTATGTCGTCGGCACCAAACTGCAGTGCTATCTGGGCTACCTTCTCTCCCAGCATTATCCAGTAGGCCTTCACGTGGGGGAAGTTGTCAAGGAGAAGCCTTGATACTGCAACTGTTTTCAGCTCGTCAAACCCGGTTGTGTAGTTGGCTCCGGGTATCTCTGTGTTCTTGGGGTGAAAGGCTAAAGGGATGAAGGTCTGGAAGCCGCCAGTTTCGTCCTGGGCTTCTCTGAGCCTTATCAGGTGGTCTACCCTGTCGCTGTAGGTCTCTATGTGGCCAAAGAGCATTGTTGCGTTACTCTTCAGTCCTAGCCTGTGGGCTGTTTTGTGTATCTCAAGGTACTCCTCGCCGGTTATCTTGTCGGGGCAGATCCTCTTTCTAACCTCTTCTGCAAAAATCTCTCCTCCCCCGCCGGGGATGGAGCCAAGGCCTGCCTCTATAAGCTCTTTTAGCGTCTCCTCTACGCTCTTTCCTCCCTTCTCTGCTATGAACTTTATCTCCTCAGCCGTGTAGGCTTTTACGTGGAGCTCCGGGAACTCCCTCTTAACCTCCCTCACTATGTTTATGTAGTGGTCGTAGCTCCAGTCGGGGTGGAGCCCTCCTACTATGTGAACTTCCGTAAGCCCGGGGTTGAGCTTCCTGTACTCCCTTAGCTTTGAGATTATCTCCTCAACTGTCAGCTCGTAGGCTCCTTCTTCCCCCTTTTTCTTCCTGAAGGCGCAGAACTTACAGGTTCCTACGCAGATGTTTGTGGGGGTTATGTGGACGTTTACGTTGAAGTAGGCGAACTTTCCGTTTTTCCTCTCTGCCACGAGGTTTGCAAGGTAGCCTATTGTGTGGATGTCGTCTGACTCAAAGAGGGTGAGGCCGTCTTCAAAGGAGAGCCTTTCTCCCTGAAGGACTTTCTCAACTATGGGAACTAACCGTTTGTCCCTTACCATCTCCATCAGTAAACCCTCAGAACGTTGTAGTTTGTGTCCCTCTCAACGGGAACTCTTCCGGCTTCCTTTATCAGTTTAATCAGCCTCTCCTTCGGCATGAAGGAGGAGCCGGGAGCTCCCGCCGACCGGGTTATGGTCTCTTCAACCACCGTTCCGTCAAGGTCGTTGACTCCAAAGTGGAGTGAGACCTGTGCCAGCTTCTCACCTAACGTTATCCAGAAGGCTCTGACGTGTCTGAAGTTGTCAAGTATGAGCCTTGCTACAGATAGCATCTTAAGGTCGTCAAAGCCGGTTGTAAAGTTGCCGCCTAACTCTGTGTTTTTGGGCTGGTACGCGAAGGAAATAAAGGCCTGGAATCCACCTGTTTCGTCCTGGAGCTCCCTCAGCCTTATCAGGTGGTCTACCCTCTCCTCAACCGTTTCTATGTGGCCGTAGAGTATTGAGGCGTTCGTTCTGAGGCCGTAGGAGTGGGCTATTCTGTGTATCTCAAGGTACCTCTCTGCAGAGAGTTTCTGGGGGCAGAGCTTCTCCCTTACTCTCCTGCTGAAGACCTCGGCTCCTCCGCCAGGTAGAGCGTCAAGCCCTGCCTCTACAAGCTCCTTCAGGACTTCCTCTGCACTCTTTCCCGATATCCTGCACAGGTGGTCTATCTCCTCAGCCGTAAAGGCCTGAATCTTTGCCTCTGGAACGGCTTCCTTTATTTTCGCTATAAACTCAACGTACCTGCTGTAGTCCCACCGGGGGTGTAGGCCGCTGACCACGTGTATCTCGGAAACCTTTCCTGACTCTTTTGCCTTCTCTACCGCCTCCTCAACTGTCAGCTCGTAGGCTCCTTCTTCTCCCTCCTCCTTTCTGAAGGCGCAGAACTTACACTTTCCAACGCACAGGTTCGTCAGATTTATGTGGCGGTTGACTGTAAAGTAGACCAGAAGGCCGTTTTTCTTTCTGTTTACAAAGTCTGCTAATTTTCCCAGGGTAAGGAGGTCGTCTGTTTTAAAGAGTTTTACGCCGTCTTCAAACGAGAGCCTTTCCCCTGCCGCAACCTTTTCCGCTATCGGGAGGAGGGAGCTGTCTTCAACCAGCCTTTCGTCAACTATTTCGCTAACTGTTACCATTTTCTTCCTCTTGTTTAAACGGGTCTATTCCCTTCTCTTTCATGAACCGGGTTAGCCTCTCTATCCGTTTAACAGTCTCCTCTGAGAGGTGGTGTTCAACCAAACACCCCTCTTCTTCTGCTCTTTCCGGTGGAAGCTTTAGTACCTCTTCAAAGAACTTTATGAGAACTCTGTGTTTCCTGTAGAGTTCCTGAGCGTAAGCTTTCCCTTTTTCCGTTGTACTTACGTATCCGTAAGGTTCGTACTTTATGTAACCTTTCTCAGAGAGCCTCTTCAGAACTTCTGTAACCGTGGGCATCTTAACGTTTCTTGCCTTTGCTATCTCCTTAACCCTTGCCACTCTGTTTTCCTGCTCCAGCAGGTAGATTGTCTCAAGGTAGTCCTCAAGGCGGGGAGCAAGCTTCTCTTCCATACCTCTTCCTCTCAAACTCAATTGGCCTTTAAAAATATATTGCTAACTCCGTTAAGTTTCACTAACTCTTAACCTTTATTCCGCAGTGCTGACAGAGGGAGCTCTCCGAAACTATGAAGAGGTTTTCTCCTGAGGGCTTCTCGGGTTTTTTCCTGTAAATGTCAACTGTGAACCAGGCTCTCTCTCCAAGTCCGAGGCTCTTTAAGACTTTGCCTGCCGTTTCTTTTGCTCTGCCGCAGGCCTCAACGAATGTCGTCATTCCAGACGCCGCATCTCCCGTTACAAAGCTTTTCCCTCCGGCAGAGAGCTCTTTTAACTTCTCCGTATCAACCTCAAACCCGATGGCGGGAACCAGGTAGTCAAACTCAAACTTCCCGCAGTTGAGAACGATTTCCCTTCCCTTAACCTCTAAGAGGGAACAGTCTGTGTATATCTTCACTCCCTCCTTTACAGCCTCAGAGAGCTCCCTCCTCTGAGCCCTTATTTCCTCCGGCCTGCCCCTGTAGAATACCGAGACGTCTGCTCCAAGCTTTACGCCAAGCCTTGCAACGTCTATTGCCGTATCTCCAGCGCCTATAACGGCAATTCTTTTGTGGTGGAGCTCCGGCGGTCTTTTCAGAAACTCCAGCGGGTAGACGATACCTTCCCCCTCAACGCCCTTTAGCCTCTTCTCTTTCTGAGCTCCTACCGCAACAACAACTGCGTCGTAACCTTCCGGCCTCTCCGATACCTCCCTTCCGGTAAGTACTCTCAGGTTCTGGAAGGAAGTGGCGTACTCTATCTCTCTTCTGACGAGTTCCCTATCTACTTTAAACTCCGGGATGTAGTTGATAATTCCCCCCAGCTCCTTCTCCCTTTCAAAGAGGTCAACTTCAACTCCGCAGGAGGCCAGGTAGTAGGCGGCGGTTATCCCTGCAACACCTCCTCCGATAACCGCAACCCTCTTTTTTACCATCGGGAAGAAGGGTTTCCTCTTCTTTACTTTCAGGTTCTCAAGTACCTTCCTCGCCATCTCCCTGTGAACTTCCCTTATCTTTAAGGGTCTCTCCGGCAGTATTCCGCACCTCTCCTCGCAGGGTGCCGGGCAGAGCTCCCCCAGTGTGAAGGGAAACGGAGAGGAGAGGAAGAAGACCCCGAAAGCCTCTTCAAACCTTCCCTCCTCACAGAAGGCCATAAAGGTGGGGACTTTAACTCCGGCCGGACAGAAGTCCTCGCAGGGAGAAGTCTCCCTGTAGGTTCCCCTGCCGGCGTCTGCCACCTGAAGTCCGTAGAGGAGGGCCTGAGCTCCAAGGAGTGTAACCGAGCCGTAGTTTACGGGGAATCCCAGGAGGTACCAGTAGTAGAACGGAAAGGAGAAGACGGCCAGGAATGAGAGGCCTGTCAGGTACCTTCCCTGGTAGATCTGTCCCAGCCCCGGAACTAAGGAGGAGAGGATCCTGCTCTTTCTCCTTACCTTTAGTATTTCGTAAGCTTTCAGGGCAACTTTCCTGTCTGGCTCCATGGCTTCTCCTTTAAGGGGAACTACAATTATAGAAGTTTTGGACTTTTGAAACTTAAGGAGGAGATATGCTTGAGGAGAAAGTGGAAGGTGCCGTTTTCGGAGGAGTAATAGGGGACGCTCTGGGAACCCTCGTTGAGGAGATGGACAGGGAGACTGTGAAGAGGGCTTACGGAGGACCGATACTTGGCTTTAAGGAGCCTTCTCCCCTCTCCGTCTGTCCCCACCTGAAGAAGGGACAGTACTCCCACGAGTCCCAGATTTTCCTCATGGCCTTAGAGGTTTACGCAGATAAGGGCTACTTTGACGAGAACCTCTACATTGAAAGGCTTACAGAGTGGGTAAAGGACGAGAAGTCCCACAGGTACCCTGCCGGTTCCCACGTTAACGCTGCTCTCTCTTACGCCGCAGGCCTTGAACCCGACGAGGCAAGAGTTAAGGCGTGTGACATAGACGGGGCCATTCCGGCTGCAGCTGCAGGTATATTCAGGTGGGACAGCAGTTACGACGCCTACTCAGAGGGGAGGTACATAGCCTCAATTACCCACGACGACGAGGCACTCGTTGACACGGCTGGGGTTTTGGCCGTTGCCGTCTCCGAGGTGGTAGGTGGAAGAGTTCTCCTTGATACGCCGGAGGACAGACTGGGCTTTCTTGAGATTCTCAGGGAGTTCTCACAGACCGAAATGGTGCGCTCCTACTTAGACCTCCTCTACCAGGCTCTAACCAAAGAGTCCGTTTCCCTTGACGATGCCATTCTTCTCCTCGGGAACGGCAGCTTTGCTCCAGAGGCTTTCTCCCTCGCTCTCTACATAGCTCTCTCCAACAGCAGGTCTTACAGGAGAGCCGTTTTAACTGCCGTCAACTCCTACGGGGACTTTGGGGGAGATACAGACGCCATCGCTTTTATCGTGGGGGCTCTCGTCGGAGGTTACCTTGGAATCTCCTCGGTTCCTGAGGAGTGGATAGATTGCCTTGAGGGGAAGGAGCACATTAAACTTCTTGTAAAGAAATTATTTGATAAAATCAAACAATAATTTCAATCTAAAACTTGGAGGAACTATGAGATACAGGTTAGCTGCTCTTTCCCTTTTCCTTTCTTTCTCCCTTTTTGGGGGAGCTCCCGCCGCCTGTCCTCCCGACACTCCTATCCTTAGAGTTGACGGCAGGGTAATAGACTACTCTTACTTCAGCTTCGTTAAGTCCAGAATACCTCAGTGGGCCATAAAGAAGTACTACTCCGGGCCGGAAGGGAACAAGAAACTCCTGGATAAGATACTTGAGAGGCAGCTTATTCTCAAGTACTACGAGGACAGCGGTTTCTTTAAAAAACCAGAGATCAGAAATCACCTTGTAAGGTTTAAAGTAAAGGAGCTGGCTTCCCTATACCTGTCGGGCCACCTAAAGTCACCTAAGGTTACCGAATCGGAAGTTCAGGAGGCCATAAGGAAGTACTACCACGGCAAGAAGGTTACCCCCGAGATTCGCCGTTCGGTGAGGATAAACCTTGAGGCTCAGAAGCTGGCTTCAGAGAGGGAGAGTATAGTCTCTTCCGCTACTAAGGGTCTGAAAGTTCAGAACCTGAACCCAAAGTCTCCAGACGACGTTGTTGCCGTGTACGGTACAAGGAGGATAACCTACCGGGAGTTAGAGCCGTTGATTGAGGGGAAACCGACTCCCTTAAAGCTAAAGAGGGCCTTAAACACCTACGTTCTCTACCTGAAGGCACTAGAGGAAGGGCTTGACAGGAGCAGGGAGTTTAAAAACAGCCTTCTCTCTTTCAAGGAAAACCTTGCGGTTTCTGCCTTTGAGAGGTCGGTACTGGCCAGGGTTAAAGTCTCTGATAGGGAGGTTAAGGAGTACTACGAGAAACATAAGGGTGAGTTTAAAACTCCGGCCTCAGCTGAGGTTCTCATCTTTGTCTTCCCATCTGAGTCTGAGGCCAAGAAGGCCTTAAAACTCCTTAAGGCTGGAAAGAGCCTGAAGGAGGCTGTTCCTCCCTCTATCTACTCAACCGGACGCCGCTGGACTGTTCTCTCAAACGACAGGAACAACCCCGTTGCCATGCTCGTCTTCTCTTCAAAGGAGAAGTACAACCTTCTTAACATGCCTGACGGTAGAACTCTTCTAGTGGTTGTTGAGAAGAGAATTCCCTCCCGTCAGAAGCTTCTGGGGGACGTTTACAGGGAGATAAAGGAGGAGTTGACTGCCAGGAAGGCGAGGAGGCTGGTTAGGGAGGAGCTCTCAACCCTCAAGAAGAGGTACTCCCCTCAGGTTCTCCCCTCTTTCTTAAACTGCGCTGGGAAGGAGGAGTCCAACTAGCGGCTCCTCTTCCAGAAATGAGACCTTCTCCTTGAAAGTCTCAAAGTCTGCTTCTTCAAGGTCTTTCAGGAACTGGGTTGAGTACCCGATATCCTCCATCACCGTTAGGGCAAATCCTATGCTGTCTGCCTCTGCTTCACCAACCTCCCTTCCAAAGAGCTCCGCTCTGTAGAGTTTCCTCTTTGCCGTCTCAAACTCCTCCCTGGGTATCTCTTTGATGGAGGAGCAGAGCTCCCTTATCCTCTCCACCGCTTCTTTCGGGTTCTCCGTAACGGCTCCTACTGTAAAGTTGGCTCCAAACTTTAAGTTCTGGTAGTTTGATGAGGCAGAGAAGACAATCCCCTTCTCCCTCAGCTCCCTGAAGAGGAGGGAGCTCCTTCCCTGGGAGAGTAGCGAGTCCAGTATGTCGTAGTAAATGTCCTCCCTTCCTGCAGGGGGCAGTTTCCAGCCCAGCAGAACGTAGGGGAGTTCAACTGCCGGGTGGCATACCGTAAACTCACCGCCCCCTTTAAGCTCCTCCTCAACCGGTGGGTTAAACAGGTGTTCCTTCCTGAGGAGTTCCCCGAAGAGCCTGTCAACTTCTAAAAGTACCTCTTCAGAGTTTACGTCTCCTTCAACAACCACTTTCAGCCGTTTAGGGGTGTAGAACCTCGTGTAAAAATCCCTGACTTTCTCGGCTGTAAAGCTCTTTACCGAACTCTCGTAGCCGAGGATTGGAAACCTGTAGGGAGCTCTCCTGTAGAGCCTCTTCAGGAACTCCTCCGTAAAGGTTTCGTGGGGGCTATCCTTGCTCCTGGCTATCTCTTCCAGGACGATGGGGATCTCCTTTTTGACGTGTCTTTCGTCTATCAGGGGTCTCAGGGTAAGGTCTGACAGGACTGTTAGGCCCGTTTTCCAGTTTTCAGCCGGCAGGTTCACGTAGTAGTAGGTGTAGTCGTAGGAGGTTGCAGCGTTTAGCTCTCCTCCTAAGCTTTCAACAACTCTGTCTGCTTCCCCTTGTGGGAAGTTCTCACTGCCGTTGAAGACGATGTGCTCCAGGAAGTGTGCAATTCCTCTCTCCCCTTCTCCCTCGTAGGCGGCGCCGGCCTTAACCCAGACCGATACCGTAACGGAGGAGAGGTCATGTCTCTCCTTAACAGCTACGGTTACTCGGTTTTTCAGTTCCTTTACCTTCAGCATGGGGGAAATTATACTTTAAGGCAAACCCCAGGAGGGAGTTGGATTGAGAGCTCTGATTCTCGGTAGAGGTTTAAGCGGTAAAGGAGCGGCGTCTCTTCTTAAGTCGCTAGGGTTTTCCTTTTCCTTTTACCAGGACGGGGAGGACATTCCTTCCTTTTCTGAGTTTGATTTTGCTGTTAAGTCTCCTGGAATTCCAGTTAACCATAAAATTTTACGTTATTTGCGGGAGAGAGGAATCCCCATCCTCGGCGAAACCGAACTCGCCTACCGCTTTTCCCGGGGAACAATTGTCTCAATCACTGGAACAAACGGAAAGAGCACAACAACCGCCATGATCCACACGGCACTCAGAGCAGCAAACCGCAAAACCTTCATCGGCGGGAACTTCGGAATACCCTTCTCAGAGTTTGCACTCTCAACAGACAACGAAACGGCATCCGTAATTGAGCTCTCCTCCTTCCAGATAGAAGACCTACTATCCTACAGATCAGACGTTTCAGTAATACTGAACGTAACGCCAGACCACCTCAACAGGTACAGAGACTTTACAGAATACAAGAGAGCAAAACTAAAGCTCATAAAACACTCAGACGTAACGATCCTTAACAAAGACGACAAAGAGCTTAAAGGTACAAAAGGCGACAACATACTGTTCTTCAGCAAAAGAGAGGCAGCAGACGCCTTCATAGAGAAAGGCAAGCTGAGAGTAAAAACGAAAGGGGGAGAAATAAGAGTTCCACTGTCGGAGCTCCCCCTAAAGGGAAGCCACAACGAGGAGAACTACCTGGCCGCAGCTCTTACACTCTCCCTGCTCGGACTGTCAGAGGAGGAAATACTCCTAGGACTAAAGCAGTTTAAGGGCCTTCCCCACAGAACCGAAGAGGTAGCACAGGTAAAGGGAGTTAAGTTCATAAACGACTCAAAGGCAACAAACCCCGACTCCCTAAAGAAAGCACTAGAAAGCTTTAACAGGGTAATACTTATAGCAGGAGGGAGCGACAAGGGGTTGAACTTTACTCACCTCAAACCCTTAGTTAAAGAGAGGGTAAAAGCGGCCGTGCTGATAGGAGAAACGGCAGAGCTCCTCTCAAAAACCTTCTCCGACGTTACAGCGGTAAGGAGAGCTCCCTCAATGGAGGAGGCAGTAAATATAGCCTTCAACCTCTCTGAAGAGGGGGACACCGTTCTGCTGTCGCCTGGATGTGCCAGCTTTGACATGTTCAGGAACTTTGAGGAGAGAGGAGAGGCCTTTAAAGAGGCAGTTCTAAAACTCAAAAGAGAGCTGGAGGGAAAAAGTTGAAGGTTAGGGAGTACTACAGCTGGATAATTCTCAGCAGCGCTGTCGTCCTCTCGCTGCTTGGACTCCTATTTGTCTATACGGGAAGCTACTTCTGGTGTATAAAGAGCGGAGCTCCCCCCTACGCCTATACACTGAAGCAGGCGGTAGCTCTCGTTATAGGGGTATCTGTCGCTCTCGCCATCTACAAGCTCATAGACTACAGGGACTTCTCCTCAAAGAAGGTCCTGTGGAGTATCTACTTCCTGGCGATAGCGCTCCTGGTTACAGTTTTACTCTTCGGGAAGGAGATTAACAACTCAAAGAGCTGGATAATAGTTGGAGGGTTCTCCTTCCAGCCTGCAGAGCTGGCAAAGGTCCTGATAATCATCTTTGACTCGGCCTACATCAGGTACAAGTGGTACGACATATCAAGAAACCTTAAGTACTTTGTAGCCTTTATCCTCTTTGGCCTGATTCTCCCCGACCTTCTCATCCTTGCAGAGGGAGACCTGGGATCGGCAATGATACTCACGATATCGGTTTTCGCGATCCTCTTTATAACCGGCCTTAACGTGAAGTACATACTCTTCCCGGTTGGACTGGGAACTGTAATGTTTACTCTTGCCGTAGTTACAGCACCTTACAGGCTGATGAGAATTAAGATGTTACTCAATCCAGAACAGTACATGCAGACCGGAGGGAAGTACAGTAGCTACCAGCTCGTTCAGGCCTTCGTCGCATTTGCAAAGGGTGGAATAACAGGTATGGGAATCGGAAACGGGGTTCTGTCAAAGTTCCAGTTCCTAACCTTTGCGTTCAGCGACTTCATGTACGCACACATTGCAGAAGAGACTGGAGCAATTGGAGCCGTTCTGGTTCTCCTGACGTTTCTCCTAATCCTCTACCTTGGACTCTCAATAGCCGACAGAACGGACGAGCAGGTAGGGAAGTACATGGCCTTAGGGCTAACGCTGTACATATTCCTTCAGGCAGCCGTTCACATAGGCGTCAACCTCGGACTCCTACCGACGACGGGAATAACTCTTCCCTTTATGAGCCTTGGAGGGAGCTCCCTCATCTCATCCTTCCTGGCAGTTGGAGTTCTCATGAGCATAGCTAGGAACCTGCCTCCCGAGTCAAAGGTAACGGTCAGACTCCTAGACAAGGGGAGGTACGCGGAGTGAACTTCCTAATAGCCGGGGGCGGGACCGGAGGCCACTACTTTCCTGCCTACGCCCTGGCAACCTGCCTTTTAGAAGCCGGCCACAGAGTTCTCTACGTCGGCACAGAGAACGGAATAGAGAAACGGCTGAGGTTTCCCGCAGAGAAGGTTGTCCTGCTTAAGATCTCAGGGGTTGTAGGAAGGGGAGTTTCCGGGATTCTCTCCTCCTTCCGTCTCCTTACCGCAGGCTTAGAGGTTGCCAGAGAGATAGAGAGGTTTAAGCCAGATGCCTCTGTTGTTTTCGGAGGTTACGTATCCCTACCCTCCGGGTTCCCCTCCTACCTGAAGGGGGTTCCTCTCTTCGTTCAGGAGCAGAACTCTATCCCGGGGAGGGTAAACAGGTTACTCTCAAGGTTTTCTGTCTGCTCTTTTCTGGGATTTCCGAAAGCTGCCAAATACCTGTCGGGTAAAACTCTCTTTACCGGGAACCCGGTAAGGAGGGAAATCGTTTCAGCAGCATCAAAAAGAGATAGCTGGAGAAGAAGAGCCTTAGAGAAGCTCAATCTCTCACCCCAGAAGAAGACCCTCCTCGTTTTAGGGGGGAGCCAGGGAGCTCTCTGGATAAACAGGATCTTTTTAGAGGCCGCTCCCCTTCTGAAGGGGATGGGAATTCAGGTCGTTCACGTTACGGGAAGGTCAAAGGAGGAGGAGAGACTGAGGGAGCTCTACGGGGAGCTCGGCATTGACGCCCGGGTTTTCCCCTTCTACAGGGAGATGTGGGAGCTCTACTCCGTTGCCGATGCTGCCGTTTCAAGGGCCGGAGCTCTGGCGATTTCGGAGCTCTCCCTCTTTGGCATCCCCACCCTCTTCATCCCCTACCCGTTTGCAGCCGACAACCACCAGCTTGAGAACGCCAGGTACCTCAGCAGCATGGGAGCCGCCCTCTACAAAGAACAGAGCTCCCTCACACCGCAGGAGCTGGCCGAAATCGTTGAAAACCTTCTCTTTAGTATAATTGAAGCCGAAAGGCTAAGGGAGAATTTCCTCTCCTTCTCAAGGCCGAAAGCCACAGAAGAGATAGCAGAGGTGGTATGCGGGAGAAGAGACTTGTAGAGGCTGCCGTCTTTCTCTCTCAGGAGCCCGTTAAACCTGAGGAACTCTCTGAAAAACTAAGGATACCCCTTGATAGGGTTGAAGAAATCCTTTCACAGCTTGTAGAGGAGTACAGAGACAGAGGGATAGTAATCAAGCAGGTTGCTGGAGGATACCGTTTCTTTACCGCTCCAGACCTCCACAGTGAGTTAAAGGAGTTCGTAGAAGACAGACCCATCAAACTCTCAAGGCACCTTTTAGAGGTTCTGGCAATCATAGCCTACAACCAGCCAATCACGAGAAAAGAGATAGCCCTCATCAGAGGACAGAACCCGGACGGCGCCATAAAGTCCCTTTTAGAGAAAGGGCTCATTGAGGTCGCAGGGAGAGCTCCCAACCCTGGAAGGCCTAAGCTCTACAGGACTACCGAGAACTTTTTCTACCACTTCGGACTAAATTCAATCTCAGAGCTGCCGGAAATAACATTAGAGGAAGAAGTTGGAGAGGGTTCAGGAAGCGATTGAGATGCTTTATGAGGATGAGTCCCTCGCCCTCTGCTGCGAGGAAGCTCTGCCCGTGATAGAGGAGCTGTTTTTAAGGCTTGACAGGATCCTTCCAGACTTCATAGACGAGGAGTTCTTCCTTGAACTTGCTGACTCTATTAGGATAAACTTACTCTCAAACCCGGAGTACAAAAGAAGATTTACGGAGGAGAAGATGGGTGTCATTACCGTTACCTACGAGCTCGGCTCAATGGGACTTGAAGTAGCAAAGAAGGTTGCAGAGAGACTCGGCTACAGGCTGGTCTTTACAGAGGTTCTCCAGGAGGTTGCGAAGAGGTTAGGAGTTCCTGAGTGGAAGATAGAGGACTTTAACGAGTTTAAGTACGTTCCGTCAAAACTTTCACTCTTTGACCTCTTCCAGCTTGACAAAGACCTCATAGACTTTGGCGCCATCTTTGGAACCAAGAAGAAAGAGATAACTTTTGAGGAGTTTAGAGAAGCACTCGTTAAGGCCGTTACAGCATTTGCCGTTTCAAACAACGTGGTTATCGTTGGCCACGGAGCTGCCTGTATCCTTCAGGAGTACCCTAACTCCCTTCACGTGAAGGTGGAGGCTCCATTTGCCGACAGGGTTAAGACCTACGCAGAGAAGACCGGGAAGAGCCTTGACGAGGCAGAGAAGGAGCTGAGGAAGGTGGACGAGAAGGAGGTTATGTTCTACAAGGACATCTGCGGAGAGGACGTAAGGGGAATCAACCTCTTCCACATGAAGGTTAACACCTCAAAAGTTCCCGTTGAGGCTGCAACTGAGCTGGTTGTTAACGGCTTTAAGCTCCTTGTAGAGGAGTAGAATGGTAAAGCTGACAGCTAAAGACGCTCTCATAGTGGTTGACATGCAGAACGACTTTATGCCCTGGGGAAGGCTTCCGGTTCCCGGGGCAGACAAAATAGTGGAGAAGATTAACCACTACTGCAGGCTCTTTTCCTCTAAGAACCTTCCGGTTTTTGCGACGAGAGACTGGCACCCGGAAAACCACGTCTCCTTTGACGTTAACGGGGGCAGGTGGCCTGTTCACTGCGTCCAGTGGAGTAAAGGTGCGGAGTTCGTGGAGGGGCTGGAGCTCCCTCCCGACACGTTCATAATAAACAAGGGAGACAGGCCGGAACTTGAAGCCTACTCAGGGTTTCAGGGAACCGTTCTTAACGAGCTCCTGAAGGAGAGAGGAATAAGGAGAGTTTTCATCTGCGGAGTGGCTACAGAGTTCTGCGTTAAGAACACCTGCCTGGGAGCTCTCAACCTTGGATATACAGTTTTCCTTCTAAGGGACGGGATAAAGGGGCTGGGGGAGGAGTCGGAAGAGAGGGCTGTTGAGGAGCTCCTCTCCTCCGGTGCAATCTCCGTTGAGGCCTCTCAGGTTGGCCTTTAGTCCTCCTGAAGTTCCTTAAATATTGATTCAAGGTCTATCGGGAGATCCGACGTTTCGGTGGAGCTCCCCCTCTCACTCTCTTCCCTCTTCCACGGCGGCGTTGTTCCCGTTGCTCTTCCCTTCTCGTCAAACCCCGTTGCTATAACTGTTACCTGGATGGTTCCTTCAAGGGCTTCGTCAAGGGTTACGCCGAAGAAGAAGTTTGTGTCATCCCTCTTTGTCCTCTCCTTTATGAGGCCGGCTGCCGCGTACGCCTCGTCAAGGGTAAGGTCTGGGCCTCCGCTGATGTTTACGAGTATCCTGCTTGCTCCCTCTACCTGGACGTTCTCAAGGAGGGGGTTGTCTATCGCCTTCCTGGCTGCGGTAAGAGCCCTGTCCTCTCCGTCTGCCTCTCCCGTTCCCATAAGGGCGTAACCGCCGCTGTGCATAACCGTTTTTACGTCCGCAAAGTCAAGGTTTATAAGGCCTGGCTTTGTTATCACCTCGGTTATACCCTTAACCGCCTGGTAGAGAACGTTGTCGGCAAGCTTGAAGGCGTCCATAATTCCCAGACCCTTGGGGGCAACGGTTATCAGCTTCTGGTTGGGAACTACCATGAGGGTATCAACAAACTCCTTAAGCCTTCTGATTCCAGCCTCTGCGTACTCCTGACGACGCCTGCCCTCAAAGTCAAAGGGCCTTGTTACAACCCCTACTGTCAGTATCCCCATGTCCTTGGCTATCTTTGCTACTATTGGGGCTGCCCCAGTTCCCGTTCCTCCTCCCATACCGGCAGTTATGAAGACCATGTCGGAGCCTTCAAGAACTTCCCTTATCTTGGGCTCATCTTCAAGGGCTGCCTGCTCCCCAATCTCAGGCTTCCCTCCGGCTCCTAAGCCTTTTGTTAACTTCTCTCCTATCTGAACTTTTACGGGAACGGGCATTCGGGAGAGAACCTGGGCGTCTGTGTTTACAGCTATAAACTCAACCCCTTCAATTCCCCTTTCGTACATTCGGGCTACGGCGTTCCCTCCTCCGCCGCCTACGCCGATTACCTTTATTATAGGTCCCTGGAACTGGTCGTCTGCTACGTCAAACATTAATATCCTCCAAAATTTCTGGCTGGTTTAGAATTTTACGTTAAGGAGGCCGAAGGTGGCAAATCTGTTCTTAGGTGTTGATATAGGAAAGGGAACTCAGGACATAGTGGTTCCAGACTTTTCTCTTAACGAGGAGAACTGGCCAAAGGCTATTCTTCCCTCTCCTACAGAGAAGCTTGCCAGGAAGGTGGCGGAGCTCTCTGGCGACATCGGCGTGTGTGGCTACGTTATGGGAGGGGGGCCTGTTAAGAGAGCTCTCCTTAACCACCTGAAGAGGGGGTTCTCTGTAAGGATAACGGAGAGGGCGGCAAGGACTGTAAGGGACGACATTGACGAGGTTAGAAGGCTGGGGTTTGAAGTTGTTACCTCTTTAGATAGGTGTGACGTTTACCTGAGCGACCTGGATATTGAAACTTACCAGAGAATTTTATGGTCAATTGATGGAAGACTGGAGCTCCCCCTGTTCACCATCGGCATCGCCTGTCAGGATCACGGCTTCGTTAAGGGGCAGAGCGACAGGGTAACCAGGTTCCGTTACCTGAGGGAGCTCCTTGAGAGGGAGAGGCGGCCCGAGAGGATGGTTGTAACGGAGAGGACGGGTTTCTTTACGAGGTTTGACTCTATACTGGAGCAGCTCTCAGAGATGGGGCTCAAGGGTTTTGTTATGGACAGCAAGATTGCGGCCGTTGCCGGTATGGTAGGCTACGCTAAAAGGTTGGGCGTTAAAGAGTTCGTCGTTTTAGACGTTGGCAACGGCCACACGCTGGGGGCTTCTGTGAAGGGGGGAGAGGTTGTCGGCCTCTTTGAGCACCACACCAGGATGTTAAACGGTGAGAAGCTGGAGCTCCTCGTAGGGAAGCTGGTGAGGGGGGGGCTCTCTTTTGAGGAGGTCTTTGAGGACGGAGGACACGGAGCGGTTGTCTTTGAGAGGATAGAGCCTGAGAGGGTTTTCGTTGTGGGTCCAAACAGGAGGCTTGCCGCAGGGGTGGGAGAGGAGGCTTACCCCCTCGGAGATGCGATGCTCTACGGTTGCGCCGGCCTGGTTGAGGCGTTCAGGTTTTTAACCTCCGAAGACTGAATCAACAACTTTAAACATCAGGTCGTCTCTGACTTTTGCGTACCTTGCCGAGGTGTTCGGGGAGGCGTGGCCTAAGAATGCCTGAATTACCCTTATGTCAACCCCCCTGTCAACTAAAAGGGTGGCGAAGGTATGGCGGAGTTTGTGGGGGTGGAGGTCAACTCCGCTTTTCTCCTTGATTTTGTTGAAGACGTACCTGGCTCCCTGGTAGGTGAGGGGAAAGAGCCTCTCGGTCTGGCACTTTTCTGCGTAGGAGAGGAGCTCCCCGGCAAACTCCTCTGTAAGGGGGATGAACCGTTCTTTCCCTCCCTTTCCGACAACCCGCAGAACCTTCCTTCCCCTGTAGTCAACTATGTTCTCCTTTGTCAGGGAGAGGAGCTCCGAAATCCTCAGTCCGCACTGGAGGATCGTTTTAACCATCAGGTAGTCTCTGTAGCTTTGCTCCCTTGCTGCAGAGAGAACCCGCTCTACCTCCTCCTCAGTTAGAGCTTCGGGAACCCTCTGCTTAACCTTCTTTATTCTGAGTGAGGGTTTGAAGGGGTTTTTCTCAATCAGTTCCATGTCAACCAGGAAGTTAAAGAAGGAGTTTAGGGCCGACATGCGGCGGTTTATCAGTGAAGGGGAACAGTTGAGGGAGCTCCTGAATACCATCAGGTGGGCGGTCTTGACGCTTTCAACGGGAATGTCGCTGACGCTCTTTGCAAAGAGGTTCAGGTCGTTTCTGTACTCTTTGAGGGTTCTAGGGGAGAGCTCTTTACTTTTAAAGTTGATGAAGAGCTCTATCGCCTCTCTTATTTTCACCTCTCCACCTCCTCTGAGTACCGTTTATATATTTCCCCTTACAGCAGTTGCAGGGTATAAGGATACTGCTAAGCAGCCTCAGGCGAAATATATCAACGTTTCGGTAAAGGACTGCGCAAACCGATTTTTTCCTCTCTGACCTGGGCTGTTGACGCCGTTCTTTTCTTCACTGCTATTCTAACTGCATACCACAACAAATGTCAATTTGTTGTGGTGAATCTCCCCGATTTTAGACAGATAAAACTATTGATGAAGGTTTGTTTAGGGGTTAGCGGGAAAGTAAGCGTAGTCCTGAGGAAAATCCTGGTAAAATCCTCATTAAAATTTTGTCTTCTGGAGTGAGGAGGATGAGGAGGAAGTTAGGAGTTGCGACAGCGTTAGCAGTAGCACTTTCAAGTTGTGGAGGTGGAGCGTCCAGCGACTCCTCTTATTCTTACGATTCTTCCTCCTCTACTGTGACTAAGAGTGTAACCTACACGGTAAGCACCAGCAGAGCCCCGTTTAACGTTCCACTTTTTAACATTGGAAATGTAGCGTTGGTCTGCGATAACGGAAACACGGTTTACTCTCCCGTAGAAAATACGGGAACCCGAGTTAAGTTTGAGGGAGATTCCTTCAACAACTGTGTCCTTACACTAACAGCAGCAGACGGTAGCGTTGTAGCGACGACTAATGAAGCTGTTAGTTTGACGGATACTTCAGGTAGCGTATCAGTAGATACATCACTCAATGTTTTAGCAGGGACGGGAGTTGCTACTGCTCCTGCTCCCGACTCAGATGGAGACCACATAGCAGACTTCTGCGAAGATTCAAAGATAAATCACGACGCACATACGATAGAACAAGCTCCTGTTTACGATAAGACCGTTATCTTAGTTCTTGAAGCAGACGACTTGGGAGACAGCACTCTCACGGATTATCTTAACCAGAACTTACAGGATTTAATAGACAGCGTTTCTCAAAGCAACCTGCAAAACATTAGGTTCTTGGTTATCTACGACGGGTCTAAAGAGAACAACTCCAATGGTTCAGACATTTTTATCATAGACCCGTCAAAGGGAACTACTGTTCAGAAACTTGATGATGATATGAGCGATATTCTGAACGGAGCTCCCGTATCAAACTACGCTCAGGACGGACTTCTCTACTGGTATGCAAAGAGCGATAACCTTTCTCACCACATAAAGGAAATCCTTGAGATAGCGTTCAGAATTGCTCCTGCTAAGTCCTACGACCTTATCCTATCAGGACACGGAGACGACTGGGTAAGTCTCCCTACTCCAGAGGAGAGGTCTGTTATTCTGGAGAATGACAGTGGATACTGGACTTGGATAGGAACGAAGCAGTTTGCTACCGATGTTTTAGCTCCTCTAACCAAAGAGGGAATGAACTTTGACCTCCTTGGTTTTGACGAGTGCTTAATGGGGGACTACCAGAACTTTGTCCTCTACTCTCCGTATGCAAAGGTAATCCTTGCGTCTCCCTCAATTGAACCTGCTAAAGGTTGGGGAACTGCTTACGCTCAACTGGGAGAACTCTACGCACAATCTCCAGACGGTTGGAGCGTAGCTAAAAGTATTGTGGATACTTACTACAACGAATGGGAAAATTCCCTCGGGGGTCCTGATGTAGGAGGGTTGATTGCAGTAAAGAGCGACTTTATAAAGACCCTCAAGGACAAAGCAGAAGCATTCTACAAAGAGGAGAGGGAGTATATACAGAACAACCTAACCAGACTCCAGCAGATTACTCTTATTGATGATAATCCAGTTGTAGGTAGAAAGACTATTACTTTGGGAGGAGGAGACGACTTTTACCTTACCGACGGAAGTCTTCGTCCAGACAACTACTACGGTCTTACTGATACAGAAAAACAGCAGATAGAGTCCAACCAGCAACTTGTAGAACTCCTTGACCCGATATTTAGGTTCCACACGGGAGCACAGGAGTATAACGCTTGGACTGCTGGAGGAGCACCTGTTCCTTACTTTAACAAGGTTGGTTTCTTCAGCGTGAATCTCAGTTCTTATCCGATAAAGAGGGAGTTAGAGATAACAGCAAGAGAAGTTGGAGCGACAGCACTTGAGAACGGGGACGACGCACTCTATACAGCGTCTAAAGACCTTGCAGATTACCTGAGAGAGCAGTTTGGGACGGGATACTACCTGAAGTATGCTTACTTTGACCCCAACGACAACCAGAAATACACTTACGACTTTGGAACAGGATTTCCTGTAATTGACCCGTATCTGGAAGTAGGTTGGAGACAAGCTCAATACTACGAAATCAACCTCTGCAACTACGAGGACTACTACAACGCATACAAAGATGTAGTTCCAGAG
>JALWGN010000060.1 GCA_027013575.1 Desulfurobacteriaceae bacterium
GAACTGTTGCAGGGTGTTACGTAAGAGACGGAGTAATAAGGAGAAACGCAAACGTAAGACTGGTAAGGGACGGGGTTGTAATCTACGACGGCAAAATCGCTTCACTCAAGAGGTTTAAAGACGACGTTAAAGAGGTTCAGGCCGGCTACGAGTGTGGAGTCGGACTTGAGAACTTCAACGACATCAAAGTCGGCGATATTATAGAGTGCTATACTATAGAAAAGGTTAAGAGAGAGATGTAGAGTTGGAGAAGGCAAAGAGAGATCTAAGAGAGACTTATACCAAGTACATAAACGAGGGCCTCAGCAGGGAGGAGGCCCTCTCCAAAACGATATCAGAAGTTAGAGAGAGGCACTCTGAGAGGGCCTTTAAGGAAGCCCTTAAAGAGTTCCTTAAAGAGGTGATTGAGTCTTACTCACCTGAAAACTGGACTGAAGAAGACCCAGTTATGGGGGTAATTGAAGCAGCATACGCCGAATGGGAGGTTCTATGGCCGAAAGTTAAGGCTCTATTTAAAAAGAACTGATTTAGGGGAATACGATGATTCTCTCTTTCTGTCCGAACCCGTCCCTTGACGTCTATTACTACACAGGGGCTCTGAAAGAAGACGACACAAACAGAGTGGAAAATCCCTTCCTTTCGGCAGGGGGAAAAGGAGTAAACGCAGCAAGGGTAATAGCAAGGTTCTGTGAAGACTCCTACCTTGCCCTTCCTCTGGGAGGATGTACAGGAAGGTGCGTAAAAGAACTCCTTGAGAAAGAAGGAGTTTCCCAGATAATAGTGGAAATTTCCGGAGAAACAAGAGTAAACACAATTCTTGAACAGAAGGCAAAGGGAAAACACATTTTAATTGCAGCAAAGGGAGCTCCTCTATCAGAAGAAGAGCTTGAAAAACTGAAAAAAGCTATCTGTAAGAGTTACGAGCCGTCTGTGCTTATCCTTGGAGGCAGCGTCCCTCCGGGGCTGAGGGAGACCTTCTACGGCGAAATAGTAGAGAACTTTAAAGGAACGAAAACCAGAACGATTGTTGATGCCGACGGGGAGCTCCTGCAGAAAGCGGTAGAGAAGAAACCGTACGCCATAAAACCGAACAAGTACGAGCTTGAAAGACTCGTTGGACGTCCTCTGTTTGGATTAAACGAAGTGGTAGAGGCCGCCAGAAAAGTCAAAGAATCTGGAGTGGAAGTTGTAATAGTATCCCTCGGAGAGTACGGAGCCATATGCGTCTGCAGCGAAGGAACTTACAGAATAGTACCTCCAAAAGTTACCGTTAAAAATACCGTAGGAGCAGGTGATTCACTCGTTGGAGGATTTGCCTACGCCATCTACTCTGGAAAAAGCGAAGTTGAGGCTGTTAGGTTCGGTGTAGCGTGTGGAACAGCAACGGTTATGGAGGAAGGAACGAAACTCTGTCAACCAGAAAGGGTTAAAGAGCTACTGCCACAGGTTAAAGTAGAGAAGCTGTAAAGTCTGGCAGAGGAAACTACCGTGGAAAGAGAACTTATACGGAATAGTAATTTTAAGTTTAAAGCCAAGGCCTTTACCGTATTTTCTCTGCTCTTTTCCTCCTTCTTCATTTCAGATATTGCAATGCACCTGACACTCCACAAGGTTAACACTAAAATATTTTACATTGAAGTAACTGCAACTCTGTTAATTTTAGTTAACTTAATCCTGTTTTTCTTCTCCAAACAGGGTGTGCACATAAAGTTTTTTCTCCTGATAATTGGAATCCTTGCAGTTCTCTTTCTAACAATAAACGGAATAAACTCTGAAACGCTACTCATACTTTTTTCCTACCCTCTAATAGCCGCCTTCACAATAGACTATAGAGCAGTAGTAAACTGGAATATTCCTATAATTGCCGTACTGATAACGGCACTAGTACTGAAAGAGAGCCTGCCTATCTTCCCGATTACCAGGCTTATACCTTTACAGAGTGAGGTTTCCCTGTTTGAACTGCTCTTTGGCTACCTGATAATAGTTATACTCAGCTACTTCCTCTCTAAATCTGCCAACGACGCCACCTACGAAATATACAACTTCTCGGTAAAAGACCCGTTAACAGGGCTGTTTAACAGAGCGTTTGCACTCTCATTCCTGGAACAGCAGATTGAAGAGATAAAGAGAGAGCCAGAAAATAGAGCCAACAAAAGATTATGCGTTTCATACATTGACCTTGACAACTTTAAAGTGGTAAACGACACCTACGGCCACTCAACCGGTGATAGCGTTCTCAGGAAAGTTTCAACAATTCTCCACGCGTTCTTCAGAAAAGAAGACGTTGTGGCACGATTGGGGGGAGATGAGTTTTTAGTAATATCCCTTAACACGGACTGTGAAAGCCTTAAGAGAAGACTTGAAAACCTGAGAATTCAGGTAGAGGAAGAACTTAAAGACTACAACCTTTCCTTAAGTTTTGGAGTAGCAGAAATCTCTGAAGACACAGTTGACGCAAAAGAGGCAATAGACATAGCGGACAGGAGAATGTACCTGAACAAACAGAAGAGAAAGAGAGAGAGAAAAAGAGAGGTGAAGGGGGAGCTCCCCTCAACAGAGGAGCCCACCTCCGTTTAAATCTCGTCCCATCCCTCAACGGCACTTGCCTGGTTGTAGCTGGTAACTGTTGCCTCAAAGAAGTTCGCCTTAACGTTACCATCTCCGCCGGTGTCGGCAATTCTCTCAAGGTGCTCGTACGGGTTGGGTCTGTCGGGGAAGATAGGTTCAAGACCTAAGGCTTTCAGCCTCTTGTTGGCTATGTAGTAGGTGTAGTCCTCAATAGACTGCTCGTTCATTCCCAGTATCTTGTTCCCTATAACCTTCTTGCTGAACCGCTGCTCCTGATCAACGGCGATTTTAAACATCTCGTAAATCTTGTCCTTCTTCAGGTACTTCTTAAACCCTTCGTCTGTAAGGTCTTTCATGAAGTGCTCAAAGAGAATTACGTGGGTTAGCTCGTCCCTGTTTATGTACCTGATTATGTCTGCCGTTCCCTGCATCAGGTTCCTTGAGGCAAGGTTGTAGAAGAACATAAAACCGTTGTAGAAGTAGAGCCCCTCTAAAAGGTAGTTTCCAATAAGGACTTCACCGTAGTTTTCCATTGTAGGCTCTTCAAGGAACTTCTGGTAGATGTCTGCAATGTACTTGTTCCTCTCAAAGAGTATCGGGTCTTTCTTCCACCAGTAGTAAACCTCCTCCCTCTTCTCGGCAGGAACGACAGACTCAATCGTGTAGCCGTAGCTCTGAGAGTGAATGGCCTCCTGGTAGGCGTGGATTGAAAGGTCAATGGTTATCTCTGGAGCCTTTACGTAGGCAGCTATGTTTGGAATGTTTGTTGTCTGAATGGAGTCAAGGAAGACCAGAAACGAGAGTATCTCATCGTAGGCCTGCCTCTCGTCATCTGTGAGCTCTTTGTAGTCCTGAACGTCCTGGGTAAGGTCAACGGTTTCGGGGATCCAGAAGTTGGCCATCATAACCCGGTAGAGCTTTGGAGCCCACTCGTACTTAATAACGTTCAGGTTGAAGATGTTTGTCGTATCCCCGTAGAGGATTCCCCTCTTTGCAGGATCGTCGTTCCCCTCCGGGTTGAATATCGGACGGGGTTTCATCAGCTCCTTCCTTATATCAGACATCTTCCCTCCTCTATCAGTTTGCACAGGCTATACATTCCTCTTTCTTGAGAGCTCCCTCGCTGTCTTTCTGAATGGTTCTTACGTAGTAGATGGTCTTTATCCCCTTCTCCCAGGCGTACATAACAGTTTCGTAGATGTCCTTTGCCCTGATTCCAAGGTTGAGGTTGAAGAGGAGCTCCATTGATATCCCGCTGTCAACCCACTTCTGGATGGTTGAGATTACGTCAATAACTTCCTTCTGATCCATGAACTTACTCTCCCTGTAGAACCAGAACCTCTCCTTTATGTAGGGTGGGCAGATGGGAACCGCCTGCTTCTGGTTTTTGTCTATGTAGAACCTTGAAAACGGCGGAAGGACTCCCGGAGTTGCCCCCTGCAGGAGGCCGGAACTTGTGTTTGGAGCTATAGCAAAGAGCTGGCCGTTCCTGATTCCGTACTTTTCGAGCTTTGAGAGGAGCTCCAGCCACCTCTCCTTAAGGTTTGTCTTCTCAGAGAGGAACTCTGCGTCCTTCCCTATTATCACTCCCCTGCTCCAGTCTGAACCCTCGTAGGCAGGGAAAACGCCCCTCTCTTTTGCAAGGTTGATGCTCTCGTCTATTCCGTAGTAGGCAATCTTCTCGTAGAGCTCGTCAATAACGTCTAAAGACTGCCTGCCGTAGGGTATCTCCCTCTTTGCCAGGTAGTCTGCAAGGCCGAGCGTTCCTATTCCAATCGTTCTGTACCTGTCGTTGTGGAGCTTGCTCTCTAAAATGGGAGGAGCTGTAAGCTCTATTGTGTTGTCAAGGATCCTGACTGCTGCCCTGACGGCCTCCTCAAGCTCTCTGTCGCTCTCTATGTTTGCAAGGTTAATGGAGAGAAGGTTACAGGTGTGGACGAGACCGGGCTCTTCAATCTCGTTAACAATTTTCCCGTCTTTCATGTAGGTTTTAAAGCCTTTAGAGGGTCTGAAGTTTGAGAAGCTCTCCATACAGAGGTTCCCGTTCCCTATGTAGCCGTCGTGCTTTAAGGGGTTGAGCCTGTTTGCAGTGTCCTTGAAGAAGATGTAGGGAAGGCCGGTTGCAACCTGTGTTTTCAGTATCTCCTTGAGGAGCTCCTTCGCCCTTACTCTCTTTTTCAGCTTCAGTTTATCGCTTTCGGCCTCTACGTGCATATAGGCCTTCTCAAACTCCTCTCCCCACAGCTCGTAGAGTTTATAGCCGAACTTCCTCTCAACCTCGTAGGGGTCAACAAGGAGCCACTCCTGGTCAAACTTCACCCTCTCCATAAAGAGGTCTGGAACGACAACCTGAGGGAATATGTCAAAGGCTTTACGCCTCAAGTCCCCGTTCTCCGTTTTCAGCTCTAAGAAGTCGTAGATGTCTAAGTGCCAAACGTCTAAGGCAACGGTAACGGCTCCAGCCCTCTTACCCTCCTGGTTTACCGCAACGGCAACGTCGTTGAGGATTTTCGTCCAGGGAACAATTCCGCCGCTGGCACCGAACACCTTTTTAATCCACGATCCCTGCGCCCTTATACGGGAGAGGTTTACCCCTACTCCTCCGGCTCTCTTTGATATCTGGGCAACCTGGTTTGCCGTGTACATGATGGAGTCAAGGTTGTCGTCCATCGCCGTTATGAAGCAGGAGGAGAGGTTTCCGTTGGGGCGGCGAAGGTTGATGAGTATGGGAGTTGCAAGTGAGAGTTTCTTTCCTGCTATAAGGTCGTAGAAGTGTTTGGCAATCTTAAGCCTCTTCTCTTTCGGCTCGTTTATTGCAAGCATGAGGGAGATGGTCATAAACATCTCCTGGGGGAGCTCTATTGGGTAGTCCTCATAGATGCAGAGGTACCTTTTTGCAAGGAGGTTCGCTCCGGCGTAGTCGTAGAGGAAGTCGTACTCAAGCTTCAGGTAATCCCCTGCCTCTACAAGCTCTTCCTCTGTGTAGTTTTTAAGGAGCTCCTTGGTGTAGAGCCTTTTTTCAACTAAATCTTTAACAACCCTTAAGTACTCCTCTCCCCCTCCAACGTAGGCCAGCTTACTGGTTCCCCTTCTAATTGAGACTTCCTTGTAGAGGTTGAAGATAAAGAGCCTTCCTGCAAGAACTCTCCAGTCGGGCTCTTCAGGGGTTGTAAGCTGAAGAGCTGTATTTATAACTGACTCGTGTATCTGGCGGGTGGTTATCCCGTCAAAGAAGTGGAGCTTGAGCTTGGCCTCAAGTTTCAGAGTGTTGACGCTCAGCCCTTCAGCTGCCCAGTTGATAACCTTTCTGATCTTCTCAATGTTGAGAGGCTCCCTGTTCCCCTTCCTCTTCACAACTGTTATTCTGTTCATTGAGTCCTCCTCAACCTGATTGACAGGTAATTATTAAACTATTGGCAGGGGTACCACCTCAAGTTAGTATATGCTAAACCCTAAGCCGGAAGTAGTCTAAACGGAGTAGTTTGGGAGTTAAACGCAGCTCCAAAGAGAGAGGGGAGTACCAGAGAGAAACCTTTGAAACATGAACCCTAAAAGGGGTGTAACCTGAGGGGAAAGAATACTTGAGTAACTCTGAAGGGATTTTCAAGGGGAAGGCCCCTTAAAGGGCCTTCTTAAGAGCTTCAAGGACTTCGTCGTAGTTTGGCTCCTGAGTAATTTCAGGAACAAGCTGCTTGTAACAGACCTTTCCGTCTCTGTCAACGATGAAAACAGCCCTTGCAAGAAGTCCTTTGAGAGCACCTTCAGCGATAAGAACGCCAAACTTCTCCATATCTCTGTACCTGAAGTCGGAAGCCACGTCTACGTTTGAAACGCTGAAGCTCTCACAGAACCTTTTCTCCGCAAAGGGAAGATCCATTGAAACGACGGTGACGTCAACGTCAAGGTCTTTTAAAAGCTCGTTGAACTTCCTGGTCTCTGTTTCACACACGGGAGTGTCAAGGGAGGGAACTGTGATGATGAGCTGAACTTTCTCCTTCTTCCCACCGATAGCCTTTTCAGAGAGGTCGCTCTTTACAACGCAGGCAACGGGAGCCTCGTCTCCAACATTGAGAGTAGGACCTGCAAGAACTACAGGGTTTCCTTTTAAAGTTACAGTTTCGGCCATGCCTCCTCCTCATCAAGATTAAGTTTTGTTGGAGAAATTATACAGGACTACCAAGGATTTTTCTACATTTAATAGTAGTAATAACTATTTAACCTCTTTGTAGAGGTACTCTACGTTTGTAGAGCTCCCCTGAACTTCGTAGTCCTCCAGAAATGGAAAGAGCTCCTTAACCCCTCTGTTTACCTTTATGACAACCCTTTTCCTTGCAACCCTTTCAGCCTCCTTAAGGGTTTCGGGAGAGACAAAGTCCTTAACGGCAACCTCCCTGAAGGGAGACATCACACTACAATGCCACTTAGGTTTTATAAACATGGGGGAGAAGTAGACAACGTCGTAAGAGTTGTCCGGCTGGGACTTCAGGAACTCGTAGTTATCCCCTAAAACGGGTTTTACCAGCTTAAAGGCAAAATCTGCCACCTTCAGCTTTCCTTCAGGTCTATACCTCTCAAGCCCTCTCTTCACTATCTCGTAGATAACCGGGTCTTTCTCAACCCCTACAACCTCCCTCTTACTTACAAAGGCGGCCATGAGGGCATCCTGAGCAAGGCCAAGGTTACAGTCAAGGACTGTTTCCCCCTCCTTTAGAGCCATGGCCTCAATCATGGCCTCCTTTCCGCCGGCAAGGTAGTTGAGGAGGCGAATCTTAAAAAGACCCGGGTGGAAAAAGAGCTTCTGTCCTTTAAGGGTGTGAAGCGTAAGGGTCAGGTCTCCGTTAACAACTAAAACGTTCTTTCCGAACCGCTTCTTTATGGCGTTTATCGTGTTGTGGCGGCGTTTGACCAGGGGAACTCCCAGCTTCTCCGCCAGTTTTTCGGCCTCAGCCACCATTTCAGGTGTAGGTTTTCTGTCGGTAGTAACAACAACTTCCACTACTCGCTCCCGGCTATAAGGTCAGGTCTCTTCCTCTCAAGGTACTTTCTCGTATAGGAGCAGAGGGGATAGATTTTGTAGCCGTTCTCTTCGGCGTACTCAACCAGTTTTGCAGAGAGCTTACCTGCTATCCCCTTTCCCCTTTTACTCTCCGGCACGTAAGTTGTGCTTACTACGATAACTTCCCGCTCCTTATCCAGTCCAAAGGTTATAAACGCCTCCTCTCCATCTGAGAACTCAAGGAATATTTTTCCCTCAGTTACCTTTATCTCCAATTAAATCACCTCCTCAAACTTGGATATAATTTTAATAGTGACATTTACTTAAAAAGAATAAGTTTTGGGGGAACAATGTCATTTAGCACCATTATACTAATAATAATTGGGTTCGCCCTACTGTGGTACCTCCTTGACGAGCTCTACGAGAACCTAGACTCCTTTGTACAGAAGAAAAAGAAGTAGCCTTACAAGACCATCCTGCATAAATTGTTGCCCGTCACGGGTGAACGGGAAGTCCGGTGAAAGTCCGGCGCTGTCCTCGCAACCGTGAGCAGGGAATAACTACGGGTCTTTGCCACTGGAGCAGATAGGTTAAGAGCCGCTGCTCTGGGAAGGCTTTGACCCAACAAACCCTGCGAGCCGGGAGACCGGCCCGTGATGGGTGGGGAAACCCACCCCTTCGCGTCCTGCGGGGGTTCGGGGCGCGGGAAAGGAGAGGGTATTCCTTTTTCTTTTCCCGCCTTGGAGCTCCTGCGGGTGTTAAAAACAGAACACCCACAGGAGGTAGTAGCATGAAAACATACGCTTACGGCTTCCCGAGACTGGGAAAGCAGAGAGAGTTTAAACGGCTCATAGAAGGGTACTGGGCCGGAAAAGTTACACAGGAAGAGCTCCTCTCAGGAATCAAAAAGCTCAACGAGAAGAGAGAGGAGACCTACAGAAAGTTCGTAGACTCCCACCCTCAGGGTGAGATGACCCTCTACGACCCCATGCTTGACACTGCGCTCCTCTTCGGAGTGTACACGGCAGAGAGCTTAGACGACTACTTCAACCTCTGCCGCGGCAAGAACGCCCTTGAGATGACAAAGTGGTTCAACACAAACTACCACTACTTAGTTCCCGACTTTGAAGGTAAAAAACCCCAGTTCAAACTGACAAAACCCGTTTGGGACAGACACGAAGGAGCAAAGGAGAACGTCCACGTTGTCGCTCCCCTTACTTTCCTGAAACTCTCAAAGGGTTTAAAACCTGAGTACTTTGCCGGAGCTCTCAAAGAGCTGGTAGAACTCATCGTTGAATACGCAAACAGCAAAGGGTTTAAGTCTCTCCACTTAGACGACCCCGCCTTCGTTTTAGAGCTTACAGACGAGGAGTGGAAGGCCGTTGAAGAGGCTTACTCCCTCTTTGAGAAGGCGAACTGCCCCGTAAACCTGTTTACCTACTACGACAGCGTAGACAGGTTAGAGCTCCTCTTTAACCTCCCCGTTTCCGGAGTTGGCGTTGACCTTGTCCACGACAGGGGAGAGAACCTGAAACAGCTGAAAGAGATAGACAGGAACGGTAAAACCCTCTTTGCCGGCGTAGTTGACGGAAGGAACGTATGGAGGAACGAGCTCTTTAAAACGGCAGAGCTCATAAAAGAGCTCGGTGAGAACGTTGTTATCACAAACGCAGCCCCACTCTTTCACCTCCCGGTAAGTCTCTCCGGCGCAACGCTCCCGGAAGAGCTTCTCCAGAAAGTTGCCTTTGCAGAGGAGAAATTAAAGGAGATTAAGCTCATCAGCGATATACTCTCAGGCAGAACAGAAGAGGCAGAAGAGTGGGTTAAGGGAATAAATGTTCCTTTCGGGGAGCTCCCCCACGTTAAGGAAAGGGTGTCCTCTCTGAAAGAAGAGGACTTTATCAGGAATCCTGAGTACAGAGAGAGGGTTAAGGTTCAGAAAGAGAAGTTCAAACTTCCCCTCTTCCCGACAACAACAATAGGTTCATTCCCTCAAACTGAGGAAGTAAGAAGGGTAAGGCTTCTCTACAGGAAAGGAAAGCTCTCTCAGGAAGATTACGACACGTTTATAAGAGGAGAGATAGCCAAAGCTATCCAGATACAGGAAGACCTGGGCTTAGACGTCTTCGTTCACGGAGAGTTTGAAAGGACTGACATGGTTGAGTTCTTCGCCGAGAAGATGAAGGGAATCGCAACAACAGGAAACGGCTGGATCATCTCCTACGGAACAAGGTGCTACAGGCCTCCTATCATCTACGGAGACGTTGAGAGAGAAGGCCAGATGACCATTAAGGAGATAGCCTTTGCCCAGAGCTTAACGGAAAAGCCGGTAAAAGGAATGCTTACAGGTCCCGTAACGATAATAGCCTGGAGCTTCGTAAGGGAAGACATTCCAACGGAAGAGGTTGCCTACCAGATAGCCCTTGCCCTGAAAGACGAGATAGCAGACTACGAAAAGGCTGGCATAGGCATCGTCCAGATAGACGAGCCGGCAATCAGGGAGAAGGCTCCCATCAAGAAGAGGAACTGGAAGGAGTACTTTGACTGGGCTGTTAAGTCCTTCCGCCTCTGCCACTCCTCAGTTAAACCGGAGACCCAAATACACACACACATGTGTTACTCAGAGTTTGGAG
>JALWGN010000061.1 GCA_027013575.1 Desulfurobacteriaceae bacterium
CTAGAGCGGTTCTTCGGAACCGCTCCTTTTTATTTAACCGCAATTTGGGGTTCGTTATGGAAGAGAGAATTCAGGAAGTTGTTGATAGGGTAAGAGAGCTCCTTCAGCCCATCCTTGAAGAGGGAGGCTTTGAACTGGTTGACGTTGAGTTTGTTAAGGAGCCCGTAGGGTGGGTTTTAAGGATATACGCCGACAGGCCGGAAGGTGGCATAACCATATCCGACTGTCAGTGGATAAGCGAAAGGATAGGAACTGTTTTAGACGTTGAAGACCTGATACACCACCCCTACAACCTTGAGGTTTCCTCTCCCGGCCTTGACAGGCCATTGAAGAGCAGAAAGGACTTTGAGAGACAGAAAGGTGTTGTTGTGAAGATAAAGACTCACGAGCCGATGGATAACCAGAGGAACTTTAAAGGTGAGGTTGTATCAGCCTCTGAAACAGGAGTTACGATTCACGACGTATCCCGAAACGCAGAAGTTGAAATTCCCTACGAGAACATAAAGAAGGCAAGGGTGGACGTAGACTCCCTTTTCAATAAGTAAAACCGGAGGACTTACTAAATGGAAAGTCTCGGAAAGACCATAGAGCTTCTCTGTAAGGAGAAGGGAATCTCCAAGCAGGACGTAATTGAGGCCGTTAAGGTCGGGATAATCAATGCAGCAAAGAAGGCAGGATACAGGGGAAACCTGGTAGTTAAGATAGACGAAGACGGCAAAGACTTTGGAATATACCAGGAAAAGGTTGTCGTTGAAGAGGTAAAAGACCCTGACCACGAGATCTCCCTTGAGGAGGCGAGGAAGCTCTTCGGAGACGACGTAAAGCTCGGGGATAAGGTTCTGATTGAGATAAAGACCGAAGAGCTGGGAAGAATAGCGGCAAAAGCTGCCGCTCAGGTCATCCACGACAAGATTACAGAGGCCGAAAGGAGAGCTCTCTACGACTACTTCAAGGAGAAGATAGGAGACGTTATCTCTGGAACTGTTAAAGAAATAAGGAGAAACGGAGACATAGTTGTTGACCTTGGAAGGGTTGTTGGAATCCTTCCTAAAGAGGAGCAGATACCCAAAGAGCGGTACAGAGTTGGAGACAGGGTTAGAGCCTACATCTACGACGTCGTCTTTGACTACAAGAGGTACAACAGGAAGAAACCGAGCAGGCTTGAAGACTACCCGCCTCCGTACGTCATACTCTCAAGGACTCATCCCAAGTTCCTGAAGAGGCTAATGGAGATTGAGATACCGGAGGTTGCAGAAGGACTGGTGGAGATAAAGGCGGTAGCGAGGGAACCGGGAGTAAGGGCTAAAGTGGCCGTTGACTCAAAGGTTGACTACGTTGACCCGGTAGGAGCCTGCATAGGAGTGAAGGGGAGCAGAATTCTGCCGATATCAAAGGAGCTCTCCGGGGAGAAGATTGAGATAATCAGGTGGCACGACGACGTTGCGAAACTTGTGGCAGAAGCACTATCCCCTGCAAAGGTTATCCACGCAGAGAGCTACGAGGACGAAAACGGAGACCTGAGGGTTGAGGTTGTCGTTCCAGACGACCAGCTCTCACTGGCGATAGGAAAGCACGGCGTAAACGCAAGGCTTGCCTCAAAGCTGGCAGCACAGGCCGGTCAGGTTGTGGGAATAGACATCATTAAAGAGAGCGACTACAGGAAGCTGGAAGAGCTTGAAGAGGAAGAATGAGAGCCTGTGCAGGCTGCAGAAAGAGAGACGAAAACGAAAAATTCATAAGGTTTGTGGAGTTTGAAGGCCGGCCGGTTCCCGACGTTGCAAGGAGAGCTCCCGGCCGGGGCTTCAACGTCTGCCCCACCTACAGCTGCATAAAAGACTTCGTAAAGAGGAACTTCAGAGGGAAGGTTAACCCCGAGGAGGTATTCCAGCAGACGGTTGAATCCTTAAGGGATTACCTTCTTCACCTGGTTTCACTCTCACACAAAACCGGAGTAACGGTTGTAGGACAGGACAACATAAGGGAGCTCCCGCCGGAAAAAGAGGGAGTTCTAATACTCTCATCCGACCTGAGCTCAAAAACAAAAGAGAGACTGAAAAAGAGAGGGAACTTCCTGGTAGTTGAAGACCTCTTTTCATCTGAAGAGCTTGGAAACGCCCTGAGGAGGGGAACGAGGGCAGGAGCCCTCTTTGTTGAGAAGGTGGGACTTGGAAGGAAACTCTACTCGGTGGCGGAGAAGCTCAACTCTCTCCTCACCTCCCGCTCCAGAGGTTAAAATAGGAGTAAGGGAGGTGATAGATGAAAGATATACTGGCTTTCGGAAGCATAGTAATAGACAATGTTCTTGTAGTTAAAAGGTTCCCTTCCGTTAACGAAACTGTTCAGGCCAGAAAGTACAGGTACACTTACGGTGGAGCCGGAGCCAACGTTGCAGTTGCAGCAGCGAGGTTAAAGGCAAAGAGCGGTCTCTTTGCGGTCTCCGGAAGCGACTTTGAGAAGACAAACTACAGAAAACACCTTTCAGACGAAGGCGTTTCACTTGACGGGGTCATACCTGCAGACTTCCTGATGCCCAGAAGCTTCATCATCAGCAAAGAGAACAGCGACGACCAGATGCTCTTCTACTACGAGAACAAGAAAGGGGTCAGGGAGCTCCTCTTCAAAAACACAGAGAAGGCCGAGAAACTCTCCCGCGAGTACAGAATCTGCCACTTCTCAACGGGGCACTTTGAGTTCTACTACCACCTGCTGAAGAGAAGAAAGGTTAAGAGCGTAGTCAGCTTTGACCCCGGACAGGAGACCTTCTCGTACCCCTACAGAGTTATTAGGCTCCTTCCCTTTGTTCACATGCTCTTTATGAACAACCACGAGGCAAAGAGGCTGAAAGAGATACTGAAAATAAAGAGCATAAAAGAGATAAACGGCCCCAAACTCATCTGCATCTCTTTAGGCGCTCAGGGTTCTATCGTTATATACAGGTGTAAAACCTACAGAATTCCGGCAGTGAAACCGGAAAGGCTGGTTGACCCAACGGGAGCTGGCGATTCCCACAGGGCTGGTTTCCTCGTTGCACTCCTCAGAGGTTACGACGTTGAGACTGCAGGAAGAATAGCATCTACTGTAGCCTCCTTCACAATAGAGGCTGAGGGAGCTCAAACAAGCCTACCAACCTGGGATAAGGTTGTAGAGAGGTACGAGAAGTTCTTCGGTGAGAAGTTTCCCCAGCCCCAGAGGAGCTGGGAGGAGACAGAAAGGGAGCTCCTTTCGCCGTAAACCGACTTGTATGAAGGAAGATGTTTTTGAAAGAACAGCCAGGGCTCAGAACAGTTGAGGATTTAAGGGAATTTATAAGAGAGTTTTTCAAAGGAAAGCCCGTTAAGGTCTACCTTTTCGGTTCAAGGGCAAGGGGAGACAACAGCCCATACTCAGACGTTGACTTGGCCTTTGACTCAACGGTTGACATAGGAAAAGAGCTGACAGCTCTCAAGGAGATTATAGAGGAGAGCTCCCTACCCTACAAAGTTGACCTTGTTGAGCTTAAGGGAGCTCCTTACCTCAGGAAAAAGGTAGAGGAAGAAGGAATTAGATGGCTTTAGAGGAAAAACTTGCCAGTTTTGAAAAAGCCCTTAACAGGCTTAAAGAAGCCTACGTAGAAGCTCAGAAGAATAGAAAGAACTACTACTTTTCGTTTTTCAGGGACTCAACGCTTCAGCGGTTTGAGTTCACAGTTGAAACTCTCTGGAAAGGAGTAAAAGTTTTCCTTCTTGAAGTTGAAGGAATTGAATGTCGTTCACCAAAGGGATGTATAAGGGAACTCTTCTCGGCCGGTTACTTAAACGAAGATGAGGCAGTAAACCTTCTTGAAATGATCAACGACAGAAACCTGACCTCCCACACGTATAGAGAAGAAATTGCAGACAGAATATTCTCAAAGATTGGAAGCTACATTGAACTGATGGAAAAAGTGTTAAATCGTTTAAAGGGGAGAGCCTAAGCTCTCTCCCTCAGGCAGTCTAAGTTCTCAAGTTTTACGTTGTACTTTTTCCAGAGTTCTTTAAGCTTTTTCTCCTCAAGCTCTCTGAGCTTCTTCTCTTTAAGGACAAGCTCTGCGTAGCGCTTTACCTTCTTAAAGGGAAGGACGCCACCGGGAACGTAGTTTAAAACGTCAACAACGGCGTAAGTCTTCTCCCCAAACTGAGCTATGAGCACTTCACCCTTTTTCGGCTTCCCCTCTGCAAAGAGGAGAGCTCCCACAGGGTCTTTTGAGTCTTTAAAGTAGAATTTGGGCTTTGCTTTAAAGTCCCCGAAACGCCTAGCAACCTCTTCCCACGGCTTTCCTTTCTTTAGGAGTTTCTCAACCTCCTTTGCCTTCTCTTTGCTGTCAACGAAGATAACAACCGCCTTAACCCTATCTGGCATGTAAAACTTGTTCCTGTTCTGCTGGTAGAACTCCTTTACCTCGTCGGGGGTTATCCTGATACTCTTCTCCAGGTCTTTCCTGAATACCTCAATAGCTTTGCTGGCAAAGTACTCGGTTAACATCCTCTGAAACTCAGGGTTCTTATCAAGCCCGGCTTTTAAAGCCTTCCTGTAGAAGTACTCCTGGAAGAACCTCTCCTTTAAACGCTCCTTTGCAAACTTCTCCTTCTCTCCCTTTCTTATCTTCTCAGAGAGTTCAATACCGCAGCAGCTAACAGTAAGAACGTTTCCTTTCCTCTTAAACTTCAGTTTCTTTTCCACCTCGCCGTAAATAGAGGCAACAGCTTCGTCGTAGTGTTTTACCTTCAGTTCGTTCCTTATGAAATCCTTATCTCCCTTACTCATCTTGGAGGGGTCTTTCTTCGGGAAGAGCTCCTTAAACCGCTCTACTATCTCCTGGTCTGTAACGGGCTTTACCCGCTTTGCCGCCTCTTCCGACACGAAAAGGCGGGAGAGGTAGTCTTTCTTGAAGGCCTCAATCTCTTTATCAAGGCCGTACCTCTTTGCAAGTCCGGAATCCTCAACGTACTTAACCACCAGCCTGCGGTTAATCATCCTCTTAAGGAGCTCCTCAGGGTGAGCCGAGAAGAAAGACTTAGACCTGTCGTTTAACAGCCCCTCAACGTACTTGTAGTCGGCAAGGGTTATCTTTAAACCGTCTCCCTCTGCAAGAACCGTATCGGGAGAACAGACCCTACTCTTCTTCTGCTGAAGGGAGATTTTCTCTGAAACACTTCCACTTTCACTGCTGTGGTTGTTACCCTGCCCCATACAGGCAGATAAGAGAGCAAGACAGGAGAAAACCAGGAATTTCCTCATAAAAACCTCCAGGAGTTTTTAAAAGTATATGAAAAAGCCCCGGCCTCCTCTAAAGAGACCGGGGCTGAAACTGGAAAACACTCTTAGTGCTTCTTCTTCTTTCTAAAGCCAAAGAGTCCTAGCAGCCCGGAGAGAAGGACTCCTAGGTTCAGAAGGCCGCTTCCGGCAGGTGTAGCAGGAGCGACGGAACACCCACCTCCACCGCCACCTGAAACAGTTGTAGTTGTGGTTGTAGGTGTGGTTGTAGCCTCTCCGAGAACAACGGTGATAGGAGTTTCAGTCCTTGTGACAGCCTTCGTGCAGGGGTAGTTAACAACGAATACGCCGTTGTTGTAGATGGGCTTACAGGTAATAGCCTCTCCGTTAACTGTGATGTAAGCAACAGCCTTATCCGGGTCAACCAGGCCGTCAACGTTAAACTCTACAGTAAAGCTCTCATCTTCTGCTGTTAGCTCAACACCAACAACTGCCTTTGTAAGGTTGGTGGTAGAGACAATCTTCAGGAGTTCCTGAGGCATAAGAACGGTGGAGATAACAGCATCTTCAGCCTTAACAGAGATCGGAGATTCCTTACCGCCAACAACAACCGTTGCAGTCATCTGGGTTCCGTCGTTGTTCTCAACGGTGATGTCGGAAGGAACAACGACTTCAGCCCCTAACTTCCTCATAAGTGAGAAAGCAAGCTCTCCCTCTCCCGGAACCTCTTCAGCCATAGCTGCGGTGTTAACTGTAAGAACACCTTCTGCCGGGTCGTAGGCTACCCATCCCTTCAGAATTGCATCCTTAACGGAGATGGAAGATGGATGGAAGTGCTCCTTGTCAACCTCGTAGTAAACGTTACTGTCTTCAGAAACCCTAACTTTGTGTATCTTAGCGTAGTTGATGTAGAGGTCTGCAGGATCTGCAACCTTAAGGTCTGCAAGTTTAAAGTCCATCTTGAGGATGTACTCGGAAGGAACGATTGGAGTAAAGATAGCAACAAAGTCTGAGGTTCCTGCAGAGAGTATCTCATCTGCAAGGTGCTCAAATCCTAAGAGCTCCGGAAGTTCGTTCTTGAGCCTTATCACGATAGCCCTTCTGGGCATCTCGTCGTTCTCAAGAGCTTCTGTTTCAACTTCTGTCTCAATACCTTCAATCTTCATCTTCCAAGTAGAGGACTTCTCAGGGAGGGCAAAGGCGATACCGTCTATTCCGGAGCTCTCAACAGGAATCGGAACGAGGTGTCTGTCAATATCTATGCCGTTAGTAAGGGCGTTAACAAGTATGTCTCCGGCGGTTGTTGTCATTACTTTAATGTCTTTCTCCTGGCCGGCAACTTTTATCTTCATTGTTCCGTAAACGGGGTTGCCGTTTGCATCCTCAGGAGAGTTGAAGAAGACCCTAACGGCATTCTTGTAGGCCTCAGGCGGTATAGCTGAAGGAACTGTAACTATCTCCCTACCGAGACCGAAGAACTTAATACGACCTTTATCGTCCTTAACGATGAGCTCTTTAAGAGACTCGCTGCTGTCTATGTCAGACATGTTGGCCTGAGGAAGCCTTCCGTACCTGGCGTCGTGACAGGAGTTACAGTCAAGCTTCTCTCCGTTAACAACTTTTCCTGCACCGAGGGCGTACTCCTTTGGAAGAACGCCGTGGTCTATGCTAAACGGAGCAGTCCAGATGTAGAAGACGGGATCAGGGTTGTGGACTCCTTCAGCCTTCAGAACGTCTATAAGGGCGCTTCTCATAGCTTCGTATTCGGCGTCTGTGTCTATCTCCGGCAGGAGGTCTCCGTTGTCGTCGCAGATGTAGGCACCCTTAATGGTCTTAACGCATATCTTGCCGTTGTTGATAAAGTAGGCTGGAACGTTCTTGCCGGCGTAGTCGGACTTAACTGCACCGTCTAAAGCTGCTGCCAGTTCTCTGGTGTAGAGGACTTTCCCTGTTGACTTGTCGTACCAGGTTACAAGTGTCAGGGGATCGGCAATTCTGTACATAAACTTCTGTCCGCCGGGAACGTCTGGCCTGAATCCGTTGTTGATGATAACGGGAGCCCATGCCCACGGAAAGGAGATGTCTGGAACGTTCCAGATGCCGAAGTTGGTGTTCTCAAGCCTTAGAGCTGCCTGCCTTGGGTCAAAGTCTGCCTGGTAGATGGGGACGAGAGTGTCTTTTCCGTTGTCGGTTCTAACTATGCAGAAGGGCTGGGGAGCTCCATATCCGCCAATCGGCATAAACGGACCGAATCCAGGAGTAAACATACTCTCCGGTAGCTTCTGAGTAGTTCCGTTCTGGAGGTCGTAGCCGAGAATCCTGTTGTCAAAGTTGTAGGAGTATCCAACAACGTCGTAGAAGGTTCTGAACGTCCAGTGGGTTTTGTAAGGAATGTGGCAGACTTCACAGGAGACCTTATCCATATGGACTGCAGCGTTTCCTCCAGGACCAAAGGCGCTTCTGTGGACCTCGGCAGCGAGCTGTCTTGAACCGCCGAAGTGACAGTCAAGACAGGTTTTCAGAGACGGGTTGTAGTCAAGAGACTGATCCCAGTGGCCTCCCCAGTCGTTTCCTTTGAGGAAGTCGTGGTGAATCGGGTGGTACTGCTTCTCCTCAGGAGAGAGGGTTCCCTCTCCGTGACAGGAGAGACAGGTCATACCGCCCTCTTCACTGTCAAAGTGGACGTCGTAGCCTATAGGAATGTCGTCTATTGAAAGGACAGACTTTGCGGTAATCATTTTCTGGTAGGCAGCTGCAAAACCGCTGGTCTGGAGAGTCTGCTGGAGCTCCGTGGGTTCTAAGTTCTTATCGCTGCCTCTGTGAATGTCGTAAGAGAAGACGTCTCCCCTCTTAACTATCTCTGCAGCAAGACCTAAAGTTCCCTTCCTGGTAACCCATGCGTAAGTATCGCTGCCGTCAGGCAGTTTTCCGTCCTTGTAGGGAATTGCCATGTGACAGTAGGAACAGACGTAACCCCAGTTCCTGTTTGCGTCCTCACCTTCGGCAGGCTCTGTCATTTCAGGGAAGGGATGGTCTGCGTTTCCAAGTGTTGTAGGAACTGAGTAGTTGTAGTCCTGAGGAGGAACTTCCGTTGAAGGTGTATCCTTCTCGCCTATCCTGTTCTCAAGGACGGGAAGGTCAACCTCTCCCTTATCGTTGAACTCGCCGGCGTCGTAGTAAACCTCCGGCTTCCAGACACCGTCTTCCTTTACAAACCTTACGTAGGCCAGAGGAACGCCGTTGCCGTTGGTGTCAACACCCATCAGGCTTGCAGTTGAAACGTACTTGAAGAAGAACCCGGCAAAGGTTCTGTAAACGATATTTCCGTTATCGTCTTTAAAGGTAACGGCACCACCGTTTACGTAAACGTCTCCACCGTCCTTATCCTTTGTCGTATCGGGGTGCTCAAAGTAGGCAACCCTTGCAACTTCCCTTGTGGCACCGTTTGCGTTGTTCGGGTAGATGAAGAACTTAGACCAAGTTCCGTCGTTACTCTTTATAGCCGATATGTCTGTGTCGCTAAGGCCGTAAATGGTCTTAAGAACGGAGACAGGAATAGAGTTGTAGTAGGCAGAATCAACAGAAGCAACGGTTTTATAGATGGGGTTGCCGTTGGCATCTGTTCCAACCTTTACCTTATCACCTACTTTAGGAGGAATTCCAAGGGAAAGAACGATTGTCTCTCCGTCTTCGGAGATACCCTTAAAGACCATAACCCTTGGGTTTGCGGGCATTATAGGTTCTTGAACGTAGCCGTTGATCTCTGTCTTTATCTTTGAAGAAGCGTCGGCCTTTGCGTGACACATAAAGCAGTCTGTATCGTTCACACCTGAACGGGCAAAGTTGAAGAGCCCCGGTTTTCCTGTGTAGCCGGCGCCTACCTCGTAGTCGGAGTAACCGAAGAGGTCGCCGTCAAAGGGGATAGTACTGTTTACTGCAGCTAAAATAGCGTCGTCTCTAACGAACCAGTCTTTAGACTTGAGCTCTTCAAAGAGGGAATCACCAAGCCTCTCTCTCAGAACCTCATCAAGGGGCTTGTTCTCCCTTCCAAACTGGGCAGGACCACCGCCTGCGTGACAAGAGTTACAGGTTATGTTGTGGTTAACGGTACCCATGTCAAAGTTGAAGCCTTTGTAGGCGTCTGCGTTGGCAGGGTTTACTCCGTCAACTGAACCGTCGGGAACTGCAGGGTCGTTAAGTGGTTTCTTTGCCGCCAACTGGCGGTAGGAAGGTGGTCACCAGCCCCCGTAGTGGGACTTGCTCCTAAAGTAGCGCATCTTGAGGACTACGTTTGTAACGAAGTCCTTACTTCCGGTGTCGTCTCCGTAGGTCTCCCTGTTGTCCATCCATCCCATGTCGTGAAGACCTACGGCACCGTGGTGAGATGCCCTTACGTCGGTGATGATACTTTCGTGACACTGACCACAGGTCTTTTCAAAGCTGATGGGGGTTCCTTTGTAGAGGGTTACATCGTTGCCGTCTTTGTCTTTAACTGTGATGGTGTTGGGGGTTGAGTTTGTGTCAAACTGGTTTGCGTAGTCTGTCTGCTTGCTGATAACGTCTTTCTCTGAATTGCCGTAGACGTCAATGAGTTTTACAGAGGGGTGCTGAGCCAGACCCTGAGACGATAAAATAGCCGATAGTATGAAGCCTGTCGTCAGGGAGAGGCTGCTCCTCTTCCACTTTCTTCCCATAGTTTCCCTCCAGAAATTTACAAAACGTTTACAAAACCATTGTACCAAAGAACGATAAAATAGGGAATATGTTAGGAATTTCTAATATTTGGTGAAAGAGAAGAGCTAAAGCAGGAAAAAGGCCAGGGGGGAGTTGTTTTATCCCCCCAGCCTCTCTTCTACGAGTTTTCTGAACGCTGAGAAGGCCTCTTCAAGCCTTGATAGGTCTTTCACCCCTCCCTGGGCAAGGTCTGGTCGGCCTCCTCCCTTTCCTCCAAGAATGGGGGCTACTTCCCTGATAACCTCTCCGGCCTTTAGCCTGTCTGTCAGGTCTTTCGTGAAGGCTATTAAGAGGGAGGCTTTGCCGTCTTTAACCCCAACAAGCATAACAGCTGCAGACCCGGCCTTACCCCTTATAACGTCTGCAACCTCTGCAAGTTCCTTTCCTCCAAAGCCGTCAAGCTTTGCGGTAACAACCTTTACGCCGTTTACTGTGGGAGCTCCCTCCACAACCTCATCTACCTGAGCTGTGGCAAGCTTCTTCTTTAAACGCTCCAGCTCCCTCTCCTTCTCCTTAAGCTCCTCCTTGAGCCTCTCAATCTTCTGAACAACCTGCTCCTCGGGAGACTGGAGAGCTCTCCTGACCTCCTTTACAAGCTCCTCCTTCTCCCTTACGTAGCGGGCAGCCTCTTCTCCAACTACCGCCTCAACGCGCCTAGTTCCGGAGGAGACGGAGGACTCGGAGGTTATCTTGAAAAACCCGATGTCTCCGCTCCTGTTTACGTGGGTTCCTCCGCAGAGCTCCACACTTACGCCGCCAACGTCAACAACCCGAACGACGTCTCCGTACTTCTCACCAAACAGCGCTACAGCCCCGCGGTTTAACGCCTCTTCAAGGGGCATCTCCTCTATCTTTACCGGGTAGTTGTTCAGTATCCAGCTGTAAACCAGATCCTCAACCGACCGGAGCTCCTCCTCCGTTGGAGCCTCAAAGTGGGTAAAGTCAAACCTCAGCCTGTCTGGCATAACCAGAGAGCCCGCCTGCTTCACGTGGTTCCCGAGAACCTCCTTCAGCGCCTTGTGGAGAAGGTGCGTAGCAGTGTGGGCTCTGGTTACCGCCCTCCTCCTCTTTTCGTCAACAACGGCGTTGACGTACTCCCCTGTGCGGAGCTCCCCCTTAACAACCTTAACTTTATGGCCTATCAGTTTCTCTGTAACATTCTGAGTATCAAGAACTTTACAGTAACAGCTGTTACCCTCAAGAACTCCCGTATCTCCAACCTGTCCACCCTTTTCAGGGTAGAAAGGCGTTCTGTCAAGAATTACCGTTCCCTCCTCTCCCTCTCTAAGTGAGTCAATCAGTTTCTCCCCTTTTAGAATTCCGACGACCTTTGCGTACTCCTCAAGGTGTTCGTAACCTGTAAAGAGGGTGGGGAACTTCTCTGAGAGCTCCTGAATTTCAGGTGAAACGACTTTCTGAACTCCCCCTTTCCAGCTCTTCCTTGCACGCTCTTTCTGTTCTTCAAGGAGCTCCTCAAACCTCTTAACGTCAACCTTCATGTTCTCGTCGTTTGCAATTTCAAGAATAAGGTCTAAAGGAAAACCAAAGGTATCGTAGAGCTTGAAGGCCTCCTCTCCGGGAATCGTGTCCTTTCCTTCCTCTTTCAGCTTCTCTATAAGTTCCTGAAGGATAAAGAGCCCCTTCTCAACGGTTCTGGCAAAGCGCTCTTCCTCTCTTTTAACGACCTTTCTAACGAGCTCCCTGCTGAGCTCAAGCTCCGGGTAAGCGTCTCTCATTATCTCAACAACAACGTCCACACCCTCAAAGAGAAACGGCCTGTCTATACCGAGGAGCCTTCCGTGCCTTGAAGCCCTCCTGATAATCCTCCTGAGAACGTAGCCTCTCCCCTCGTTTGAAGGGAGAACGCCGTCTGAGATGAGAAAGGTCATAGCCCTGAGGTGGTCTGCGATAACTCTCATTGAGGTAGAGGTCTTCTCGTCTCTTCCGTAGGGAATACCGGAAACCTCTGAAGCCCACTTTACCAGAGGAAAGAGCAGGTCTGTCTCGTAGTTGGAGGGAACGTTCTGAAGGACAGAGGCTATCCTCTCAAGCCCCATTCCCGTATCAATTGAGGGTTTGGCAAGGGGGTGGAGGTTTCCCTTTTCGTCCCTTTCGTACTGCATAAAGACCAGGTTCCATATCTCTAAATACCTGTCGCAGTCGCAGGTTCCTATACCGCAGTTTTCCCCGCAGGCAAACTCCTCTCCCCGGTCGTAGTAGATCTCACTACAGGGGCCGCAGGGACCCGTATCACCCATTGCCCAGAAGTTGTCCTTCTCTCCCAGTCTGTAAATCCTCTCCTCAGGAAGCCCTATAACTTTATTCCATATCTCAAAGGCCTCGTCGTCCTTCTCGTAAACGGAAACGTACAGCCTCTCAACGGGAAGCTTAAAAACCTCAGTAACGAGCTCCCAGGCAAACTCAATGGCCTCTCTCTTAAAGTAGTCTCCGAAGGAAAAGTTACCGAGCATCTCAAAAAAGGTGTGGTGGCGACCCGTCTTACCGACGTTCTCAAGGTCGTTGTGTTTACCTCCAGCCCTCATACACTTCTGGCAGGAGGTTGCCCTCTTAAAGGGCGGCTCCTCCTTTCCCAGGAAGTAGTCTTTAAACTGAACCATTCCGGCGTTTGTAAACAGAAGCGTCGGATCGTTCTTTGGAATGAGCGGGGAGCTCTTCACTCTTACGTGGCCTTTATCCTCAAAGAACTTTAAAAAGGCTTCTCTTATGTCGTTTCCGCTCCACTTCATGGTATCTCCAGCTGGAAAGTTTTGGTTATTTTATCTTTTTAAGGAGGGAGTTGGCCTCTGAAAACGAGAATCCCCTCTGAAGGAGGAATCTTTTGATCTGCTCTCTACTTTTGCGGCGGGAGAGTTTGAGAACTTCTCTCTCTATGTAGGTGTAGTCAAAAGGCGTTGTCAGTTCAACTTCCTTTATAACTTCGTCGGGAAAGCCAAGAGCTCTGAGGTGATAGGCTATCTTCCTCCTTCCCCACCCCTTTTCAACTTTCCTGAGGAAGTACCGCCTTGCAGACTCCAGCTCGTTAACGTAGCCGGAGGAGAGGAGCTCCCTCCTAAGGAGCTCCAGCTCTTCCTCTCCCAGCTCGGGAAAGTGCTCTTTAACTTTCCTTTCAAGGGCGGAAAGGGAGTAGTCCCTCTTTCCAAGAAGCGACAGAGCGTAGGCGAAAGCTTCCTTAAAAGTGTTCCTCTCCACTTGAAACAATACCCTCCATCTTCAGACGGAGATCGTCCGGACGACTTGCGTACTTAAGCGCATCTTCTCTTGTTATAAGTCCCTTTCTCCACAGGTCGTAAAGGGACTGGTCAAAGGTCTGAGAGCCGTAAACCTCTTTTCCTCTCTCTATAAACTCTGGTATCTCGTCGGTAAGCTCAGGGTTCATAATACGCTCTTTAATCGCTTCAGTAACAATCATTACCTCAACGGCAGGAACCCTCCCTTTTCCGTCAGCTCTAGGAATAAGCCTCTGGGATATGGTAGCTTTAAGAACTGAAGCAAGCTGAAACCTTATCGCCTGCTGCTCGTGAAGCGGGAAGAAGGAGATAATCCTGTTTATCGTCTCCTTGGCATCAAGTGTGTGGAGAGTTGAGTAAACCATGTGTCCCGTCTCAGCGGCATCAAGGGCCGTTCTAACGGTCTCTACGTCCCTCATTTCACCTACGAGGATAACGTCGGGGTCCTCACGGAGAGCAGCCCTCAGGGCTGCGAAAAAACTCTCCGCATCATCACCTATCTCCCTCTGGTAGAAGAGGCACTTCTTGTCCCTGTGAAGGTACTCTATAGGGTCCTCAATCGTTATAACTATACGGGAATCCTTCTCGTTCAGCTCTTCAAGCATCGCAGCAAGAGTAGTTGACTTTCCTGAACCGGTCGTTCCAGTAACGAGGACAAGCCCCCTCTGGTAGAGGGCTATCTCTTTTAGTATCGGTGGAAGGTTCAGCTCATCAATCTTAGGTACCCTAACGGGAATTGCCCTCATAACTATGGCAAAGGTTCCCCTCTGACGGAAGATGTTCACCCTGAAGCGGCAAACTCCGGGAAGAGAGTAGGCAAGGTCAATATCCTTTATGTAGGGAAGCTGTTTCTTCTTCTCCAGCGGGAGAATCTGTTTCACGTACTCCATAATGTCCGACTGCTCCAGAGGGGGCAGGTCGGTCTTAACGAGCTTTCCGGCAATTCTGAAGATAGGAGGGGCTTTCACCCTCAGGTGAACGTCTGAAGCCCCTACGTTAAATGCCTTCTTCAGCAGATCGTTAAGCTCCACTCTAGGCTTCACCTGTGTCGCCACCTAACGCCTCCATTATTTTAGCTTCCAGCTCTTGAGCCACTTCAGGGTTCTCTTTAAGGAACTGCCTTGCGTTTTCCTTACCCTGACCGAGCCTCATGTCTCCAAAGGAGTACCAGGAGCCACTCTTCTTAACGATGCCAAGCTCCTCTCCCAGGTTGAGAAGGTCTGCTTCCCTTGAGATTCCCTCGCCGTAGTAGACCTCAACGATGGCCTCTCTAAAGGGAGGAGCAAGTTTGTTCTTTACTATCTTCACCTTTGCCTTGTGGCCTATTCTCTCGTCTCCCTTACCCTTTATCTGACCAATATTCCTTATCTCTACCCTCATGGAGGAGTAGAACTTGAGAGCTCTACCTCCCGTCGTCGTCTCCTGAGGCCCTCCGTAACCCATCATTCCTATCTTTTCCCTCACCTGGTTGATAAAGATGAGGGCGCAGTTGCTCTTACTTACGGCTGCAGTCAGCTTTCTAAGAGCCTGAGACATGAGCCTTGCCTGAAGGCCAACGTGGGAATCTCCCATGTCTCCCTGTATCTCAGCTTCAGGTGTAAGGGCGGCAACGGAGTCAACAACGACAACGTCAACGGCACCGCTGCGAACCAGAGTTTCGGCTATCTCAAGTGCCTGCTCTCCGCTGTCTGGCTGGGAGACGAGGAGCTCCTCAAGGTTTATCCCTAGCTTCTTGGCGTAAGTCGGGTCTAATGCGTGCTCAGCGTCTATAAAGGCCGCAACGCCGCCCTCTCTCTGGGCGTTTGAGATAACGTGGAGGGCAAGTGTCGTTTTACCTGAAGACTCAGGGCCGTAAATCTCCGTGATTCTACCCCTGGGGATTCCGCCTATTCCGGTAATCCTGTCAATGGCAATAGACCCCGTTGAGATGGCGGGAACCTTCTCTACGGGCTTTTCCCCAAGGAACATTACGGAACCTTCGCCGAACTCCTTCTTTATTCTTTTGAGGGCGTCTTCAAGTACTCTTCTCTTCTCTTCCTGCATAAGCACTCCTTTAATTGAGGTTAATGGCGGAGAGGGCGGGATTTGAACCCGCGGTGCGGGGGCTACCCGCACACCCGATTTCGAGTCGGGCCCGTTAAGCCAGGCTCCGGCACCTCTCCACTAAGACCTGAGTTTTCTGAAAAACTTTTTAAGGAGTTCCGCCGCTTCGGGGAGCTCCACCCTTTCTACAACGGGTCTGTGGTTGTTCCTCTCGTCTGTGAGTATTGAGTAGAGGCTCTCAACCCCTCCGAATTTCGGGTCGGGAACGGCGTAAACGACCCTGCTTATCCTTGACTGAATTATAGCACCGCAACACATAACGCAGGGTTCAACCGTTGAGTAGAGGGTACAGCCGTTAAGCCTCCAGGAGTTGAGCCTCCGTGAAGCCTCTCTGATTGCAAGGAGCTCCGCATGAGCGGTAGGATCCTGGAGGAACTCCTTTCTGTTGAAAGCCCTGGCAACAACAGAACTATCCTTTACCACAAGAGCACCTATGGGAACTTCGCCAAACCGAAAGGCTTTCTCTGCCTCTAAGAGGGCTTCTCTGAGGAAGTGGAGGTCGGAGTTCATGGAGCTCCAGATAGGGTTAAAGTGGCGCGCCCGGCAGGAGTCGAACCTGCAACCTTGGGATCCGTAGTCCCACGCTCTATCCAGTTGAGCTACGGGCGCCCAGCCGGGTATAAATTTATCCCAACATTTTCACTTTTCAACAGATAGAATAGAATTCCCCAAACCGTTGAAGTACCGGAGGAAAACCGTGAAAATGGAACCGACCTACAACCCTCAGCTCTTTGAAGATAAGTGGTACAGGGAGTGGCTTGAGAAGAGGTACTTCCACGCCGACGAGAAGAAAGTCCTCTCCGGAGAGAAGGAGAAGTTCAGCGTAGTTCTCCCTCCACCAAACGTTACAGGAGTTCTCCACGTAGGCCACGCCCTCAACTCAACCCTCCAGGACGTTATCTGCCGCTGGAAGAGGATGAAGGGCTACGAGGTCTGCTGGGTTCCCGGAACAGACCACGCCGGAATAGCAACCCAGTGGGTAGTTGAGAGGGAGCTGGCAAAAGAGGGACTGACAAGGCACGACGTTGGAAGGGAAGAGTTCCTCAAGAGAGTGTGGGAGTGGAAGGAGCAGTACGGCAGCAGGATAATTAACCAGCTGAAGAAACTGGGAACTTCCTGCGACTGGGAAAGGGAAAGGTTTACGATGGACGAGGGCTTCTCAAAGGCCGTAAGGAGAGCCTTCGTAACCCTCTACAGAGAAGGGTTGATATACAGAGGAAAGAGGCTGATAAACTGGTGTCCCAGGTGCCACACGGCACTTTCAGACCTTGAGGTAGAACACGAAGAGCAGCAGGGAAAGCTCTGGTACATCAGGTATCCCCTCGTTGATGAGGATGGCTACATCGTTGTAGCAACAACAAGACCTGAAACGCTGCTTGGAGACGTTGCAGTAGCAGTCAACCCCAACGACGAGAGGTACAGACATTTAATCGGAAAGAAGGTAAGGCTCCCCATAGTTGGAAGGGAGATTCCGATAATCGCAGACGAGTACGTTGACCCGGAGTTTGGAACGGGAGCGGTTAAGATAACCCCCGCCCACGACTTCAACGACTTTGAGGTAGCCCAGAGGCACGGCCTTGAAGCCATCCAGATAATGGACGACTGGGGAAGGATAACGGTTCCACCGTTTAAGGGAATGGACAGATTTGAGGCAAGGGAGGCCATTGTTTCACTCCTTAAAGAAGAGGAGCTCCTTGAGAAAGAGGAACCCCACACACACGCGGTAGGCCACTGTTACAGGTGTAAAACCGTTGTTGAGCCCTACCTCTCAGACCAGTGGTTCGTAAGGACAAAACCCCTTGCAGAAAAGCCGATAGAGGCCGTTAAGTCTGGAGAAGTCAAGTTCATTCCAAAACAGTGGGAGAACACCTTCTTTGACTGGATGTACAACATAAAGGACTGGTGCATCTCAAGGCAGATATGGTGGGGACACAGAATACCGGCCTGGTACTGCTTAGACTGTGGCCACGTAAACGTTTCAGAGACAGAACCTGAAAAGTGTGAAGCCTGCGGAAGTAAAAACTTAAAGCAGGACGAGGACGTTTTAGACACCTGGTTCAGCTCGTCTCTGTGGCCTTTTGGCGTTTTCGGCTGGCCGGAGGAGACAGACGACCTTAAGGCCTTCTACCCAACAGACCTACTCGTTACCGGCTTTGACATCATCTTCTTCTGGGTAGCCCGTATGATGATGATGGGTTACCACTTTACAGGTAAAAGACCGTTTGCAGACGTTTACGTCCACGCCCTCGTAAGGGACGAGAAAGGCCAGAAGATGAGTAAAACAAAGGGGAACGTTATAGACCCCCTTGAGATGGTAGAGAAGTACGGAGCCGACACTCTAAGGTTTACCCTTACAGCTCTTGCTGCTCAGGGAAGGGACATAAGGCTCTCAGAGAGGATAATTGAAGGCTACAGGCACTTTGCAAACAAGGTGTGGAACGTTGCAAGGTTCGTTCTGACTGCAACAGAGGGAATTGAGGAGAACGGAGCCGTAGACTACGCACCTGAGGACAAGTGGATACTGACAAAGCTCTCTGAAACGGTGGAAACGGTTGACAGGGAGCTCTCCGCCTACAGGTTCAACGAAGCGGCAAAGGCCATCTACCAGTTCATCTGGAACGAGCTTGCAGACTGGTACGTTGAGTTCACAAAGCAGAGGCTCTACAGGGGAAGCGACAAGGAGAAGAGAGCGGCAGCCCACACCCTCTTGAGGGTCTTAAGGGACGCAATGAAACTCCTCCACCCGATAATGCCCTTCATAACAGAGGAGATCTACCAGAAACTTCCCAACAGAGACGCAGAATCCATCGTTATAGCTCCGTGGCCAAGCGATAGCTGCTGCAGCTTCCCCGAAACCGCCCAGCTTGTAGAGACAGTTAAGGAGATAATCAGGGGAATAAGGAACGTTAAAGCAGAGCTCAACATTTCCCCCTCTACAGAGGTTGAAGTCGGAGTCAAAACCGACAGCGACGAACTCCTTGAAGTGATAAGGAAGATGGCTCCGTCAATAAAACAGATGGCAAGGGTCGGGGAAATACACACAGTTAAGGAGCCTCTGCCTGGAAGCGTCTCCTTCTTCCTGCCGGGAGTTGAGGTCTACGTAAAGGTTGGAGAGCTCATAGACGTTGAGAAGGAGATAGAGAGGATAAAGAAGAAACTTGAGAAGCTGAAGAAAGAGATAACAAAACTTGAGAAGAAGCTTTCAAACAGGAACTTCCTAGAGAGAGCTCCCCGTGAAGTTGTTGAGAAGAACAGGGCAGAACTTGAGGAGCTTACAGAGGTTGTAAGAAAACTTGAGGGAACACTTAAACAGCTGAAGAACATGCAGTAGGGGGGTGGAGCTCCCCCTTTACCTTTAAATTTCATTTAACCTCTTTTATATAATTGAAAAGTGGAAACCAGTTAGGCAGAGAAAATGCAGAAAAACCGAAGAAGACTGCAGAGCCTGCTAAACAGGGTATTCCTCTACTTCTTCCACAACCTGCTAAACCTTCCCCACCTCTCCTCCTTCTTCCCCTCTCCCCACATGTTTAGAGAGCTGATTCACAAACAGTCTGCCCTTCTTGCAGACCTCCTCCTCCACGGTGAGAACTCCCTTAAAAACTACAAAAGGATCATCCACCTCCACTACCAGATGGGGCTGCCCCAGGAAGACTTTATAGACGCAATGGACTTTATAAAACACCACCTCCTGAACCTTATGGAGAGAGAGCAGTTGGAACTGTCTCCCCAGAATGTTGAATCAATATTCCACGAGCTAATGGAACTCAGCCACGAGATATACCTGACAGAAGACCTGAGAACACTCAGAAAGACCTGGGAGAAGTTCATAGCCTACATACCCGAGATAGCCTCCGACCAGATAAAGCTACTTGAAGCTCTTGAAAACGCATGTCTCATAGGAGACTCAGAGAACAGAAAGAGCGCCCAGGAGCTGATAAGCTACCTGTTAAAAAACGTATCCTGCTTTGAGGCAAACAGGTACTTCTCCTCGGCAGACTTCCTTCTGAAGTCTTACAGTGCAAGAGACATAAGCCTTGCCCTTCAAAAGCTAAACGAGGAGCTCTACAACCTCGTGTGCCACCTTACAAAGTACATAAGAAACCGAAACTTCAGGTACGCCTACAGGGTCTGGTTAAGGCTCTCTGAGAAGTCAAAACTGCTCCTCCTCTACGGAGTATTCCTGAAGTTTAAGTGGGAGTTGAGCAAGGAGAAATCCTTAAGTGAGTTTATCCTTGACCCTCTGTTTGAGGACAAACTGTTCGGCCTGATATTCCTCCCCACAGAGATAGACAAACTCGCCATAAGAGTCTTTAAAATCTTCTCAACATTTCTGATAAAGTACGTAAGGGATAGCAGTTACGGACTTGGAACAGCCTTCATACACGAAGACAGAGACAGAGACATCTACAGGTGTTACCTCCTCTACGTAACTGAAGAGGACAAGAAAAAGTGGCTGAAAGGTTACATCAAAAACCTTATACTGAAGGCCAAAGAGGAAACCAGCAGAAAACTCTCTTTAAGCGAAAGCCAGATAAAGAAATACGTAAAGGCAACAATAGTATCGGGAGAGGTTGTAAAGCTCTCAAAGATCTCAAAGGAAGACTTCCCCCTCTTCATTGACACAGTAGAGGAAACCGTAAAACAGTCCTTCCCCGAAAAGATAGTTGTTGAGATTTCAGACATATCAAACGCAATTGACGAGTTCCAGAACACGATAAAGGCCGTTAAACTGCTCAAAGACCCGGAAAGGGAAAACTACCTGCAGCTCTACGGCCAGCCGATAATCGGACTGAAAGATGAAAAGAGAGTGGGAATTGAAATCCTATCAAGGATCGTTCTCCCTGAAGGGGGGGCAATTCCACCCTACAGGTTCCTTAAACTGGTTAAAAAACTCAAGTACACCTCACTGTTTGATAGAGCCGTTCTTCACAAACTCAAAACCTGCCTTGAAAAGTGCTCTCCGGGTAACGGCCTGAAGGTTTTCGTTAACCTCTACCCCTCCTCCTGCTACGATCCGGAAGTTCTGAAAAAGCTAAAAGAGATAAAAGAAGTTGCAGAGAGGAAGAATTTAGAGATAATAGCTGAAGTTATTGAGACAGAAGACGTAGATATCAGCAAAGTAATTCCCTCTTTAAGCGCCTACAACTTCAAAATAGCAATAGACGACTTTGGAACAGGTTACTCAAACTTTGAGAGAATAGTCCAGCTTATGAAGTACAGGAACCTAAAGTTTATAAAAGTTGACGGCAGCCTTGTAAAGAAGATGAAAGAAGAGAACGTATTTAAGGTGGTGGTGAAGAACATAACCTCCCTTGCAAAGGAACTGAACAAAGAGGTGATATACGAGTTCGTTGAAGACGGAGAGATACTGGAGCTACTGAAGGAGATAGGGGAGGAAAGCGGCCTGGCACAGGGCTACTTCCTGGGCAGGCCAGAACCGCTTGAGAAGCTCATTTAAGGAGTAGGTTTCCTGACAAGCTTCAGGATGAGCGCTTTCTGTGTGTGGAGCCTGTTCTCCGCCTGATCCCAGACGACAGAACGCTCCCCTTCAATTACCTCGTCTGTAACCTCCTCTCCTCTGTGGGCAGGAAGGCAGTGCATAAAGAGGAAGTCGGGCTTTGCGTGTTTTACGAGCTCTGAGTTGACCTGGTACGGCATAAATATCCTCTTCCTCTCCTCGGCTTCCTCCTCCTGACCCATTGAAGCCCAAACGTCTGTGTAGACGACATCTGCATCCTTTACCGCTTCAACCGGATCATGGGTTACAACTATCTCTGCTCCGGTCTTTTTAGCTATCTCTTTTGCAGCCTCAACGTAGCGGGGAAGCGGCTCGTAGCCTTCCGGAGTTGCGGCGTAGAACTTCATCCCCATGTAGGCGGCACCTACAAGCCAGGAGTTACACATGTTATTGCCGTCTCCAAGGTAGGCAACTTTTAGACCTTCCAGTCTCCTCTTATACTCCCAGATGGTAAAGAGGTCTGCAAGAACCTGGCAGGGGTGCTCTTCGTCTGTAAGTGCGTTTATAACAGGAACGTCGGCGTAGCGGGCAAGCTCCTCAACCCTTTCCTGACCGAAAGTTCTGATAACGATGAGGTCAACGTAGCGGGATAGAACTCTGGCCGTATCCTTTATAGGCTCACCGCGGCCGAGCTGGGAGCTCCTCGTGTCCATGTAAACCCCGTGCCCCCCTAACTGGTAAACACCAACCTCAAAAGAGACCCTCGTTCTGGTTGAAGGTTTCTCAAAAATGAGGGCTGCCGTGAAACCGTCTAACGGACGGTAGAGCTCCCCCTTCTTAACCTTCTCCTTCAGAAAAGCAGAAAGTGAGAGTATGTTTTCTATGAAAAGCCTATCGGCATCAAGCATTGAAATAAAGTCTTTCATTCTTTCCTCCTGATTCCTGTAAGGAGAATCTTAACCTGATTCTGGAGGAACTCAAGGCTACTTTCAAGTTTTTCCACGTTGGTCTTAAGTTCACTGATCCTGCTAACTGCCTTTAAGTGCTCCGCCTCCAGCTCTTCAACCCTTTCAACTAATCTCTTTAAGGAGTAAAAGAGAGCTCCCACAGCAAAAAGCGAAAGTGCAACAATGATGAGATTCAGTACGAGTAGTAACTGAACCATTCAACTATCCTCCCCTTTCCCACCTTATCCTTTAGCGTATCGGCTTCTGACTGAGATAGATTATAAAAAAGCGTTTCTCCTGCAGGAAAGGTAAAGAGGATAGAGGGATATTTTCCTCCATTCTCAGAAATAATCGCTCCGTAGGTCAACCCTTTCAGGTCAAAACAGTACCTGGTTACAGATTCTGAAGAGACAACTCTACCGGGAAGGACCAGAGATTCTATTTTCCAGGGAAACTTAACGTTCTCTTCTCCAACTTTTAAGCTGTTTTTCTTAAAATTTATACAAACTTCTTCAGAACTTCCCGGAGTAAAGGCGGAAGAAAATAGAGAAGAGACTTTTATCTTAAAACTACTGTTGGAATTTAAATCTGATTTAACAATAACGGGGAACAGGAGAGTCAGAAGCAGAGAGAGAAGTGTAAGAACTATAACCAGCTCAAGAAGCGTAAACCCTCTCCTCAAGTATCTATCTCCACCTTTTTAGAGGTTACAACAACCTTTCCGTCAACGCAGAAGCTGGAGACCGGACACTCTTTCAGCTTCGGCCTTTCCCCGTCTTTCCTGTAGTGGCAGCCGTGTTTGGAGAGGAGCCACAGAGGTCTAAACATCTCTATCGGAGCAATTCCCGTTCCCTTTAGCCCCTCTCTCCAGACCTCTATCACCTTTTTCTTAACCGTTTCTGTTATTCCTTTTGAGGAGTACTTTCCCGTTATACAGCCGGTTGTAAATGTAGCCCTCGCTACGTGAACGTCTACAGGTATGGGGAGCTCCTCCACCCTTTTAAAAGGCAACTGAACTTTCTCCTTCAGGCTTCTTATCCAGTGGGGAAAAATCTTTGTACCGGAAAGGGAGGGAAACTCCTCTTTTCTGTTCTTCAAAAAGTCCTCAAACATTGAAGCAGTGTCGTACTCGTACTCCTCAAAGAGAGCCGTAACGCTGCCTCCATACTTCTCTGAAAGGGTCCTGGAGATTGAGAACCATATCTCCGTATCTTTGTTCTTCTTCTTTGCAAGGCCATGTTTCGTAAGTGCCTTCAAAAGCTCGTCCCTTCCCTTTTTAACAACGGCAGATGGGTCAAAAACCCAGTTAACCTCATTATCCCCGAGTGTATTGAGAGAACTCTTCCAGAGCTCCTCGGCGTTCCTCATGTAGTCAAGGGCCGTTGTATAAGTTACAACAAGTAAAAGCGTTTCAACGTCTAACTTCTCCGCAACCTCCTTTACGGCATCGTCTGGGAGTTCCTTGTGTCCAAAAATACCTTCACTTTCAAGAGTCTTTAAGAGAAGTGTTCCCACCTCCCTAGCTCTATCCGGATCCGTCTTAAGGTTAACTTTCATTCTTAAACTCCAATTTAGGTTTACTGTAATATAATACACTGACACCCACTTCCTCCGGGGGAAAGGTTGGGCCTTTTTGACTTCTTTAGGAAGAAGAGTGAGGATGAGCTCTTTTCGGAGGCCGTCAAGGATCAGGACTACATGACAGTAGTGAAATTGGGGAAATCCCTCCTTGAGAAGAACCCCGATAACATCTCTGTCCTTAACCCTTACGTTGACGCCCTCGTAAAACTGGGAAGGAAAGATGAGGCAGTTTCAACGCTCATCTCTTTTGCAGAGAGAAAACTGCAAGAGGAGTACTACGACATAGCAATCCCAATACTCAAAAAGGCGCTAAGAATAGATCCACTGAACTTAAAAGCGATAAAACTCCTCGTAAACGCCTTTCGGAGGAAGGAGCTCTACTACGACGCCTTCAACGTTCTCCTGGATGCCTTTCAGAAGCTGGAAGAGTCGGGAGTTAACACCTCAACTTTAAAAGATATGATTGAGAACTTCCTGAAAGACACTTTCCATCCGGTATTCTACGAAAGGTACGGAGACGTACTCCTTGAAAAGGGTGACAGTGAAAACGCCTTAGTGAACTTCATACTTGCCGGAAACATGTACATAAACCTAAAGAACTACCCGGCAGCTCTCAGGTCTTTCCTTAAGGCGAGGAGAATTAGATCCACAGAGGCCCTTGATAAACACATCATTGAAACAATCTCCTATATGGAGGATCCAAACGTTAAGTCAATACTCCTGACCCTCCTGCAAGAGCACAAAGACGACTTTAACTTCATCACGTTCACGGTCTCTCAGTTTAAAGAGGCTGGCAGGTTAGATTTCCTTAAATCAATCGCTAGGAACCTACCCGTACCAAAGCTCAAGTACACCCTTTTAGCCCTAATTAACTACGAACAGGGCGAGGTAGAGGAGGGCCAGGAGTACCTAAACAAGCTTCAGCTCATAGACAGAAACCTGTACGAAAAGGTTGTCGCCTACCTGAAGGCTATGAAGCCGGAAGAGGAATTTGCCGTTTCTGTAGAGGCTCCTGAGGAGGAGCTCCCCGAACCTGAGCAGATTCTGGAGGTTCTAGACCAGGTTCTTGACATAAACGAACTGGTTAACGACTTCATAAAGAAGGAGGTGGAAGAGCCTCCTAAGAAGATAAAAGAGGAAGTTCTAACACTTAAACAGAACAAAGACGGTAAGAGACTCCTCTCCGCCGCTGAAGCCCTCATGGGAATCGGGAACCTAGAAAAGGCAGAAGAAGAAGCGAGAGAAGCTCTAGAGACTGAGTACAGGCCCAGAGCAGCCGTTCTGCTGTCAGAGATACTGAAACAGCAGAACAGGGAAAAAGACGCAGTGGCTTTCCTCTTTGACGAGCTGAAGAGGAGTGACTACTCCGAAGAGGAGAAAGCGAGGCTGAAGGTTAAGCTCGGGGAGATATACCAGAGCATGGGAGAGAGGGACAGAGCTCTCTCCTGGTATAAAGAGGCGCAGAAGGTTCTCAACGACGAAGTCCTTAAGGAAAAGATAGAGGAACTTGAGAAGGAAACAGTTTAAATCCCTCTACGTTCACGTCCCATTCTGCAGGAAGAAGTGTAATTACTGCGACTTCTTCTCGGGTAACTTCCCCCGCTTTAAGCCACACTACAGGAGAGCCCTTCTGAGGGAGCTCTCCCTCAGAAGCCCCGAGTTCTCACAGTTCCCCACTATCTACTTCGGCGGAGGAACCCCCTCAACCATGGAACCTAGCTTCTTTGAGCCCATACTGGCCAAAGTGGGACAGTTCTCCGAGGTAACCGTTGAGTTCAACCCCGAAGACGCCGTGGAGTGGAAACTAAGGGAGTTCTCCCTTATAGGCGTAAACAGAATAAGCCTTGGAGTTCAGAGTTTCTCTGAAGAGAGACTCAAAGTTCTGGGAAGGACACAGACCACTCAGGAGAACCTGAAAGCCGTTGAAACGGTCTGTTCCGTCTTTAGAAACGTTTCTATTGACCTCATCTACGGCATTCCCGGCCAGACAGTTGAGGAGTTCCTGAAAGACCTGAAAACGGCCGTTTCGTTCCCCATAAAGCACATCTCCCTTTACGCACTAACCGTTTACGAGGAAACCCCTCTCTTTAGAGAAGTTGCCTCTAAAAGGGTGGAGCTCCCTCCCGAAGAAACGGTGTTCAAAATGTACTCCGAGGCCGTTTCACTTTTAGAATCTCACGGGCTTAAACGCTACGAAATATCAAACTTCGCAGTTCCCGGATTTGAGAGCAAACACAACCTCACCTACTGGAGACTTGAAAACTACTTAGGGATAGGGGCGTCTGCCGCCTCATTCCAGACGAACAAATACTGGAAAAACATAGCAAACCTTGAAAGATACGTAGAGAGCCTGGAAAGGGAGGAGCTCCCCGTTGAGGAAGAGGAGACCTACACGGAAGAAGAGGTTCTGAAGCTAAAACTCATCATGGGTCTGAGACTCACAGAGGGGGTCAACCTTAAAGATCTGAAACTTGCAGAAAGGTTTGAAGAGGCAGTAGAAAAGTCAGAAAGAGTAAAAAGCATTCTGGAAGAAGGACTTGCAGAGTACACAAACGGCCAGCTAAAGCTGAAAGGTAGAGGCTTCTTCGTCTCAAACCCGGTAATATCCGAGCTGGTAGAGTCCCTCTTTTAAGACGCATTTAGTCTTAAAAGAGAGTTAGGATTTAAAAGAGGAGGTTAAATTGGAGAGAAGAGAGGCTGAAGAGATACTTAAGGAAGAGGCTTCAAAAATAACAAAAGAAGACGTTGAAAAGGTTTTAAAGAAACAGCCACAGATAGAGAAGAAGCTCAAAGGCCCCCTCAAACGGTTCTTTACAGACGTGAAAGACCTTTTCTCACTCCTGAAAGACTTCCTATCTGGAGAGTACAGAGAGGTTCCGTGGCTTACTGTGGCAGCGGCTGCAGCTGCGCTCCTCTACATACTCAACCCTTTTGACGTCATCCCCGACTTCATACCTGTAATCGGACAGGTTGACGACGCCCTCGTTGTAAGCGTCTGCCTCTACCTGATAGAGGAAGACCTTGAAAAGTACAGACGCTGGAAGAGGAGAAAAGGAGATGGTAAGGTGGATTCTGAAGGAGGCGATAAAGCTTCTGGAGAATAAAAGCATAAAGGTTCCTGTCTTTGGAGTGTGCCCCCGGTGTGGCCACTCACTCTACCTGGTGAAAACGGCAATAGGAGACTACATAGTCTGCTCAAACCCAAAGTGCAGCTACTTCTCAAAAATAAAGAGCCAGGCTCCTAACTGAGCCTGACCCAGACGTGTGAACCGCCAGACGGACACCCGGAAGAGTAAGGAGTCCTGAAGCAGTAAACAACCTTCCCGCACTTCTTACACTGGTATGGGTGAGTTCCCGGTTTCGGAGTAATCCCTCCCCTATCACAGACCCTGTGCCAGTAGTGGGAACCGAAAGAACAGCCCGAAGAGGCAGGAGTTCCTGAACTCTCAACGATGGCTCCGCAACGGGAACAGATAAAAACTGCCACAGCCCCCTCCTTTAAAACCTTTTCCTCTCAGTTTATGAGCTCAATACCCCGGAATGTGGCTCATAACCGGAGGTTTTTCAGGAGGGAGCTCCTCTTCTCAAAGAACCTTTTAAGCTCTCTGGCAAACCGGTTGAAGCGCTCCCTGTTAACCTTCAGGCTGTAGCTGAGGTCTGGGTAGTCCCTCTTCACCCCCTTCTCCCTGGCCACTTCAACGTCCTCTTCAGAGGGAGGGGAGATCGCTATGAGCTCGTCCAGAACTATCCAGCTGGCAAACCTGTAACTGGGGTAACCGACAAGAAGAACCTCAACCTCGTCGCCCAGGAGCCTGTAGTTAAACTGAGTGGGGTAGAGGAGAATACCGTGTTCAGGCCTTACGTCCCTGTAGTAGTCTGCAGGAAGGCGAACCTTCAGGATAAATGGCTCCCTGTCAAAGAGGAAGAAGACATCTTTAAACTTCTGTCTGAAGTAGTCGGGAAGTTCCACGTCAATTAAAGAGAGTGCCCTCATCTTCTGAACTAAAAGAGACCTGTGCTCCTTCGTTTTAAGGTCTACACTTGATAGGTAGAAAACCCCGTTGTAGGTAAAGAGCTTTATGGGGAATATCTCCTTCTGGTATCCGGCATAGTTGACTATAAGCCCCTTCTTCTCTACTATCGCCTCAAATATGAGCTTAAGGGTTCCGTTTGAGATGAAGGCAAACCGCTCAACGGGAACAGGCAGGTAGTCAAAAGACGCCCTGGCAATCTCTTTCTTCTCAGAGTCTATCCCCCTACCGAGCCGCTCTATGGCTCCCATTGCAGGCTTTAGAACTTCAAGCTCCCTGTACTTTTTGGGAACGAAAGAGATGAGGGTAAAGAGCGATATAAGCTCCTCTTCTGAGTAGGAGACAAAGTAGGGAAAGGCTTTAAGGTTTATTCGCCACTCGTCGGGCCTCTTCCCCTTCGTCCTGAAGAAACGCCTCTCAACGTACCCTCCCTCAAGGAGGTCTGAAAGCGCTCTCTGGAGCCTCTTCCTCTCTGCCCTCTCCCTCTGGGGAGCTCCCTCCAGAACTCCCCTCCTCCTCAGCTCGTTGAAAATCTCGGTTGTAGAGATAAATTTTTCTCCTCTCTCTGAGAGGAGTTTCAGAATTTCCACAACCAGGTTAACCTTCTGCAACTCCTTCCCTCCCGGAACTATTTTAAAACACAAACCAAGGAGGAGAGTTGAAGAGAACGAGATTTCAGAAGTTCTTAGAGATAACTGCATCTGTAGTTGGAGTGGTAGCACTGCTGATAACAGCCCTCGGCTACCCGCAGGTCGGGTTTGTAGTTGCCCTGTTTGCATCTGCCCTCTACGCAACCTACGGCTACCTTACAAAGCAGTACGGGATAATGGTAAGCTCTCTCATCTATGCAGCAGTTGAAGTTGTAGGTATAATCAGGTGGGTCTTCTTAGGGGTAAACAATGGAAGCTAACAAGAAACTCAGAATTCTCCTCTCTAACGACGACGGTATAAGGTCGGAGGGGCTAAAGGCACTCTACGAGGCGCTATCTGAGTTTGCAGAGGTCGTTGTTGTTGCCCCCGACAGAGAAAGGAGCGCCGTAGGTAGAGCTCTCACCCTCCACAGGCCTTTAAGGTGTGAGCAGGTTGACGGGAACTGGTTCGCAGTTGACGGAACGCCAACGAGCTGCGTCTACATAGGTATCCACGCAATTATGAAGGGAAGAAAACCCGACATGGTTATAGGGGGAATAAACAGGGGGCCGAACCTTGGAGAGGACATCACCTACTCGGGAACAGTTTCTATCGCCATGGAGGGAGCTCTCTTAGGCATCCCCTCAATCGCCTTCTCCCTTGCAACTTTCAAGGACTTCCTCTGGAAGGATGCAGCAGAGTGGGCGAAAAGGATAACCCTGAAAGCCTACAGTCAGGGAATTCCCGAAGGGTGCTGTCTTAACGTAAACATCCCAAACCTTCCAAAAGATGAGATAAAAGGGGTAAAGGTTACCAGGCAGGGGAAGAAGGCCTACACCGAAAAGGTTGAGGAGAGGAGAGACCCCTGGGGAAGGGTATACTACTGGATAGGGGGAGAGGAGCCAAACTGGAAGGCAGAACCGGGAACCGACTACTGGGCTGTTAAAAACGGCTACGTTTCCGTAACTCCCATACATTTAGACCTTACAGACTACAGAGCCCTTGAAATACTGAAGAGGTACGAGTGGTAGATGGAGATACTGTCTGTTGCCTTCTGGAAGAGTTTAGCCCTTAAGTACGGAGTTTACGCTCTGGCCTTCAACGCCTTTATTGAGGCTATCTTCTTCCCCATCCCTCCCGACGTTCTGCTGCTAACGCTTGCAGTAACAAACCCGAAAGAGGCATTCCTCTACGCGGCGGTTGCAACGCTCTTTTCCTCTTTAGGTGGGGTTGTTGGCTACTACGTCGGTTACTTTGGCGGAAGACCCCTTGCAGAGAGGTTCTTCGGCAGGGAGAAGGTTGCAAAAGTCCACAGGCTTTACGAGTCTTACGAGAGCCTGATCATCCTCCTTGCAGGATTCACGCCCCTTCCCTACAAGCTCTTTACGATTACCTCGGGAGTTCTCTTCGCCTCCCTGAGAAAGCTCTTTATCTTCTCACTTATAGGAAGGGGAAGCAGGTTCTTTGCTGAGGCTGCCCTCATCTACTTCTTCGGTGAAGAGGTTCAGAACTTCGTAATTAGGAACATCAACCTGCTTTCTCTTGTAGGGGGAGCTCTCCTCCTCTTAGCTTTCCTTGCATACAGAAGGTACAGAAAAGGAGTTCTGCCGTGAGCAGGAGAAACTTCTTTAAGATGCTGGGGAAATCCCTGGTTCAGGCAGCAGCAGAGTTTACCTACGAGGTAACAAAACCCAACAAGGAGTTCCTCAGGCCTCCGGGAAGTGCCGACGAGGAAAGGTTCCTCGCCCTCTGTGAAAAGTGCGGGAAGTGTATAGAGGCCTGCCCAACCGGGGTTTTAGACAGGGTAAAGGAGATGAACCCCATAGTTTTAGACACCCCGTTTATGAACTTTGAGAACAACTACTGTGAACAGTGTTACGCCTGTGTAGAGGCCTGCCCAACGGGAGCTCTCTCTGAGGAGAACCTCAAAAAGTTCCGTTACGTTGCAAAACTTGACAAAAACAGGTGTGTTGCCTTCCAGCAGGTTTTCTGTCAGAGCTGTTACTGGAGCTGCCCACAGATGGACAGGGCAATAACGCTGATAGACTTTAACTACCCGGAGCTCCACTCAGAACACTGTAAGGGGTGCGGCAGGTGTGCCCACGCCTGCCCGACGATACCAAAGTCAATAACCATCGTAAAGGTAAGGAATGAAAACTCTTAAAGTTCAGGAAGCCCTTAAGGAGTTAAAGGGAAAGTGGCGCTGGAAAAAGGTGTTCATCTACGGAGAGGAGAGTTACCTTACAGACCAGTTCCTTAAAAAGCTTGAAGAGAGAGAAAAACTTGAGAAGTTCTATCCTGACTCTTTAGAGGAGTTCTTCAACTTTACGGGGAGCTCCCTCTTCGGAGACTCCTCCGTTCCCGTAGTTGTTCACGCAGAGGAGCTCCCGGGAAAGCTCAGAAAAAAGGCAGAGAGAGAAAGGTTCATAAAAAAACTGAAAAGCCTTGATTCCTTTGTGGTTGCAGCATTCAGCAACTTAGACTACAGAACGCTAAAGGGAGAGCTCTTCTCGGCAGTCTCCGAAGTAGCAGATGTTACAGTAATCTCCGAACCGCTCTCACCAAAGACAACGCTGGGACTGATAAAGAAAAAGCTATCTCAGAAGGGAACCGTAAAGCCTGAGGTTCTAACGATAATAGCAGAGAGAGTCGGGAACGACCTGTGGGAACTGAAAAACGAGACGGACAAACTCCTCTGCTACCCGGGAGAGCTAACCGAAGAGGTGGTAGAGCTCCTTCTAACAAGCACCCCGAAGTTTGACCCGTTTGAGGTTATCTACACCTTAATAGAAGAAAAAAGAGAACAGTTCATTTCGCAGGTAACACACCTTCTCTCTGAAGGAACCGACCCCCTCCAGCTGATAGGGCTGCTCCAGACTCAGGTTCGCCAGCTAATAAAAGTTGCCTCGGGTCAGACTGTAAAGCTCCCACCTCAGGCGTTAAACAGAGTAAAACAGTACAGCAGGAGACTGGGAGTCAAAAAAGGGTTAAAACTCCTTAAACTCTTAAACGAAGCAGAGTTTGCTGTAAAAACCGGAAAGTTAACGGGAGAAGAGGCTTTAACCTCTCTGGCCTTCAAAGATGTTGACTGAGACCATAAATTTCCTTCAAAACCTTAAGGAGGTTATATGCACACACTCCTTGCCTTCATAGTTGCCCTCGGAATTCTCATATTCGTCCACGAGCTCGGCCACTTTATCGCCGCAAGGCTTTTCGGAGTAAGAGTAGAAACCTTCTCCATCGGATTTGGCCCCAAACTCTTTAAGTTCCGCTGCTGTGAAACTGAGTTTGCAGTTAGCCTTATTCCACTTGGCGGATACGTAAAAATGGCCGGGGAAGACCCCGACAGGCCGGCAAAGTCCCCCGACGAGTTCTACGCAAAACCGCCCTGGCAGAGAATTGTAATAGCCCTTGCAGGTCCCCTCATGAACCTCCTTTTAGCCGTCATCTTCTTCGCAGCCTCTTACTCAATCGGCAGGTACATTCCCTCCTACCAGGTTGAAGCTGCAAAAGTGGGGTTCGTCCTCTCTAAAAATGTTCCGCTAAAGCCGGGAGACGTTATAGTTGAGGCAAACGGAAAGCCGGTCAAGAACTGGAAGGAGCTCCAGCAGATAGTAGCACTGAACCCCAACAGGGAGATTACTCTGGAGGTAAAGAGAGACGGAAAACTTGAAGAGGTTAAAGTCCACACCGGAATGGACAAAAACGGCGTGGGGACTCTTCCGGTAATTCCGG
>JALWGN010000062.1 GCA_027013575.1 Desulfurobacteriaceae bacterium
GGGGATAGGTGCCGGTTTTGTTCCTCAGGTTCTTGATACTTCACTGATTGACAGGGTAGAGAAGGTAAGCTACCGGGAGGCTAAACACTACACCAGACTGCTTGCCAGGGAGTTTGGAGTTCTTGCAGGTGTTTCTTCCGGAGCAAACGTTGCAGCTGCTGTGAGGGTTGCCAGAGAGTTGGGGGTTAAAAGGAGGGTTGTAACGGTTCTTCCCGATACCGGAGAGCGTTACCTCTCAACAGACCTGTTTGAGTAGGTGGAGCGTGGAGATAAGGAGGATTGAGGGGATTATCCCCGTAGAGGCGATAAGCCGAGACCTCCCCCTGAAGCTTGAGAACTTCTCCTACCACGAGATGAAGAAGCTCCTCTCTCAGATAACAAAGGGGGAGCAGAAGGGGAGAGCTGAAACTGAGTTTGAAACCCTCTTAAAGGCGGTTTTCCTCGGTTACGAGGGAAAGGGGAGGGGAAAGTTCAGAGTTGGAGATGCCGAGTTTACGGCAAAGCTTGAAGTGGACAGGAACTTCTTCCCCGGCGAAGAGGTTCTTCTGAGGGTGAAGGGGGGAAAGGAGAGGCTGGAGCTCTCCCTGGTTAACTCAGTAAGCGGTAAACTCTCAGAAGTTCTCAGGCAGGAGCTCCCCAAACTCCTGAAAGGTTTTCTTAAACTACCAGACCCACGGGCTTTCTCGGCTCTCCTTCCCGTTATTGAAAGGGAGTACCCGGAGCTCCTTTCCGGTTTTAAGCAGTTTCTCTCCTCTCCTCAGGTCTTCTCACCCCACCTTTTACTCTCTCTCCTTCTGGTTCTAAAGCCAGAGGTGAGGTCTGAACTTGAGAGGAAAGGAGTAAAACTGCCAGACGCAGCCTCCGTAAAGGAACTAATAAACAGTATTCTGGGTCTTTACGGCCTCTACGCCCTTTTGGGGGTTGTAGAGGTTCCCATTTACGTTGACGAGGGTTTTAAGGGAAGAGTCTTTTACAGGTCTGAAGCTGGAAACTTCTCTTCTGCCTTCGTTGAGCTTGAAACGGAGCTTGGGGAGTTTAAGGCTCTCTTTAAACTCCTCGGGAAGAGCATCTCACTTGAGCTCTGGGGAGGAGAGGAGCTCCTTAAGAGGATAGACATTGAAGAGGTAAAGGAGAGACTGAAGACCTTAGGGCTTGAACCGGTTCTCGTTAGAGCTGTTGGTAGAGAGGAGATAGAGAGGGCAAGGGGGGAGCTCTTAAAGGGAGAGGGGATATCTGTCAACTTTTCGGTTTGACAAAATCGGGGATGAAAGGCTCTATCGCCTTTGTAAACTCAAGCTCTGGCATCTCTGAGAGGAGTTCCGCCGCCGTTCTCAGGTTCAAAGAGACTATAAAGGAATCTTCCCTTTCACTTACCTTTATAAAAGGCTTCTCCATGAAAATTTTGAAGAGCTCTTCTTTAAAGGATTTATCCACTTTGAACGTAAATACTGCGTGTTCAACTACGGAGAGGTGCCCCATTCCGACCACCCTCTCTACGAGGGCTCTGTCCTCCTCTTCTGAGTAGCGTGAAAGGAGCTCCTCAACCGGCAGCCCCGAGTAGCAAACCCTGGCCGCCGTTGCAACAACCTTCAGGTAGTCTTTAGTTGTGGAGAGGAGCTCCACCTTCATCTTAGTACTTACCCTGGTACTTGGCCATAAACTTCTCTACCCTACCTCTAACAACCTTTTGCTTCTGTGTTCCTGTGAAGAACGGATGGCATGCGTTGCAGACTTCAACTTTGATCTCAGGGAACTTTGTTGACCTGGTTATCCAGGTGTTTCCGCAGGCGCAAGTTACCCTTGTTACTCTGTATTCGGGGTGGATTCCCTTTTTCATTATCTCAACCTCCTGCTATAATTGGCCGTTGTGCGATTGGAAAGTTTAATTTAGAGCCTTTTAGGTGTCAAGTGGAACTCTCTACACTCTACCAGCTTGTAAACAGTAGCGTTCACTTTATAGAGGAGCACCCGAAGTTTACCTGTCTTGTTCTGTTTGGCTGGTCTTTCCTTGAGACGGCCTTTCTCTTAGGGCTTGTCCTACCCGCTGAGAAAGTCCTTATACTCTCCTCAGTTCTAGTTGCCAGGGGGATTATATCTCCTCTCTCCTTCGTTCTCTGCGTTTCTTTCGGCACTTTCCTCGGTTACCAGCTCTCCTACTTTATGGGGTACTTCCTGGGAGAGCACTACCTGGGGAGGATTCTTTCCCGGTTTGGCGTTTCCGAGGAGGACTTTAAGAAGGTAAAGCGCTTCGTTGAGAGTAAGGGGGAGCTCTCCCTTATTATCGGCAGGTTTCTTCCCGTTGTCAGGCCTACGCTTCCCGTCGTTATCGGGGCTTTCAAGCCCGGCTACCTCAAGTTTACCGTTTACAACGGGGTGGGAGCTCTCCTTTGGGCGCTCTCCTACCTCTTTCTCGGTAACTTGATAGGTAAGCTGATTTCAACTATTATTAGCCATAAGTTAATTTCTGTTATTGCTCTACTGCTCCTCTTTTCAGCCTACTACCTCTGGAGAAAGTATGGAAAGAATAGCCAGAACGTTTGAAGAGCTGGAGAGAAGAGGGGAGAAACCCCTCATAGTTTACGCTACAGCCTGTGATCCAGACTGTAAGAGATCCTTAGACCTCTTCAGACTCATACTTGAGTACGCCGACATGGTGGAAGTGGGAATGCCCTTTTCTGACCCCCTCGCAGACGGCTCTACCATTCAGAAAGCACACGAGAGAGCTCTCTCTGCAGGGGCAAACACCTGTAGGGTTCTTGAGCTGGTTTCAAAGCTGAGGGAGTTTACCGATAAACCCATTATACTGATGGGCTACTACAACCCGATATTCGTGTACGGTGAGGAGAGGTTTATAAGGGACGCAAAGTCTGCCGGAGCAGACGGTTTCATAGTTCCAGACCTTCCTCCTGAAGAGGGAATGGACTTCTCAAGGAAGGTAAAGTCACTGAAACTCTCTCCCGTTTTCCTTGCCGCTCCAACGAGTACAGACGAGAGGCTGAAACTGATAGGAGAGGCCACTGGGGAGTTTATCTACTACGTTTCCGTTACGGGAATAACCGGAGAAAGGGAGGAACTTGCCTACAGAGAGATTGAAAGGGACATTGAAAGGGTTAAAAGAGTTACAGGAAAAAGGACGGTAGTGGGATTTGGAATATCAAAGCCGAAGCACATAAAGCAGATGTATAATAGCCCTGATGGTTTTGTTGTTGGAAGTGCCGTTGTAAAGAGGGTAGAGTCCTGGGACTTAGCCGGCTTGAGGGAGCTCCTTTCCGGTCTGAAGTCAGCTACAAAATCCTAATTTTCCGGAGGAACTATGTTCGGTTTGGGAACACAAGAGCTTATAATTATTCTGGTAATTGCCCTTCTTATCTTTGGTCCCAAGAAACTTCCTGAACTTGCCCGCTCTACAGGTAAGGCGATAAACGAGTTCAGGAAGGCCTCTGCCGGGATAATAGACGAGGAAGAGGAGAAGAAGGAGAGTAAAGGGTCAAAGAAAGAGGAGACTGTAGCGAAGGCAGAGGTTAAGAAGGAAGAGGAGAAGGTAGAGAAAATAAAGGTTAAGGAATAAAAAGAGTAGGAGATGCCTGAGAAGAACTACCAGACTCCCGAGGAGGAGCTCCCGGTAACGGAACACATAGAGGAGCTCCGTCAGAGGCTTTTTAAGTCCTTTGTGGCGATAGTTGTAGGTTTTCTCGTCGCCTGGCCGTTCAAGAAGAAAATACTCCTTTTCCTTGAAAGGCCCCTTCCGGAGAGCCTCCAGGGAAAGCTTATCTTCCTGTCGCCTCCAGAAGCTTTCTTTACAGCCCTTAAGATCTCTTTCTTCGCCGGAATTTTGATAGCCCTTCCCTTTGTCCTCTATCAGGTCTGGAAGTTTATAGAGCCCGGTCTGTATGAACATGAGAAGCGGTTTATCCTTCCCTTTATGTTTTTCTCTCTCCTGTTCTTCTTTACCGGAGCTTCTTTTGCCTACTTTGTTATCCTTCCGTTTGGTTTAAGGTTCCTACTTGGGTTTATGGGAGACCTGCTTACTCCTCAAATCACCGTTGGAAGCTACGTCTCCTTTGTAATCCAGATGATACTGGCTTTCGGTTTTGTATTCCTACTTCCCGTAGTTGTCTGGTTGCTTTCAAAGTTGGGAATAATAAATTACAGAATGTTAGAGAAGAACAGGAAGTTTGCAATTCTTATAATATTTGTGGTGGCAGCACTTCTCACACCGCCAGATGCCTTTTCCCAAATCATGATGGCCCTTCCATTGCTTGTCCTCTACGAGCTTAGTATATGGGTTTCAAAAGTTGCAGGGAAGGGAAGGGAAGAAGAGAACACTGCCTATTAAGAAACTACTTGGAGGGAGCCGTTCATGGCTGAAAACTTAGCCGAAGGTCTGTCTTTGGAACAGCTTCAGAAGATGAGTATTTTTGACCTGAGGAAGATTGCGAAGTCCCTAGGACTGGAAGTAAAGTCCGTGAAGAAGCAGGAACTCATAAAGAAAATTCTTGAGAAGGATGCCGAGAGAAGAGGCTCTATTTTTAGGGTTGGCGTTTTAGAGGTTCTTCCCGACGGTTTTGGTTTCCTTAGATCTCCCGAGAACAACTACCTGCCAAGCTCAAGCGACATCTACGTTTCCCCGTCTCAGATAAGGAAGTTTGGACTGAGAACCGGTGATACCGTAGCGGGAGAGGTTCGTCCTCCGAAGGAGGGGGAGAAGTACTACGCACTCTTGAAGGTTCACGCCATAAACTGGGAGCCTCCGGAGGTTGCGAAGTCAAGGCCTCAGTTTGACCAGCTCACTCCCCTTCACCCTATGGAGAGGTTCAGGCTTGAGCACGACCCGTCGGAGCTCTCCACCCGCGTTGTTGACCTTATAACCCCCGTTGGAAAGGGACAGAGGGGACTCATAGTCGCTCCTCCCAGGGCCGGAAAGACCGTTCTCCTCCAGAAGATTGCAAACGCCATAAAGACCAACTACCCCGATACTTACCTCATTATTCTCCTTATAGACGAGAGGCCGGAAGAAGTTACCGACATGAAGAGGAACACTCTGGCAGACGAGGTTATCTCTTCAACCTTTGATGAGCCTCCTGAGAGGCACGCTCAGGTTGCCGAGATAGTTATTGAGAAGGCAAAGAGGCTCGTTGAACACAAGAGAGACGTCGTCATTCTTTTAGATTCACTTACAAGGCTTGCAAGGGCTTACAACACCCTTACTCCTCCCAGCGGGAAGATACTTTCAGGTGGTATTGACGCCCACGCCTTCCACAAGCCCAAGCGTTTCTTTGGAGCTGCAAGGAACATAGAGGAGGGTGGAAGCCTTACGATACTGGCAACAGCCCTTGTTGAAACCGGAAGCCGCATGGACGACGTTATATTTGAGGAGTTTAAGGGAACCGGTAACATGGAGATCGTCCTTGACAGGTCTCTGGTTGAGAGGAGGGTCTTCCCGGCGATAAACATCCACAAGTCGGGAACGAGGAAGGAGGAGCTCCTCCTCCCTGAGTGGGAGCTTAACAGGGTCTGGATACTGAGAAGGCTCTTAACCTCCATGTCTCCCGTTGAGGCCATGGAGTTCCTCCTTGAGAAGCTCAGGAAGTACAAGACAAACGAAGACTTCTTAAAGGCTATGAACGCATGAGGGAGCTTATCTACTACAGCTTCTTAGAGAGTGCAGACCTTAAACGGGAGTTTATAGAGGAGAACAGGGAGAGGATATTTACCGTCTTTAAAGAGATAGCAGAGAGGGTGAAGGGCGGAAATAAAGTCCTCCTCTGCGGTAACGGAGGTTCTGCTGCAGACTGCCAGCACATAGCGGCAGAGCTCGTTGGAAGGTTTAACATGGAGAGGAGAGCTCTCCCGGCAATAGCTCTAACTACCGATACCTCAATCCTTACTGCCGTTGCCAACGACTACTCTTTTGATAGAATCTTTGAAAGGCAGGTTGAGGCGCTGGGGCAGGAGGGAGACGTCTTAATAGGCATAAGCACCAGCGGAAACTCTGAAAACGTTCTAAAGGCAGTTGAGAAGGCGAAAGAGATGGGGATACTTACCGTAGGTTTCCTCGGTAGAGACGGCGGTAAGCTGGCAGGAGCTGTTGACCACGCCTTTATCGTAAAGAGCTTTTCAACTCCAAGGATTCAAGAGGTTCACATCACCCTCGGCCACGTCCTCTGTGATTTCATAGAGAAGTACCTCTTCTCCTACGAGAGCTACTTCCCTCCCTTCGGGGAGGGGAGGGCGTAGTTCACTTCTAAAAATATCGTAAAATCCCACCCTATAGAGATCCGTCTGAAAATTACATTCGGAGGTTTCCGTTATGAAAATAGGAAAAGCCATAAGGATGGAGAGGATTATTAACAGGGAAACGGGAAACACCGTTATTATCCCCATGGATCACGGCGTTTCAATGGGACCCATTCCTGGAATCATAGATATCAGAGAGTCCATTGATAAGGTGGCAAACGGTGGAGCCAATGCGGTTATTATTCACAAAGGGCTGGTTCGCCACGGCCACAGGAAAGGAGGAAAGGACGTAGGACTTATAGTTCACCTCTCTGCCAGTACAAACCTCTCCCCTAAGCCCAACTCAAAGGTGCTGGTCTGTACTGTTGAGGAGGCAATAAAGCTGGGAGCCGACGGAGTTTCAGTTCACGTTAACCTTGGAGACATTAACGAAGACAAGATGCTTGAAGACCTTGGACAGGTTTCTGAGAAGTGTCTGGAGTGGGGGATGCCCCTTGTTGCCATGATGTACGCAAGGGGAGAGCACATAGAGAACCCGTTTGACCCGGACGTTGTAGCCCACTGTGCCAGGGTTGCTGCAGAGCTTGGAGCAGACATCGTTAAGGTTGCCTACACGGGAGACCCTGAAACGTTCAGGAGGGTAACTGAAGGGTGCCCCATTCCGGTTGTTATAGCTGGCGGTCCCAAGATGAGCAACGACATGGAGATTTTAGAGATGGTTGAAGGTGCCATGAAGGCCGGAGCCAGGGGCGTCTCAATCGGAAGGAACGCCTTCCAGCACGAAGACCCTGAGAAGATAGTAAGGGCAATTGCTGCAATAGTTCACGAGGGTAAAACGGCAAAAGAGGCTGCTAAGCTTTTGGAGGGGTAGCGGGAGCTCCCCTCACACCTCTATCTCGTCTGCAAACTTCTCAAGCTGGGGGAAGAGGGATAGCACTTCCCTCTTGTCCTTGAAAGGCCTTTTAAGAACGATTTCTGAAGCTGTGTTCTTAGAAATTCCTGGAATGTAGGTAAGGAGTTTGTGTGATATTTCGTTTACCTTAATGGGAACGGGAATTCCTATAACAGACCTCTCCCTGTGGCCTACAACAACAACGTCCGTTGTCTTGAACAGTTCCAGTTTCTCCGGAACTCTGACCAGAATCGGGTAAGTTCCTATCTGTCTTCCTAAGGTGTGGGCTCCGTCGTAGGTTTCAAGTAGCACATCTTTTATAATCGTCCCAACTGGAAAAACTTTCCTCATCATAGGCAGGTCAAAGTTCTCCCTTACCCACTCCTTAAACTTCTCAAACTCCTTTCTGTACTTTGTTTTCGGCCTCTTTACCATTTCTGCAATCGGAGTTTCGTCAAAGACCATAACCTGCCGTATGTTTACCCTTCTAACTAAGAGCCCTTCGTCTAAGATGGACTTCAGAAAGTCAACGTTCTTTCTGAAGGTTTCCTTTGTCTCTCCTGGGAGGCCTACCAGGAAGTTTATTCCTGGAAGCAGTTTGTAGAGTCCCTTTTCCCTCTCTTTAAAAGCTCCAACTCTGTTGACGATTCTTATGGCCGTTTTTATCCCTTCCGGGTCAACTTTCAGGTAGTTCCTCTCTATTACTTCAGGATCCGCACTTTCAAGTCCAAACGGAGCAACGTCTCCCTCTGTGTCGTAGGTTGCTATACACCTGAGAGCTCTCTCCGACTCTTCAGGGTGGGCAGCTATTGTTCCGGCGTTTACGTTGTCTATGTGGAGGGTTTTTATCTCTCCTACTTCCCTTATCTCTCTGAACAGTGAGCAGATAACCTCGGGGTTTGGTTCTGGAAACTCTCCTTCCCCTTTCTTTGCTCTGTACCCAAGGATGTTGGGCTGTCTTCCTACTCGGAAGTACTTAACTCCGGCGCTGTAGAGGGCTCTTACCTCCTCAACTATCTTTTCAGGATCCCTCTCGTCGGGTCTTCCGTAAAGTCCCTCTGTACAGTAGGAGCAGTGGTGTCTCCTCTCACAACCTCTGAAAGTCTCTATTTCGCAGATTACAAACGGGTAGTAGAAGTGGTCTTTTACTATGAAGGCTCCGAGGGGGGCGAATCTGTCAACCTCCTTTGCGGTTCTGTAGAGTGAGAAGGTTCCCCTTGGGAGCTCCACTCCCTCAACCAGTGCCCTGCCTACGTGGTACGCCGCAAGTTCAACGTCTCCGGTGCAGACAAGGTCAAAACCTCTGAACTCAAGCCTTTCAGCCCTGCTTCCTCCTTTGAGGGTAAAGCCGAACTTTATAGGCCCCCCCACAACCTTGTAGGCTGGGAGCTCCCCTATCTCCTCAATCTCCCTCTTGGTTATCGGCGTTCCGCCTAAGTACCTTCCGGGAACCGTCATTCCCGTTATGAGGAAGATGGCATCTGCCTCTTTCAGGAGTTCCCTCTTCTCCTCACTCCTTCTGTAATCGTCTATGGCAACGTAAGAGATACTCTCCTCGGGAATCCCGGAGTAGACGAGGGCTCCTGCAACGTAGCGAACGTAGGTTGACACGTACGGAGAAACCCCTAAACAGGTAGGCTCGTCAACGTATCCGTCAAGAATTACTACTCTCATCTCCCTTTCCGTAGATGGTGTTAAAGAGAGTTGGTGCAAGTATTCCCGTAACGATGGCAAGTAAAATTAGGGAGCTCTCCGTGTGGTGGTCAATTACGCCCATCTTTACGCCAAGCTCTGCCGTAACTATTACCAGCGTAAGCGGGGCTGAGAGGAGGAAGCCTGCTGCGGCAGATTCCCTTAAGCTGAAACCTTCAAGTTTTAAAAGAAGGGAGGGAAGGAGTTTTGAGGCAAAGCTAACGGCAACCATTACCAGCAGGAGCTTTAAAAGGTGTAGCGAAACGTGGGGCATCTGAAAGTTTATTCCTACAGAGATGAAGAATATGGGAATAAGAAAGCCGAAGCTTATTCCAGAGAGCTTCTCCTCAATGTTCTCTGTATCCTCAAAAACCGTTGCAAATATCACACCTGCCAGGAACGCTCCTATTATCGGCTCTACGTTGATTAAAGATGCAGCTACGGAGAGAACGAACATGACTGCAAGGCTTATTCTCACTCCTATCTCTGAAGGGTTCTTCTCAAAGAAGAACTTAAATCTGTTTGGGTACCACCAGACAAAACTTTTCAGGAATACCAGTAGAACTCTTGCAACGAGGAGGTAGATGAGGAGCTCTGCTATCCCTTTCCAGAAGGAAAAACTCAACCCGAAGGCCGTGTAGAGTCCAAATAGAGTAAGAGTTGCGATACTGAGAACCTCACCGACTATTCCCACCAGGAAAACAGTTTTACCGTACCTGGTGTGCAGGAGTTTCCTCTCTTTAAGTACTGCCACTACTATTCCTACAGAAATTACCCCCAGGGCTATTGACACGAGAGTTGGAAATGAGAGCGTGTGGCCAAGGTAGAGCGATAGCAGGATAACCAGCGCAGGTATGGCTGTGTAAATAACCTTTGTTTTAAGCGAGAGGGAAGCTATCTCCTTTATCTTTACTTCCAGTCCGGCTATAAACATAAGCAGAAGAAATCCGAAGTTTGCCAGGAAGTTGAGCCACTGAGACGGCTCAATCAGGTTGAGGCAAGATTTCCCTATTACTATACCGTAGAGAATCTCTCCTACGGAGACGGGAACCCTCAGCAGCTTACTGAAAAACGGTACAAAGAGGATGCCTATGGAGATAAGAACTATTGATACAACGGATCCTTCCATCTACTCACCTACATATATCAGTATTGACGTGCACTTTGCCCGGTGAAACATGTGGTACGGAGGGTAGGGGTTGAACCAGTTCGTCTTCCTGCCTTTTCTTGCACCAATTACTGCTAGGTTGTAATTCCTGCTCTCTTCCGCAAATTCCTTCACCGGGTTTCCGTAACGGACCTTAAACTCTATAGGAACTTTGTACATCGTTGAGAGTTTGGTTATTTTCTCCCTCAGGCTCTCTGCCTTTCCGTCGTTTTCAAAGGGGGAGACGTAGATGGCCGTTAGAGAGGCATCTACCATTAGGGAGAGCTCTATCCCGACCTCAAGGGCCCTTATACCGCTGAAGGACCCCGATACGGGGACTAGAATCTTATCTACAGGAGTAGTTCCTCTGGCTATTGCTACGGGAGAGAGGGTTTCCTCCCCGACCAGTATGGGAAGCGTCTTTATCCCGAGGAAGAGAGGAAACTCCTTGTACCTGTCTGGCATTACTATAAGTCCAAAGTTCTCGTCCTTTATCTCCTGGAGGAACTCCTTTTCACAGTTTTTAAGGGTTTTAACCCTTACTTCTCCCTTTTTAACGTCCTCAAACTGTTTTACAAAGGTTTCGTCCAGTTTTCTACAGGTGTAGAAGGAGACTTTTGAGAGTTTTGTGTTCTCGTAGAAGAACCTTGCGTCCTGGATAGTTTCCCGGGAAAACTCCGGAAGAAAGATGACCTCTTCCACTCCAAACTGTAGCGGGAACTGGGGCTCTCCAGACTTTATGAGGCCGGCTATGTATTTCAGGATCTTTGGGTCCCCCACTATGAGGATTCTGTCTCCCGGCTTTATCACCGTTTTCGGCCTCGGGAGGATGAGTCTGTCTCCTCTGAATATTGCAACGATCCTCCAGCGGCGGGAGGAGAACTTACCTACCGGGTAGCCGGCGAGTATTGAGGTGGGCATAACCGAGACCTCTATTATCTCTCCCTGTCCCAGACCCACGTTTGTGGGCGTTACAATTCCCGACTCTATCTGCCTCTCAAGGAGGGAGGCCGTTGCTATCGCCTTGTTTACGTAGTTTATTCCCTCTCTCTCGTACTTTTCGTCGTTTTCGGTGCTGTTTGATACGGCGTAGATCGTTGGAACTCCAAACTCTTTGGCTATCCTGCAAGCTTCAAGGTTTACCTCGTCGTCTCCGGTACAGGCTGCAAAAGCCGTTGCCTCTTCTATTCCCGCCTTCTTCAGCAGCAGCTTGCTAGTTCCGTCTCCCTGAAGGAGAACGACTCTGTTGAGGGACTCTGAGTTGAGGAGCTCCACCACCCTGTGGAGTTTCTCCTCGTCCTGGTCTATAACCACCAGCTTCCACTCTTTCTGAAGCCGTTTTATGAGCTCCCTTCCTACCTCTCCTGCCCCTACGATTATCAGCTTCAAGGTTCACCTCTTCGTTTTATCTGAGTTCGGAAATTTATGGAGCTCCCCGATTAAGTCAATTTATTGATAAGGATTCTCAACAAGGAGAAGGAAAGTCTTGACAATCAGTAATATAGGAATTAAGATACACTTAAACGGTACAGGAGGAGACAATGGCTCCGATTCTTACAGTTAACGATGTTAAGCTTACCATAGACGGAAAACCGATCCTGAAAGGGGTTAACCTGATAGTTAACGAGGGAGAGATACACGCCGTTTTAGGCCCGAACGGTGCCGGAAAGTCAACGCTGGCAAGCCTCATAATGGGAATAAACGACCTGAAAGAGCCAGATTCCGGAGAGATAATCTTTAAGGATAAACTGATAAACGGCCTTAAGATAACAGACAGAGCAAAACTGGGAATAACACTTGCCTGGCAGGAGCCTGCCCGTTTTGAGGGGATAACGGTTGAAGAGTATCTGAAACTCTCGGGTAGGAACAACCCAGAGCTTGATGTCGTTGAGTGCCTTGAACTTGTTGGTCTGGACTGTTCCTACTTGAGTAGGTTTGTTGACGATACCCTCTCAGGTGGTGAGAGGAAGAGGGTTGAGCTCGCTTCAATCCTTGCGATGAGGCCAAAACTTGCCGTTTTAGACGAGCCAGACTCCGGGATAGACTTTGCCTCTATGGAAGACATTGCAAACATGATAAAGACCATGAGAGACAGGGGAACCACCGTTTTAATGATTACCCACAGGGAAGAGATAGCCGAAATTGCAGATAGAGCGACACTGATGTGTGACGGCAAGGTGGTTCAGACCGGAAACCCCAAAGAGGTGGGTCAGAAGTTCAAAACGATGTGCGTTAAGTGTGAAGTCCGTAACCCGGAACTTGTAGGAGGTGAGTAATGGCCACGAAAGACGTTCTTGATACAGTTGCAAAGAAGTTTATCCAGATAGGTCTTCCAAAAGACCTCTTTGAGAAGAACAGGTTCAACCTCTTAGTTGATAGAAACAGAGTTATCGTTCGCTATCCGGCTCCCGGTGTAAGGTCTGAAGTTGTTGAAACGCCTACCGGAGTTAAGACGAAGGTTTACGTTGAGCCCGGTACAAAACTTGAAGAACCTGTAACTCTATGCTTTGGTGCTGCTGAAACTACAGAGGTTCAGACTACCGAAGGGGAGATAATTGTAGGAGAGGGAGCCGACGTAAAGTTTCAGGTTTACGGTGCTATGGCTGAAGGGATAAAGCTAAAACACAAAAATAAGCTGAAGGTTAGAGTGGAGAAGAACGCCCGCTTTGAGTTCCTTGACCTACATTACAACGGAGAGGAGACGTTTGTTGAGCTTGACACGGAAACAGAGGCTTACGTTGGAGAGAACGCCTACTTCAGGTCTGTATTCAAACAGACCAGAGGCAGGGCTGGGAAGGTCAGGATCGTTCTGAAGGCAACTGTAGATAAAAAGGGCGTTGCCGTTTTTGAGACAAAGATGATAGGAAAGAAGGACGACGAGATATACGTTGAGGACGTAATCCACCTTAACGGGGAAGAGTCCCGTGGAATCTCTAAGAGCCGTATCATCGCTGTAGATGAGACAAAGGCAACCTTTGTGGGAGAGACTTACGGAAACGCTCCAAGGTGCAGGGGGCACATAGACTGTTCAGAGGTTATAAGAGGCAAGGACGTAACAGTTAAGGCCGTTCCCGTTGTTGTTGTTAACGATGAAACCGCCAAGGTTACCCACGAGGCTGCAATTGGTAGTATTGATAAGAAGCAGCTTGAGACCCTCATGGCAAGGGGATTAACTGAAGATGAAGCTGTTGACGTGATAGTTCAGGGAATGCTGAGATAAAAACTCTAAGAGGAGGAGGAGACATGAAAGTTCACGGACCAGAACCGGTAGGTAAGAGGAAGCACACACCTGTAATTGAGGCTCCCCAGAAGGTTAAGAAGGGAGAGTGGTTTGAGGTAAGGGTTGTTGTAGGTAAGGACATTCCTCACCCCAACACCAAGGAGCACTGGATCTCCCACATCTCCCTTTGGGCTGGAGACTTCCTTGCAGGAAGGGCTGACCTTGAGCCTGAAAGGGCTGCTTCTGAGGTTGTCTTCAAGATTAAGCTTGAGGAGACAACAACTCTTACAGCCCACGCCTACTGTAACCTTCACGGCCTCTGGCACAGCGAAGACGTTACGGTAGAAGTTGAGGAGTAACACGTCTGGCGTCCCTTCCCGGGGCGCCCTTTAACATTCTCTCAACGTACTTTCCTATCAGATCAAACTCAACGTTTACGCTGTTTCCCACCCTTTTCCACCTGAGGTTCGTATTTTCGTACGTGTGGGGAATGACGGCAACGGAGAAAGTCTCTTTTCCCAATGAAGCAACTGTAAGGCTTATACCGTCAATAGCGACAGAGCCCTTCTCTATCAGCAGGTGTGAGAACTTCTCAGGGAGTTTGAAGAAGAACCTGTAGCTTTCACCTTCCCTTTTTATTCCCGTTATTTTCGTTACTGTATCAACGTGTCCCTGGACTATGTGACCGCCGAGTCTGTCTCCTACTCTGAGGGCTCTTTCAAGGTTTACTGGGGTTTTGGGGCGGAGCTCCCCCAGGTTACTCCTCTGGAGCGTTTCGTTTGAGACGAAAAACGAGAGGAAATCCCTTCCCAGTTCAACAACGGTTAAACAGACCCCGTTTACTGCGACGCTGTCGCCTATTTCTGTTCCCTCTAAAACTTTTGAGCACTTTACTGAGAGTAGAGCTCCCTTTCCTCTCCTTCTCACATCTTTAACCTCTCCTACCTCTTCAACCAGACCTGTGAACACCCGTTTCCTCTCCTCTTGGTAGAATTCTCAACCAATTATAAAGCGGGAGGGAAGCTTGCGTATAGCTACTATTGACATAGGCACAAACTCAACCCGTCTTCTGATAGCTGATGTTGAGGGAGGCAGGGTTGAGCAGATTTTAAAAGTGGGGAAAGTTACTAAGCTGGGAAAGGGGGTGAGGGAGACAAAGAGGCTTTCTGAGGAGAGTATTGGAAGGACCGTTAAGGTTTTGAAGGAGTTTAAAGAGATAATTGAGAGTTACGGAGCAGAGAAAGTTATAGCTGTAACAACTGAGGCTGCACGGCTTGCAGAGAATTCTGAAGAGTTCTTAAGGAAGGTAAGGGAGCTCGGAATAGAGATAACCGTTCTCTCCGATAGGGAGGAGGCGGAGCTCGTTTACTGGGCTAACGTCTCTGCCTTTCAGCCTAAAGGAAGAGCAATGACAGTTGACCTTGGAGGAGGCAGCACAGAGATAGTTTACGGGACTTCAGACAGAATAGAGTACCTGAACAGCTTAAAGTTTGGCGTAGTTTTCCTTACAGAGAAGTTCCTCCGCTCAGACCCGCCAGGGAAAGAGGAGCTCTCTGCCCTTGAGGAGTTTGTCAGGGGGGAGCTCCTCAAAGTCAGATCACAGGTAGAGCCTCCTTTTGAGGTTTACGCCGTTGGCGGGACGATAACCTCTGTTGTTGCCATGGAAGAGGAGATGGAGGTCTACAGGCCGGAAATTGTTCACGGCTATAGAGTTTCCCGTGGCGTAATAGAGAAGTGGTATGAAAAACTGACACAACTTACCGTTAATGAAAGAAAGGCAGTAAAAGGGCTGGAGGAGAACAGGGCAGACGTAATAATTCCCGGGCTTGCCTTCTTTAAGGTGTTCTGTGAAGTCTTTGACAGGGATTATTTGACTGTAAGCGAACTGGGACTACTTTACGGTTTAGCTCTAAAGGAGGCAAAAAGTTGAAGAGGATAGCGGTAGTCGGAACAGGTTACGTTGGACTCGTCTCTGGAGCCTGTTTTGCCTATTTAGGCCATAAGGTAATAGGCCTTGACATTGACAGGGAGAAAATTGAGAAGCTGAAGAGAGGAGAGATTCCCATCTACGAGCCCGGTCTGGATAAGATACTTAAAAAGGCTTTAGAGAACGGGAACATAGAGTTTACGACCGATTACGGTTACGCAGTTAAAAACTCAGACTTTATCTTCATAGCCGTTGGAACCCCTTCCCGTGAAGACGGTTCAGCGGATCTCTCCTTCGTTGAGAGTGCCTACAGGAGTATTGCCGAGCACATCTGTGAGGGAGACTTCAAGGTAATAGTCAACAAGTCAACCGTTCCCGTTGGAACTGGTAGGTGGGCAAAAGAGTTTATAGGGGAGCTCCTCAGGAAGAGAGGGATAGAAGAGCCGGAGAAGTGCTTTGACGTTGTCTCTAACCCGGAGTTTCTGAGAGAGGGTAAAGCGGTAGAAGACTTTATGAATCCAGACAGAGTTGTTGTCGGCGCAGACAACAGAGATGTTGCCGGGATGGTCGCCTCCCTCTACGAAAAGCTCCAGCCTCCCATTCTCATAACAGACCTTCCTACCGCAGAGATGATTAAGTACGCATCAAACGCCTTTCTGGCAACGAAGATCTCGTTTATAAACGAAGTGGCAAACATATGTGAGAAGTTTGGTGCAGACGTAACGGTAGTTGCCAGAGGAATGGGGTTAGACCACAGGATAAGTCCTCACTTCTTAAGGGCTGGGTGCGGCTTTGGAGGGAGCTGTTTCCCTAAAGACGTTAAAGCTCTAATACACACGGGAAAGTCTGCAGGAGAAGAGCCAAAGCTCCTTGAGGCAGTGATAGAGGTTAACGAAAGGCAGAAACTGAAACCTGTTGAAAAGCTCCTTAAACACGTTCCAGACCTTAGAGGGAAAACTGTAGCGGTTTGGGGGCTCGCTTTTAAACCTGAAACAGACGACATGAGAGAGGCACCGTCAATTCCTATTATTAAGAGGCTCCTTGAGCTTGGGGCTACCGTTAAAGCTTACGACCCCGTGGCACTGGAGAACGCCGGGAGGGTTCTCTCTGACGAGATAGAGAAGTTTGGTAATAGGTTGAAACTGGTAGAGGATAAGTACTCTGCCCTTGAAGGGGCAGACGCTCTTATACTCGTTACTGAGTGGGAAGAGTTTAAAGACGTTGATTTTGATAAACTAAAGGGCAAAGTTGTTGTTGACGGAAGGAACCTGTGGGAGCCTTCCGTTATGAAGCAGATATGTACGTATGAAAGTATTGGGAGACCGTGATGAACATAACCAGTAAGAGAGATACACTTAAAAGACTTTACTCCCCGTTTGGTTGGGTTCTTGCTAAGGCGAACGTATCTCCGAACTTAATAACCCTTATGGCCGTTGTGTTTGGAACGCTCTCTGCCGTTCTCTACTTCTCCGGCCACCCGGTTGTTGGAGCTTTTCTGCTCTTTGTGTCGGGAGTACTTGATCTCTGCGACGGGTACGTTGCCGTAAACAACAGAAAGGCAACGAAGTTTGGAGCAGTTTTTGACTGGATTGCCGACAAGTGGGTGGACGGTTTTGTACTGGGAGCTGTTGCCCTGAAGTACTCAAGTCCGTGGGTTGCTCTTCTTGCCGTTGTTTCAACAATGCTCCATACGTTTATAAAGCCTGTTGCTTACGCTGAAATTGGCTACCAGCAGAGGGATACGGGTAAGATAAAGGATCCACTTGAGAATACCGGCTTCTTTGGAAGACCCGAAACCTTTATAGTTCTTTTTGTTACCTCTATACTATACCCGATTAACCACAAAATTTTGACTTACGGTATAGAGTTTATAGCCGTTATGTCGTTCCTTTCTCTTCTTCACAGGCTTTACTACCTGTACAAACGCTACGGAAAAGAGTACGAGGTTTAAGATGGATAGACCTTACGTTCTAATAGTTTCTGAGGTTACTATAGACGGCAAGCTTACCCTTGCTAAAGGGGTTTCCAGTAAGGAAATAATGAAACTGATGGACGAGGAAGCCAATAAGTACCTGCACCAGATAAGGGCTGAGTGCGATGGAATAATGGTCGGTGCCAACACCGTCAGGATAGACAACCCCAACCTTACGGTACGTTACGTTGAGGGAGAAAACCCGATAAGAGTTATTCCGTCCTCAACGGGGGATATTCCTTTAGACGCCAACGTTTTAAACACGGAGGTTGCCCCTACTGTTATTGCCGTTTCAGAGAGAGCTCCCGCCGAGAGAGTAGAGGCGTTCAGGAAAAAGGGAGCTGAGGTTGTTGTTGCAGGTAAGGAGAAAGTAGACTTTGTGGAGCTCCTTAAAAAGCTCAAGCAGATGGGTATAGAGAAGTTGATGGTTGAGGGGGGGAGCTCTGTTAACTGGGAGCTGATAAAGAACGACCTCGTTGACGAGATAAGGCTCATCCACCTGCCCGTTATCGTAGGAGGAGACGACGTTCCCTCCTTAACCTCGGGAGAAGGGTTTAAAACCCTTGATTCGGTTAAGAGGTTCAGGATTAAGCGGGTCTTCCAGTGTGGCAATCAGGTGATTACGGAGTACGTAAGAAGCTGATATGTTTAAGTACGTTCTGAAGCGTTTGCTTCAGATGATCCCGATAGTTATCGGGATGACCTTTGTCTCCTTCGTTGTTATAAAGCTCGCTCCCGGTGACTACCTTACACAGCTTGAGCTGAACCCGTCAATTTCAAAGGAGACTATTGAGGAGCTCCGCCGCCTGTACGGTTTAGACCAGAACCTCCTTTTACAGTACCTCCACTGGCTCAAAAACGCTCTGACGTTTAACCTGGGCTACTCCTTTGCCTACCACAAGCCGGTTTTAGACCTCATTAAAGAGAGGCTCTTAAACACTCTGGAGCTGACAGTTACCTCTTTTCTCTTTTCCTGGCTTATAGCCGTTCCACTTGGAATAGTTGCAGCCGTTTACAGGGGAAAACTACTGGATCGGCTTATCGTCTTCTTCTCACTGTTTGGTATCTCCGTTCCCAACTTCTTCCTAGCCTTTGTCCTTATGTACCTGGCTGCAAAAACGGGGCTCTTCCCCATAGGTGGAGTCGTCTCCCAGAACTACGATAAACTCTCCCTATTTGGAAAGCTCCTTGACAGACTGTGGCACATGGCCATTCCCCTTACAGTTCTCGTTATAGGCAGTATAGCGGGTCTTCTGCGGCTCGTTCGTTCAACCGTTCTGGACGAACTGAACAAGGATTACGTAAAAGTTGCTATAGCGAAGGGGCTTCCCTACAGGAGAGTTGTCCTTAAACACGCTTTCAGGAACGCCCTTAACCCGTTCTTTACGCTTATAGGGTTTGACATAGCCAACCTCCTTTCTGGGGCAGCTCTTGTTGAGATAATTACAGCCTGGCCGGGTATGGGAAGGTTAATGTTTGACGCCGTTATGTCTCAGGATCTGTTCGTCGTTATGGGTTCCCTCTACATAGGTGGCATAATGCTCGTTGTAGGTAATCTGATTGCAGACCTCCTCTTAGCCCTCAACGATCCGAGGATAAGGGAGAGAGAGGTGGAGGGAAGGGTTGGTAAGTAGGTTTCTGAACTTCCTGGTTGCCCTTTACAGAAAGAGCTCCCTTGCTGCGTACTCGCTCGTTTTCCTTCTCTTCCTCTACTTTGTTGCTGTCTTTGCAGACTTTATAGCTCCCTACCCCTACGACGTTCAGTTCCGCCACCACCCCTATCAACCTCCTACGCCCATCCACTTCTTTGATGAGAAGGGAAACTTTCACTTAAGGCCTTTCGTTTACGGCCACAAACTCGTTGACCCTGTAGACAAGCTCTACACCGTTGACTACTCAGAGAAGTACCCGATTGGGTTCTTCGTTAAAGGCTATCCCCACTACCTCTTCGGCTTTATAAAGACGGATATCCACCTCTTTGGAGTGAAAGGGGGAGGACACATCTTTATCTTTGGAACAGACAGACTGGGCAGAGATATATTCTCAAGGCTTATCTACGGAACAAGAATCTCTCTTACCGTTGGCCTTATAGGGGTAGCCATTTCTTTCTCTCTGGGGCTGGTTGTTGGAGGAATTGCCGGATACTTTGGAGGTGTAGTTGATACGGCAATAATGAGGCTCGTTGAGATTTTGATGGCCTTTCCCGCCTTTTACCTTATGCTTGCCTTAAGGTCTATGTTTCCCGTTGATATGCCCAGCGTTCTGGTCTTTATAGTCATCGTTGCCATACTCTCACTTATCGGCTGGGCGGGGCTTTCAAGGGTTATAAGGGGAATGGTTCTCTCTATAAGGGAGCTTGAGTACGTTAAGGCTGCAAGGGTTTTAGGTGGAAGCCACCTCTACGTAATACTGAACCACGTTATTCCTTCTACCTACTCTTACGTTATAATTGCCGCAACTCTGAGTATTCCCGGTTATATACTGGGTGAAGCAGCTCTTAGCCTTATAGGTCTTGGAGTTCAAGAGCCTTTCCCCTCGTGGGGTAACATGCTCTCCGAGGCCAGCAACGTTCACGTTCTATCGGCGTACCCGTGGGTTTTAGTGCCGGGTATTGCAATATCGCTCGTCATAGTGGCCTTTAACCTTCTTGGAGACGGACTGAGGGATTACTTTGACGTCAGGTTAGAGAGGTAAGATGTTCTACCTGTTTTTCTACAAAGTTCTGGGAGTTACCCTCTTCAAGTACATAACCTTTAGAACCATCTATGCAGCCCTCACCGCTAAGTTTCTGGGTTTTTTCCTTTACCCCTACTTTGAGAAGAAGTTAAAGAGCCTTCAGTTTAATCAGACCATAAAGGAGTACATGCCTGAGACCCACAAGAAGAAGCAGGTTCCAACAATGGGAGGACTCCTCATAATTACTGCGCTTCTCCTCTCAGTTCTCCTCTGGAACGACCTGCTTAACAAGTTTATCTGGATAGTTATCTTTGTTGTGGCCGGTTTTGGAGTTATCGGTTTTGTTGACGACTACGTAAAGGCAAAGCTTAAAAAGCCAGAGGGGATCTCTGAGAGGGCGAAGTTCCTCTCCCAGGTGGCTGTAGCGACAGCTGTCGCTCTTTTTCTCTACTTTTCGGGTTTTTCTACGGAGCTCTACTTCCCGGTCTTTAAGAACCTCCATTTTGACCTTGGGCTCTTCTTTATTCCCTGGGCCGTTTTTATTATTGTTGGGACCTCTAACGCCGTTAACATTACCGACGGTCTTGACGGGCTTGCCATAGGACCTGTAATAACAACTGCCCTCGTTTTTACAGTCTTTTCCTACGTTGCCGGTAACGTAAAGCTGGCAACTTACCTCCACATTCCCTACGTTCCCGGTGCAGGAGAGTTAGCCATTGTCTGCTCTGCTCTGATCGGGGCTTCCCTGGCGTTTCTCTGGTTCAACGCTTATCCTGCAGAAGTTTTTATGGGGGATGTGGGGTCTCTTTCGCTGGGAGCTCTCCTTGGTACGGTAGCTCTCCTTACAAAGCAGGAGTTTGTACTTGCCGTGGCTGGGGGAATCTTCGTTATTGAGACTGTCTCTGTCATTATCCAGCGCTACTACTTTAAGTACACAAAGAAGAAGTACGGTGAAGGTAAGAGGATCTTTAAAATGGCTCCGCTTCACCACCACTTTGAGAAGATGGGGTGGGAAGAGCCAAAGATTACCGTCCGCTTCTGGATAATTTCAGTTATTCTTGCCCTTCTTTCCCTGAGTCTTCTGAAGATTCGTTAATGGGAACACCTGCAGCTTTAAGGATATTTATAACGGATTTGTCTTTAAGTCTGCAAGGAGACTTAACGTTGAACCTATCAACTTTCTCAATTATTCCCATTTCCCTTAAAATTGTTGCATGTTGAGACAGAAGAGGTTGAGGAACTCCCAGCTCCTGCCTTATCTCTTTTGGTTTTTTTGGTCTTTCTGCAAGGGAAACAATTATTCCGATTCTTATAGGGTTGGAGAGTATCTCAAACAGCTTTGCGAACTCCTCGTATTTTTTATACTTTTTCCCGCAGGCTTCAGACATTGACACCTCCCATCTTCGGCAAATCAATTTTAGCACAGGAGTTTAGCAGAATGCTGAGAAGGTTGAGAGAAGATATAGAGACCGTCTTTGAAAGAGACCCTGCAGCTAGGAGTATTCTTGAGGTTCTCCTCTGCTATCCTGGGCTTCACGCCATCTGGTTCCACAGGGTTGCCCACTGGCTCTGGAACCACAAACTCAAAACCCTTGCCCGTTTGGTATCCCACCTCTCCCGCTGGATTACCGGGATAGAGATACACCCGGGAGCAAAGATAGGGAGGCGTTTCTTTATAGACCACGGAATGGGGGTTGTTATAGGGGAGACTGCAGAGATAGGGAACGACGTTACCATCTACCACCAGGTTACCCTAGGAGGAACGAGTACGAAAAAGGGTAAGCGCCACCCTACGATAGGAAACAACGTTGTTATAGGAGCAGGGGCGAAAGTTCTGGGGCCTGTTAAAGTCGGCGATAACTGTAAAATAGGGGCAAACTCTGTTGTGATTAAAGATGTTCCCCCCAACTCAACCGTTGTTGGGATACCCGGAAAAGTCGTTAAGAGAGACGGTATAAAGCCTACAAGGGTTGACCTTGAACACGGCCAGTTGCCAGACCCAGTTATGGAGACTTTAAAGCAGATGCTTACGATTATTCACGATTTAGAACTGGAAGTTAAGAGTTTAAAAAAGAAGGTAGAGGATTAAATGAAGCAGTTTCTCCTTCTAGTTGTCCTGATTCTCTCTTTGAGTTTTAGTGTTTATGCCGTAGAACCTCAGCCGGGGAAGTTTTTCTATACCGTTCAGGTTGCTTCATTTAAGGAAAAGAGTAAGGCGTTAGAGGTTTTAAATAGGCTTAAAGACCTACCCTACGCCAGAGTTTCTTACAGAAACGGCAGGTTTAAGGTCAGAGTTGGTTTCTTCTCCTCCTTTGCCGAGGCAGAGAAGTTTGTTAAGGAGAAGCTTAAAGGAAGGGTTAGCGATTTTTATATAACCAGAATTAGGTTTATTCCTGAAGGTATTATCTATGCATCCGAATCTGAGGTTAAGGAAAAAGAAAAGGTTGAAAAGAAAGAAGAGAAAGAGGCTGTAGCTCAACCTGTCTCTTCCGGTGAGGTGGCTGAGAAAGGCGTGGAGTTTCAGAAGAAGGAAAAGGTGGAAGTTGAGAAGGTTCCGACAGGAAGTACACCCTCCGGTACTGCACCTTTAACGGCTGAGGAAGAGCCGATAGAAACAGAAAAGAGCAGCTTTCCCCCGGTTAAAAGTGGAGAGAAAAAAGACGAGGAGAAGAGGGTAGAGAGCGTAGCAGAAGTTAAAACTGTAGGAAGAACAGTTTCTGCTCAGAAAGGGGGGAGCTCCTCAGGGAAGTTAACGGCTGCACCTTTTTTGATAGCTGCTCTTTTAGCAGTTCTCGGCTTTACTCTCTTCCTTCGCCGCAAAAGGGGAGCTCCCGCCGACAGACTTGAAGTTTTTGTCTCAAAACTTCTAAAAGAGGGGAAGTGTGAGGAGCTTCTTGAAACGGTGCTTCCTCTTCTTACCCTTCAGCCGGAAAACACCTTCCTGAAGAAAGCAGTGGCCGACTGCTACCTGAACCTTGGAAAGTTCCTTGAGGCTGCATCTCTCTACGAAGAGATAGCCGAAATACTGGAAAGAAAGGGGTTAAAAGTCCTTTCAGAGGAGTTTAAGAAGAAGGCCGAGGAGATTTACGGAAGGGAGTTTAAAGGGAGGGGATAACCCCCTCCTGAGTCTATTTCAGGTCTTTCTTCTGCTGCTTGAGGAAGGGCATCATCTCCCTCAGCTTCTTTCCAACCTTCTCTATCGGGTGTTCTGCCTCCATCTTCCTGTGGGCGTTGAGAACCGGGTAGTTTGCCTGAGCCTCTAAGACGAATTCCCTTGCAAACTCTCCCGTCTGAATCTCTTTCAGGATCTTCTTCATGTTCTCCTTAACCCTCTCGTCAATTACCCTGGGGCCTCTTGTGTAGTCTCCGTACTCTGCTGTGTCGGAGATTGAGTACCTCATTCCTGCGAGGCCGTGCTGGTAGATGAGGTCAACGATGAGCTTGAGCTCGTGGAGACACTCAAAGTAGGCAACTTCAGGCTGGTATCCTGCCTCAACCAGCGTTTCAAAGCCGGCCTTGATGAGGGCGGCTGTTCCACCACAGAGGACTGCCTGCTCTCCAAAGAGGTCGGTCTCTGTTTCTTCCTTAAACGTTGTCTCTATAACTCCAGCCCTTGTTGCTCCAATTCCTTTAGCGTAGGCAAGGGCGATGTCAAAAGCCTTTCCTGTTGCGTCCTGATGAACTGCTACAAGCGCCGGAACGCCTGCTCCTTCAAGGTAAGTCCAGCGCACTAAGTGACCGGGTCCCTTTGGAGCTACCATAAAGACGTCAACGTCTTCAGGGGGGACTATCTGGTTGAAGTGGATGTTGAATCCGTGGGCGAAGGCTAAGGCCTTTCCAGGCTCAAGGTTTGGCTTAACGGCCTCCTCGTAAACCTTCTTCTGAACGGGGTCTGGAAGGAGGAACATGATTACGTCTGCCCTCTTTGCGGCCTCCTCGGGAGTTAAGACCTCAAAGCCGTCTGCCTTTGCCTTTTCTGCAGACTTTCCAGGCCTCAGTCCGATGACGACCTCTATTCCGCTGTCCCTCAGGTTTAGAGCGTGGGCGTGCCCCTGGCTTCCGTAACCGAGGATCGCTACGGTTTTACCTTTTAAGTAGTCAAGGCTTGCGTCTGAGTCGTAGTAAACCTTTGCCATTGTTACCTCCTATGTTAACTATTCTTTTTGTTCTCCGAAGGTTTCTCCCTGAAGGGCTCTTACCATTGCAACCCTTCCTGTCCTAGCCATTTCCCTTATTCCCATCGGTTTAATGAGCTCTAAGAAGGCGTCAACCTGGTCTTCGTCTCCTGTAAGCTCTACTGTGTAGGTATCTTTTGAGACGTCAACAACCTGGGCTCCAAATATCTCAACCAGCCTCATTACCTCTTCTTTCTTCTCGGGGGTTTCAACGTTGACACGAACGATGAGGAGCTCCCTGTCAAGCTTCTTCTTGTCGGTTAAGTCTCTAACCTTAAAGACGTCAATAATTCTCCTCAGCTGTTTAACTATCTGCTCTATCGTGTGCTCGTCCCCCTTTGCAACCATTGTTATCCTTGAGATGCTCGGGTCTTCCGTGTGGCCAACGTTCAGGCTCTCTATGTTGTAACCGCGGGAGCTGAAGAGCTCTATTATCCTGGCAAGGGCTCCCGGCTGGTTCTCAACTAAAACGCTGATTATGTGCTTCCTCTGGTCGCACTTCCTGTCCATCTTAACCTCTTAAACTGCTTTCTTTTCCTTCTTCTTGCCGTAGCTGGGGAGTATCATCTCGTGGAGAGCTCCCCCGGGCGGAACCATCGGGAAGACGTCCTCCTCTCTGTCAACGATAAAGTCTATAACTACTGGCCTGTCGTCTATTGCCATCGCCTCTTTGAGGACGGCCTCTACCTCTACCGGCTTTGTAGCTCTCAGTCCAACGCCTCCCATAGCCTCAACCAGTTTTACGAAGTCCGGCTGGACGTCTAAGTGAACCTGGGAGTAGTTCTTCTGGTAGAAGATTCCCTGCCACTGGCGAACCATTCCGAGGAAGCCGTTGTTTATGATTGCAACCTTTATCGGTATGTTGTAGTGGACGGCGGTAACAATCTCCTGCATGTTCATCTGGAAGGAGCCGTCTCCCGAGATGCAGAAGACCGTTTTGTCTGGTCTTCCAACCTTTGCTCCTATCGCTGCGGGAACGCCGAATCCCATAGTTCCAAGTCCGCCGGAGGTTACCAGCTGCCTCGGGAACCTGAACCTGTAGTACTGGGCAACCCACATCTGGTGCTGGCCTACGTCTGTTGTTATTATCGCCTCTCCCTTCGTAACTTCCCATATCTTCTCTATTACGAACTGGGGCTTTATTACCCTGTCGCTTGGCTCGTACCAGAGGGGGTACCTCTCCTTCCAGCTCCTCACCTTCAGAATCCACTTCTCCCGAGCGGCGTAGAACTCCCTGTTCTTAGCTACCTGCTTCTCAACTTCGGGGAGGAGCTCCTCCATAACTAACTTTGCGTCTCCGACTATCGGTATGTCGGCGTGTCTGTTCTTTCCTATCTCTGCGCTGTCAATGTCTATGTGGATCACTTTAGCGTTTGGAGCGAACTCTGAGAGTTTACCCGTAACTCTGTCGTCAAACCTTGCTCCAATTGCGATTATCAGGTCGCTCTCCTGAATGGCCATGTTGGCGGCGTAGGTTCCGTGCATTCCGAGCATTCCAAGGAAGAACGGGTGGTTCCCCGGAACGGCGGTAAGACCCATAAGGGTTGCCGTCATTGGAATGTTGGCGACCTCCGCCATCTTCACGACAAGGTCTGACGCTCCAGAGGAGACGACGCCTCCTCCTATGTATAGGACAGGCCTTTCGGCTGAGGCTATCGCCTTTGCAGCTCTCTTTATCTGACCGGGGTGTCCTTTGAGAACCGGCTTGTAGCTCCTTATCTGGACGGGAGTTTTGTACTCCTCCTCGAAGAAGTCTGCAAGCTCCCTCGTAACGTCCTTTGGTAGGTCAACTAAAACCACTCCTGGCCTTCCGGTTCTCGCTATGTGGAAGGCTTTCTTAACGGTGTCTGCAAGCTCTTTAACGTCTTTTACTAAAAAGTTGTGTTTTGTTATCGGCCTTGTTATTCCAACTGTGTCAACTTCCTGGAAGGCGTCGTTCCCTATCATGAAGGTTGGAACGTTTCCCGTGAAGGCAACTACCGGAACGGAGTCTATCTGAGCCGTTGCAAGGCCTGTAACGAGGTTTGTGGCTCCGGGGCCAGAAGTTGCAAAACAGACTCCCACTTTACCTGTAACTCTTGCGTATCCGTCTGCTGCGTGGGCTGCTCCCTGCTCATGGCGGGTCAGGTAGTGTTTCAGCGGGGAGAAGGGGAGCCTGTCGTAGATGTCTAAAACGGCTCCACCGGGGTATCCGAATATCTTCTCAACTCCTTCAAGTTCTAAAGCTCTCAGGAGAATCTCTGCACCGGAAAGTTTCATTACGTTCCTCCTGCTTCGTGTAATTAGGAATAATAGCACAAAGGCCGTTTCTCTCCTATATTGACTCTCACTCTCAGTAGAGGAGGGATAGCCTTTGAGGGTTGAGCGTTTACCCTACAGGGATCCTTTCAGCCTCTTCCTCTCACTTTCAGAGGCCGGTTACCCTGTTAAGCTCTTCCTTGACTCTGCCAACGTTAACAGTAAAACGGGAAGGTTCTCTGTTATCTGTCTGGGAGTTGAAGACGAGCTTGTTCTGAAGGATAACCCTGAAGTTTTTGAGGAGCTCCACCTCTTTTATATGAAATATGCCGATAGATACCGGGTTGAGGGTCTGCCCTTTGGAATTTACGGCTACGTCTCCTACGACGCCAACCGTTTTATAGAGAGAGTCCCCTCTCCCTTTGTTGACGATTTAAAGATGCCTGACGTCCACTTTTTCCTTCCGGGTCAGGCGTTGATCTTTGACAACCTGAAGAGGGAAGCTTTTCTGGTTTCACTTGAGGGAAACTTAAGGGTTGATAACCTTCCAGACTACAGTCAGAAGGACTACTCCTCGGTTTTTTATAAAACAAACATGGGTAAGGACTACTTTACCCACGCCGTTAAGAGGATAAAGGAGTACATAGCCTCCGGAGACTCTTTTCAGGTTAACTTCTCTCAGAGGATAGACGTTCTCTTTGAGGGGAGTTTTGTGGAGCTCTACAGGAGACTGAGGAAGTTAAACCCCTCTCCCTTCTCGTTCTTCTTCCAGCTTGGAGAGTTTACGGCCGTCTCCTGCTCCCCCGAAAGGCTCGTTAGAGTTGAGGGAAACACCGTTGAGACGCGGCCGATAGCGGGAACGAGGAGGAGAGGGAAGACGGCGAGGGAGGACAGGGAGCTTGAGAGGGAGCTCTTCCTCTCAGAGAAGGAGAGGGCGGAACATGTGATGCTCGTTGACCTTGAGAGAAACGACCTTGGAAAGATCTGTGAGCACGGAACCGTTGAGGTTGACGAGCTGATGGTTCCCGAACGCTACTCCCACGTTATTCACATCGTCTCAAACGTTAAGGGGGTTTTAAAGAAAGGGGTAAGGGGCGTTGACGTTTTAAAGGCTCTCTTTCCGGGAGGGACGATAACGGGAGCTCCCAAAGTGAGAACGATGGAGATTATTGCAGAGCTTGAGCCGACGAGGAGAGCTCTCTACACGGGATCAGTTGGATACATGGCCTTTAACGGCAGTATGGACTTCAACATCGTTATCAGAACTCTTCTGTTTAAGGGTAACCTTGGAGCTCTCCAGGTTGGAGCCGGTATCGTCTGGGATTCTGTTCCTGAAAGGGAGTACGAGGAGACCCTCCATAAAGGGAGGGCCCTTTTAGAATCCCTCGGAGTTAACGTTTAAACTACTCTTCGTTTTCTGCCTCTTCCTCTTCCTTTTTCCTTGATGGTTCAAGGAGCTGAGAGAGCTCTGCTACTGTTGAGTTTTCAAGTTTCTCTTCAATTATTAGTCTGATGAGTCTGTTGAGTTTCTGTTCGTTGTTTCCTGCAACACCCAATAGGATAAAGTAGAGTCTTTTTGGTATAGATAGTCTAACAACTCTGTTTGCTCTTTTTCCTGCTTTTCTTCCTCTTGCCATTTTAACCTCCACAAATGGTTGTTTTTTTCTGATTTTAACACACTTTTGTTTTATTTAAGTTGGTTGTCTGAATTTAGAGAATTCTCCTTCCCAAGATATCGTGTAGGTGGATAATTCCGACAAGTTTCTCTGAAGTATTAACAACGGGAAGGACTGTTATCTTATTTTCCTCCATAATCCTTAAAGCCTCTTCTGCAAAGAGCTCTTCACCAATCACTTTTGGTTTTTCTGTCATTATATCGGCAGCTTTTGAGTTGAGGTCATATCCCTTTTCAAAAGCTCTTCTTAAATCTCCGTCCGTAATTATTCCGATTAAATTCCCTTCCTTGTCAACTACTGTTGTTGCTCCTACCTTTTTTGAGGAAATTTCGTATATGACCTCTTTTACCGGGGTTTCCGGGTAGACCCGGGGTATCTCTTCTCCCTTTCTCATTAAGTCCTTTACCTTTGAAAGCCTTATTCCTAACTTCCCTCCCGGGTGTAGCTTTTTGAAGTCCTTACTTGAGAACTTTTTCAGTTTCATCAGGGCAGAGGCTATTGCATCTCCCAGAGCAAGGGTTGCTGTTGTTGAAGTTGTTGGGGCGAGGTTTAAAGGGCAGGCCTCTTTCTCAACGTGGAGGTTCAAAACGACGTCTGAAAGCCTTGCAAGTGTAGAGTTTGGGTTGCTCGTTATCGCTATAACGGGTATTCCGAAGCTCTTTACGATTGGGATTATTGAGAGGAGTTCCTGAGTTTCCCCGCTGTTTGATACGGCAATTACCGTATCTTCCCCCCTTACCATTCCCAGGTCTCCGTGGGCTGCGTCTGTCGGGTGGAGGAAGAAGGCGGGGGTTCCCGTACTTGAGAGAGTTGCCGCTATCTTTTTACATATTAGCCCCGACTTCCCTACTCCCGTAAGGACAACCCTTCCTTTCGTTTTTAAAAGGAGTTCTACTGCTTTTACGAACTTCTCGTCAAGCTCCCGGGAGAGCTTTCTCAGCGCTTCTGCCTCTTCCTCTATTACCCGCTTTCCCTCTTTCAGAATGTCCATTTAGCCTCCTAAGAACTTTCTCTCTGTACCTCTCTTCGTTAAACGGGTTTTCAAGCCACTTCTTCGGAAAGGTTCTGATCCACCTGTTCAGGTTCTCTATTCTCTTCCTGTTGGTCGGGTGATCCATGAAGAGCTCTGTAACGCCCGAGGGCTTAAACTTCATCAACCTGTCTAATATCTCTATGGTCTCAACTGAGGCAACGGGGTTCCAGCCTGCCTTCCCGGTGAAGTAGGCTCCCATCTCGTCTGCCTCAAACTCCTCTTTCCTGCTGTAGCCTGCTATAACTATCTGGTATAGAACTTTGATAACCTCAAGTTCTGCCTGAGACAGGTTCTTCCCTCTGAGGGTAAGTGAGAGGAGGAAGTTTATTCCGTATATGAGCTGGAGCCTTCTTATTGCGTGTCTTCCTACTATGTGCCCCGTTTCGTGGCCTAAAACGAAGGCGAGGTCGGCCTCGTTTTTAAGGTGTTTCAGAAGACCGGTGTATACGTAAACCCACCCTCCCGGCAGAGAGAAGGCGTTGAGTTCGGGGCTCTCTATAACTTTGTAGTGGTAGGTTATGTCGTACCTTCCTGAAACTGCGGCGATCTTCTGACCCACCCAGTTTACGTAGCTGTTTATTACCGGGTCTTTACACAGTTTTGAGTGGCTTTCTATCTGTCGGGCTGCTGCCCTTCCTAAGGCAACCTCTTCAGAGGTGGGTATTAGAATTAGTGCTCTCTCCCCAAATGGAGAGGTCCTTACAATTCCGCAGGCGAAGAGGAACAGGGTTAAGATTAGAGAAAGCGGTAAGACATATATTCTCTTCATGGTGGAATTAATTTTACTACGGGGAGAGATTTGAAGCAGCAGTTCGGTTTAGACCTTGTTTTAAGTCAACAGTTAAAGCTGACTCCAAATGTCGTTTTAAGTCTTCAGCTACTTCAGCTTCCTGTCGTTTCCCTTGAGGAGTTTCTGAGGAACGAGGTTGAGACAAATCCACTTATAGAGAGAGAAGAGGAGGAGCTCCCCTCTGTAAGCTCCACTCAGGAGGAGAGCTTTGACTTTGTTTTTGAAGGGGGAAATGTTTTTCTGCCTGAAGAGACAGAAGAGTTTACTCCCCCCTCCCGTGACACCGTTTACGACAGGCTGAAAAGCCAGGTTCTGGCTGAGTTTGAAGGGGTGGAGAGGGAAGTTGCCCTCTACATCCTTGAAAACCTAGACAGAAGCGGTTTCCTGCCGGCTTCAGACGAGGAAATTGCCGCCTCTTTAGGCGTTCCCGTTGAAACGGTTGAGAGGGTGAGGGAGCGTTTTAAGAGACTCTCGCCTGCAGGGTGCGGTTCCCGTTCCCTCTCTGAGGCTCTTCAGGTTCAGCTTGAGGAGATGGGAGCTCCCCGTAAACTGATAGAGTCCCTCTCTTACCTCGGCTACATCTCTTCACCTTCAACTTTTAAGGCCAAGGCTGGCCTTACAGACCGGGAGTTTGAGGAGCTCCTTGCCTACCTCAGAAGGTGCGACACCCGCCCCGGAGAAGACGGTGAGTTTAGCGTTCCGGTAAAACCGGACGCAAGGGTGTGGCTTGAGAACGGCGAGGTGAAGGTTGAGGTCGTTCAGCCCTCCTGGCTGAACTTCCGGATCAACAGCTACTACCTGAAGTACGCCTCCCGGGAGGAGCTTAAGAAGTTCATAAAGGAGAAGTACCAGAGAGCCCTCTGGCTAAAAAAAGCCATAGACCAGCGAAGGGAAACCCTTGAAAAGGTTTTAAGGGAGCTCTTTAAGAGGCAGAGAAAGTTTTTAAAAGACGGTAAAACCCTAAAAACCGTTACCCTCTCAGAGATAGCCTCTGCCCTTTCACTTCACGAGTCAACAGTTAGCAGAGCTCTGAAGGACAAGTTTATAGAAACCCCTTTCGGGGTCTACCCTTCAAAGTTCTTCTTTAGGGGTGCATCAGAAAGCTCCCAGAAGAGCCTCAAGGAGGCGATAAGGGAGATAATAGAGTCTGAGGATAAGAGGAAACCTTACAGCGACAGCAAAATAGCTCAGCTCTTAAAAGAGAGAGGCTTTAAGGTGGCCAGAAGAACAGTTGCAAAGTACAGGGAGGAGATGGGAATTCCAGGAGCCTTTAAGAGGAGGGTAAGGTGAACTACCTTCTTGATAAGCTGAAGTCTAAGTTTTCGGGGAAGTGGCAGGAGCTCCTCTCCTACGTTGAGGAGAACTCAGAGAGGCTGCCAAACGCCAGAAGAGCCCTCATCTACCTTGAAAAGCTCCATGCCGCACTTAACGGAGAAATCCCGAAAGAGCTTGACGG
>JALWGN010000063.1 GCA_027013575.1 Desulfurobacteriaceae bacterium
GGAGACTACCAGGTAGATAGGCCGCAGGTGGAAGCCCGGTAACGGGTGGAGCTGAGCGGTACTAATCGGCCGAGAGCCTCGGCCTTTAACCGTCTCAGGTACTGGTTCCCTTATTGTGCTGTCAAGGACTGGCAGCTGAATAGGGTATTGATAATAGGAAGCCTGGTGCCCATAGCGGCGGGGAAACACCCGATCCCATTCCGAACTCGGAAGTTAAGCCCGCCAGCGCCGATGATACTGCCCGCGGGAGCGGGTGGGAAAGTAGGGCGGTGCCAGGCTTTTTTTTATTTTCAATCCTGGTTTCTGCACGGGATAAATGCGTTTCTCTCTATTTCTCTGTTTTCCGGTTTTACCTTTAACTTCTTTGAGGGGGAGTAGTTCCCGCAGATAAGGGATTGGGGTTCACGCATTATTTTTAGCGCGTAGTCTTCGTTATCTATAAGGGCGTTTTCTACAACTGTGTTGCATATTCCGTCCTGTTTTGTATCTCCTCCAAGGCGAATTCCGGCTCCTCTGTTTCCAAAAGAGATGTTCCTCTCTACTAAGTTGCTATTGCCTCTTATAGAAATTCCTCCGACTGTTGACTGTAAGTTCCCTGAGCAGAGGTTGTTTGAGATTTTTACGTTTGTGGCTCCCTCTTTAACGTCTATACACTCGCTTCCTTCCGTTCTTATTGAGTTGTTGTGTATGTAGATGTTGCTGGTTCTATCCGGTTTTCCGTTTGACTGTTCCGGAGCCGTTCCTATATATATTCCTTCTCCGTTTGTCCCTTTACCGAATTTAAAACTTGAAAGCCCACAGTTTGATATCTGAGAGTATCCTACTTCTGAGTTTTGGGTGTACTTGAAGCGGATACACTCTCCCAGGGCGTTTTCTACCTGGAGTGCAACAAGTTTTACTCCTGTAAGGTAGTTCCCTGGCTCTCCGTGAACGTAGATGAGCTCGTCGTGGTAACAGTCCTCCTGCTCACAGTCCTTGAAATGACCGTCTATTTTCAGGTTTGAGAGGGTTATGTAGCTGTTTGTTATCTCTACTTCCCTTCCTCTGGGTCTGTCGTTCCCTTTGATGACAGCTCCGGGCATTCCAACTATCGTTATCGGTTTTCCCGGAGCTCCGTCCCTAACCGTCCTGACGTTCTCCCTGTAGGTTCCCTTTAGAAGAACTACTGTGTCTCCGGGTTCTGCCTGTTTTAGAGCTGATTCAATGTGTTTTAGAGGTTCCCGAAAAGTGCCGGGATTGTTGTCGTCTCCCCTTGTAGGTGAGACGAAGATTACTCTTCCCCCGGTGTAGAAGTCCACTCCGTAGGAGGCCGAGGAGATGAGGAGCGCCGTCAAAAGTGTGGCAGCAGTTTTAAGTACTTTTCTCATAACAGCTCCTGAACTTAGGGGGTTCTCCGGAGCCTTTAACTGACCCTCTCTTTTCTCTTTATAAGGGTGTCCCTTACTCTCCTGTAGAGCTGCTCTTCCGTAATACCTGCCTGCTCTCTGAGCTGGTTCTGTGAACCGTGTTCTACGAATCGGTCGGGAATTCCCAGGTTTATTACAGTTCCACCGTAACCGGAGGCCAGAAACTCGTTAACTGCAGAGCCAAATCCCCCCTTAACTGTGTTTTCCTCAACTGTAAATATAAGGTCAAAACGACTTGAGAGTTTTTTGAGGAGCTCCTCGTCAAGGGGTTTTACGAACCTTGCGTTAACAACTGAAACACTAAACCCTTCCTTCTCAAGCTTTTCAGCAGCTCTTAGCGCCTGATAGACAGGCCAGCCAACTGCAAGGATTACTGCGTCTGTTCCCTCTTTCAGAACTTCCCAGCTTCCTATAGGTATCTCCTTTAGAGGTTCCCTTATGGGAACGCCGTAGCCTTTTCCACGGGGGTATCGGACTGCAAAGGGTCTGTTTGACTTTACGGCTGTGTAGAGGAGATGGCGGAGCTCCTCCTCGTCTTTCGGAGCCGCAACCACCATGTTGGGAACTACCCTGAGGTACGAGAGGTCAAATAGGCCGTGGTGGGTGGCTCCGTCCTCTCCGACGATGCCTGCTCTGTCTACGGCGAATACGACGGGGAGCTCCTGTAGGGCTACGTCGTGGATTATCTGGTCGTAGGCTCTCTGGAGGAAGGTTGAGTAGATTGCAACAACGGGCTTTAACCCTTTTTTAGCAAGACCTGCGGCGAAGGTAACTGCGTGCTGCTCCGCTATTCCCACGTCAAAGTAGCGGTCTGGAAACTTCTCTTTAAACCTGTCCAGACCGGTTCCGGAAGGCATTGCAGCGGTAATTCCAACAACTCTTTTGTCTTCTTCCGCTATCTCTATCAGGGTTTTTGAGAAAACCTCGGTGTAGGTTGGAACCTGTTTCTCTTCAGTTTTTCCCTTCTTCGGTGAAACTCCGTGAAACTTTTCGGGTCTCTCTTCAGCCGGAGGGTAGCCTTTTCCTTTCTTTGTTAAAACGTGAACGAGGGTTGGACCTTTCATTTTAGAGACGTTCTGAAGGGTAGTTATAAGGGTGGAAATGTCGTGGCCGTCTATAGGGCCTACGTAACGAAACCCAAGCTCCTCAAAGAGCATTCCAGGTGGAAAGAGGCCTTTAACAACTAAGTCTTCAACCCTTTTTAAACCTTTATAGACCGTTTCACCGAATATTTTCTTTGTTACCTCCTCCAGCCTCTCTTTCGCCTTTCTTAAGTTCTCTCCGGTTGTCAGTTTTGTAAGGTAGTTTGAGATGGCTCCAATGTTCTTTGAGATTGACATCTCGTTGTCGTTGAGGATAACTATCAGATCTTCCTTCAGCTGGCCGGCATTATTGAGGCCTTCGTAGGCTTCACCTGCCGTGAGAGCTCCGTCTCCGATAACGGCTATTACGTGTCCCTCTTCTCCTTTTAACCTCTTCCCAACCTTTATGCCGAGGGCTGCGGAGATTGAGGTTGAGCTGTGGCCGGTTCCAAAGGCGTCGTATGGGCTCTCCTTTATGGAGGGAAAGCCGGCTATGCCTCCAAGTTGCCTGAGGGTGTGGAACTTCTCCTTCCTTCCCGTAAGTATTTTGTAGGGGTAGGACTGGTGGCCTACGTCCCAGACTATCTCGTCTTTAGGAGGTGAGAAGACCTTCAAGAGGGCAAGGGTGAGCTCCACAACTCCCAGCGAGGAGGCAAGGTGACCTCCCGTTTTCTCAACTACAGAGATTATGAACTGCCGGAGCTCCCCGGCAAGCTGCTTCAGTTCCTCTTCTGAGAGTTTTTTTACGTCTTCTGGTGTGTTCACTCTATCTAAAACCAAAAGGTTCCCTCCGGCTCTTCCTGCTTAGTTAATAAACTTAATTTAATACTCCCTCTCCACAATAAAACGGGCTATAGCCTCTAAAGGCTCTCTCTTCTGTGAGGAGAAAAGGGAGAGAGAGTCAATCGCCTTCTCAACCTCTTCTTCTGCTCTCTTTTTAGCTCCCTCAACGCCAAAGAAAGTTACAAAGGTAACTTTCCCCTTCTCAAGGTCTGAGCCGACGTTTTTCCCCAGTTTCTCCTGGTCTCCCACAACGTCTAAAACGTCGTCAATTATCTGGAATGCAAGGCCTATGTGGTCTCCGTACCTCCTTAAAGCCTCTATCTCCTCTTCGCTTCCCCCTCCGGTAATTCCTCCGGAAACTACAGAAGCGGTTATGAGCCTTCCCGTTTTGTGCCTGTGGATAAAGAGGAGCTCCTCTAAAGTAACGTCACTCCTCCCCTCAGCGTCTAAGTCGCACTGCTGACCAAGAACCATTCCGAGCATCCCCGAAGCTCTGGCTATTTCAGAGATAACCCTGACCTTTCTGCTGCAGTCAAACTCCCAGTCTGAAAGGACCTCAAAGGCTCTGTTTAAAAGGGCATCTCCCGCCAGAATGGCAGTTGCCTCTCCAAACTTTACCCAGGTTGTAGGGTGGCCGCGCCTTAAGGTATCGTTGTCCATTGCCGGAAGGTCGTCGTGGACGAGTGAGTAGGTGTGAATCATCTCTATGGCGCAGGCAGGGGTCAGCGCGTCTTTCAGCTCCCCTCCCACTATTTCACACCCCGCCATACAGAGAATCGGCCTGAGCCTTTTACCTCCTACAGTTAAGGAGTACTTAACGGCCTCGTAGAGCCTCTTCCCGAATGCCGGCTCGGGAGGCAGGAACTTCAGAATCTCTCTGTCTATCAGCTCCTTCCTCTCTTTCAGGTAGCTTCTAAGCTCCATTTTCCACCCCTACCTGTACTTTTTCTCCTCTCCTCTTAAAAGCCTTCTTACGTTTGAGTGGTGTTTAACAACTATAACAAGAGCGGTTAGAGAGACGAGAATGAACGAGACTTCAGAGGGCTTTTCAAGGAACCTGTAGATGAGAGGGTAGGAGAGAGCTGCGGTTATTGAGGAGAGGGAGACGTAGCGGGTAGAGAGGAAAACTGCTAAAAAGATAAGAAACGCAAGGAGGGTTACCTGTGGGGAGATAACTATGAAGGCTCCAAGCCCCGTTGCAACTCCTTTACCCCCTTTAAAACTGAGAAGCGGTGAGAAACAGTGGCCTAAAACGGCAAAGAGGCCGGCAAGAACCTGGTACTCTTCAGGAAGTCCTGAGAGTTTGACGGCAAGAACGGGGAGAGCTCCCTTCAGGGCATCTAAGAGGAGCACGAGAGCTCCGTACTTTTTCCCCAGAACCCTTGAAACGTTTGTCGCTCCTATGTTACCGCTTCCGTGTCGGCGAACGTCAACCCCTTTTAGCTTCCCGATAACGTAGCCGAAGGGAACGGCTCCAAGAAGAAAGGGAAGGACGGTGCAGAGAAGGACAGCTTTCAGCTCCATTACTGACTCTCCTTTAACTCTCTGAGGAACTTAACGAAGTAGTCTAAACCGGTAAAGATTGCCACAAAGGCGGAGGTTACCAGAAGGAGCTCCCCTAAAAGGGTAAAGCCTGAAAGGAGAAGAACAACAGAGAGCATAATGAGGAGGGTTTTAAACTTCCCTCCCTTTGACGCAGGAATAACAAGACCCCGTGAGGCCGCTATCGCTCTCATACCGGTAACGGCCTCCTCACGGCCGACGATGGCTATAACCGAGTAGGGATCACAGAGCTTTACGTAGGCAAGGGAGATGAGGGTAGAAGAGGTTAAGAGCTTGTCTGCAACGGGGTCTAAAAGTATTCCAAGACTCGTTACAGACTTCTGCCTTCTGGCTATGTAACCGTCTAAGAAGTCTGTAAAGGCAGAGAGGATAAAGAGTAGAAGGGCCACCCTGAAGTGACCCTTCACTATAAGAACCACTATAAAGGGCAGAAGAAGTATCCTTAAGAGGGTCAGGAGGTTTGGAACCGTTTTTACTCTTCCCATCAGACCTTCATCGGCATCACAACGTTTTTGAGCTGAGGCTCCTCCTCACTGACTATGAGAACAGGGGTAAGCTCTTCTCCAAACTTCATCGTAACAGTTGAGCCGTCAAAGGAGCTGATTGACTCAATCATGTGGATAATGTTAAAGCTAACGGAGAACGGCTCTCCGGAGTAGTCAACGGGAACCGTTACTTCGGCCTCTTCAGGAGATTCCCCCTCAACGTTTCTGGCCTGAAGGGTCAGTCTGCCATCTGAGAGGTTAAAGAGAACCGCCATAACCTCTTCTTTGTCAAAGATAATGGAGACCTCCTTGAGGGCAGAGAGGAGCTCCTCCCTGTCGGCAGACATCGTCAGCGGGTTGTCCTCGGGGATAACCGCCGTGTACTCAGGGTATTCACCCTCTATAAGCGAGGTCCACATAACGGTATCGCCGCTGCTGAAGTAGAGCTTGTTCCCCTGCTCTGCAACTGAAACCTCTTCACCCTCTCTGAGCACCTTCTTAAGCTCGCTGAGGGATTTTTTCGGGATAATGGCACTGAACCCTTCAGAAGGGACTAAAACCTCGTAGAGAGCCAATCTGTGGCCGTCGGTGGCAACTGCGTGGAGGCGGTCTCCTAAAGACCTGAGAAGAACACCTGTAAGGACGTAGCGCGCCTCGTCTTTACTGGCGGCGTAAGAGACCTTCTTTATGGCCTTGTCTATCTCCTCAGAGGGAAGGGTAATCGGGTAGGAGGAGGGGAGCTCTATCTCCGGGAACTCGTCAGGTGGAAGAGTTGCAAGGGAAAACCTTGAGTTTGCAGACTTTACAACCAGCTTTGAGTCTGTAGTTTCAAGCGCTATCTCGTCGCCGGTTAAGGAGGAGAAGAGCTTTGCTGCCTTGTTGGCGTTAACGGTTACCTTTCCTTCCTCTTCAACTTCACAGTCAACAACTGTGGAAACTCCTATCTCAAGGTTCGTGGCCGTAAGCCTTAAAACGTTGTCTTCAGCCTCAAAGAGAATGTTAGAGAGGATGGGAATCGTTCCTCTTCTGTCGGCGGCAGACGAGGCCAGTTTAACGGCGTCGCGGGCTTTAAGTTTGCTGACCCTGATTTTCATTATTTCTCCTCCCTATATAGAGTATATATACAGTAATTACTATATATACAGTAATAATAATAATAAGGGTGCACAAAAATTGTGCACCAGAGAGAAAAATCTTTGCCTCACTTTGGTTTAAGCCACGAAAGTTATCCACATTATGTGGATAACTTCCCGATTTTCCTGTGGATAACTGATGTGGATAACTTTTTCCTGTGGATAACTTCACGCTACTCTCCTGAGTTATCCACACTTTTTTAGTTATCCACATAACTATCCACATAGTTATCCACACCACTGTGGATAACTTCCACAGACCTATCTACCGCTTCTTTTATCTCAAGTTCTAGCTTCTCAAGTCTCTTTCTGAACTCGTTGTCGCTCTTAAGGAGCTCCTCAACCTTCCTTACAGCGTGGATCACAGTTGTGTGGTCGTCTCTCTTAAAGGCAGCAGCTATCTGGGTATAGGGGAAGTTACCTATTCTCTTTGCCATAAACATCGCCACCTGCCTTGCGAGGGCAACCTGCTTTTTCCTGCTGGGGCTCTCAAGGAGTTCCACGGCTACGCCGAACTCCTTTCCTACCATCTCTTTTACTATTTTCAGTGAGACCTCCTTTAGCTTTCTCTCTCTCCTCTCCTCGTCACTCTCCAAGGAGAAGAGCTCCTTTACCAGTTTTTCGTTTATCGGCCTTCCCTCCAGTGTTGCCTTTGCCTTCAGTTTTACCAGAGCTCCTTCAAGCTGTCTGATGTTTGACTTAATCATCGTTGCTAGCAGTTTTATAACCCTGTCGCTTACTTCTATTCCCTCTTCTTCGGCCTTTCTCTTCAGGATTGCAACTCTCGTTTCAAAGTCTGGCGGCTGGATGTCTGCAATCAGCCCCCACTCAAAACGGCTTCTCAGCCTTTCTGTAAGCGTCGGTATGTCCTTTGGAGGTCTGTCGCTTGTCAGAACAACCTGTTTTCCTGCATCGTAAAGTGCGTTAAAGGTGTGGAAAAACTCTATCTGGGTTCTCTCCTTTCCCCCTATAAACTGGATGTCGTCTATAAGAAGAACGTCAACGTTTCTGTACTGTTCCCTGAACTTGTGGATGTTGTCAGACTTTAAGGCTTCTATCAGCTGGTTCATGAAGGTTTCCGTTGTTGTGTAGACAACTCTCTTTGTAGGGTCTTTCTTCAGTATGTAGTTTCCTATTGCCTGCATCAGGTGGGTTTTTCCAAGACCTACTCCTCCGTAGATGAAAAGGGGGTTGTAGGCTTTACCGGGGTTCTCTGCAACTGCAAGGGCAGCTGCGTGGGCAAACTGGTTGCTTGATCCAACAACGAAGTTTTCAAAGGTGTACTTCGGGTTGAGGTTTGAGGTTATCTTTGGAGTTTCTGGGGAGCTCTCCTTCTCTCTCCTCTTCTTTTCAATTACCTGAAAGAGGTCTGGCTGCGCCGGTGGCTCTATCTCCTCAGGTGATAGGAGCTCAACCTGCAGTTTTCTGCCGAAGGTCTTTTCCGCTATCTCTTCAAGGAGTTCTACGTACTGTTTCTCAAGGAGGCTCTTTACTACTTTGTCCCTGGTTTTTAGTTTCAGCCTGCTTCCAGAGACCTCTATCAGCTTCAGGTCTTTAAAGAGGTTTTTGTAGAGTCCCGGTTTTACCCTCCTCTTTATCTCCCCTAAAAAGGCTTTGAAGGTATCAGCCACCCTTTACCTCCCGGTAGAGCTCTACGTAAGAGTCTACCATCGCAGAGACTGAGAACTTGTTAAGGATAAGACTGAAGGCGTTTTCTGTTAACCTGTTTCTCAGATTTTCATCCTCTACAAGCTTTAAGATTCCCTCCGCCAGAGCTCCGGGGTTTTCAGGAGGAACCAGTATGCCCGTCTCTCCGTCTTTTACGGCTTCTACCGTTCCTCCTGTCTCTGTTGCAACCACCGGCACTTTTAGGGCCATTGCTATGAGGAGGGAGCTCCCCAGCCCTTCGTTCCTTGACGGCAGAACGAACAGGTCTAACGCCTTTGTGTAGTTCTGAACCTCTTTAACGAACCCGTAGAGCAGGAACTTCTCCTTTAAGCCTTTTTTCTCAATAAGTCTTTCAAGTTCTCTTCTCAGTTTTCCCTCTCCGAACACCACAAACTTTGCAGAAGGAACTTCTGTAAGGACTATCTCTGCGGCGTTTATGAGATTGGGAATGTCCTTCTGTTCTGTTAAGGCCGCCAGCGTTCCTATCAGGGGTTTTCCTCCGAGCTCTCTCTTTATCTCTTTAACCTTTTTGGGGTTGACATTTTCGTCTAGCTCTTTAACGTCAACCGAGGAGGGAATTACGGTAACTTTTCCCTTCAGGAAGGGGAGCTCCCTCTCTAGGACTTCCTTAACAGGTTCAGAAATGGCCACAACTCTGTCTGTCAGCCTGTACTTGAGCCTTGTTACTGGGTTTTTTCTGGGTACGTAGTCAACTCTTCTCGTATAGACTACCGGCTTCCTGTGAAACCTCTTTGAGAGGGCAGATATCGTGTGGGCCTTTGCGGCGTGGGCATGGATTACGTCAAACTCCTTCCCTACGGCGGCAACCCTCAAACAGTCTGAAGACTGGTTCCCCTTTAGAGGAATAACTTTAATACCCAGTTCCCTGCACCTTCTCTCAAGCTCATCTCCTGCTCTGCAGGCAACTGCCTGTTCAAAACCTTTACCTTTCAGACCCTTAACGAGGTAGAGAAGCTGCTGTTCTCCTCCCCGCCAGCCTCTCTCCGTGTCAACGTGTAGAATTCTCATGTCTCACCGGCTAACTTAATTTTCCGCAGAGTCAAAATTTTGGAGGAGCCATGAGGTTTTCAAGGGCGTTTATACCTACGAAGAAGGAGAGTCCTGCAGATGCCGAAATTCCCAGCCACAAACTTCTGATAAGGGCGGGTTTTATAAGGAAAGTGGCCTCTGGCCTTTACGATATTCTGCCGCTGGGAGCTCTGGTTATAAGGAAGATTGAGAGGATAGTTCGTGAGGAGATGGACAGGGCTGGAGCTCAGGAGGTGATCCTTCCCATTATGCACCCGGCGGAGCTCTGGCTTGAGAGTGGAAGGTGGGACGTTTACGGTAAAGAGATGATCAAGTTTAAAGACCGCCACGAGAGGGACTACTCTTTAGCTCCAACAGCTGAAGAAGTGATAACAGACCTCGTAAGGAAAGAGGTTCGCTCCTACAAAGACCTTCCGCTGAACCTCTACCAGATAGGCAGGAAGTTCAGAGACGAGATAAGACCCCGTTTCGGCCTTATGAGGGCACGGGAGTTTATAATGAAAGACGCCTACTCCTTCCACGCAACAGACGAGGATGCCGAAAGGGAATACTGGAACATGTACGAGACCTA
>JALWGN010000064.1 GCA_027013575.1 Desulfurobacteriaceae bacterium
TCAGAGACGAGATAAGACCCCGTTTCGGCCTTATGAGGGCACGGGAGTTTATAATGAAAGACGCCTACTCCTTCCACGCAACAGACGAGGATGCCGAAAGGGAATACTGGAACATGTACGAGACCTACTCCCGGATCTTTAAGAGAATGGGGCTTGAGTTTAAGGCGGTGGAGGCGGATACCGGGGAGATTGGAGGAAAGTTCTCCCACGAGTTCATGGTTATTGCCGACACCGGAGAGGGAAAGCTGGTTTACTGTGAAAAGTGCGGATACGCCGCAAGCACCGAGAAGGCAGAGCAGCTTAAACCTGAAGTTCCGAAAAAGAGGGAGGAGCTCTTTAAGCTGCTTGAGAAGGTTCACACTCCAAACATCAGGAGAATTGAAGAAGTTTCTGAGTTCTTAGGGGTTCCGCCTGAAAATATTTTAAAGCTCCTTGTTTACATCGTTGACGGCCAGCCTGTTGCAGTTGCCATAAGGGGAGACAGAGAGGTTGAGGAGACAAAGCTGAAGCAGGTATTCAGGGGTAAAGAGGTTCGCCTTGCAACAGACGAGGAGATAGAGAAGTTCACAGGCCAGCCGAAAGGTTTCCTCTCTCCGATAGGTCTAAAAATTCCCGTTTACGCCGACTACTCCGTTATCCCTATGGTTAACTTCGTGGCCGGAGCAGGGGAGAAGGATTACCACCTGAAGAACGTTAACTGGGGAAGGGACTTTGAGGTTAAGGAGTTTGTAGACGTTGCAGAGGTAAGGGGAGGAGACAGGTGTCCTAAGTGCGGAGCTCCCCTCATAGAGAAAAGGGGCATAGAGGTTGGCCACATCTTTAAACTCGGAACAAAGTACAGCGAGGCGATGGGAGCTCTCTTCGTTGACGAGAGCGGCCAGGAAAAGCCGATGATTATGGGCTGCTACGGTATAGGGATAACGAGGGTAATGGCCGCAGCCGTTGAGCAGAACCACGACGAGAACGGGATAATCTGGCCTGTTGAGATAGCTCCCTTTGAGGTTATCGTTATTCCCGTAAACGTTAAAAACGAGGAGATCAGAGAGGTTGCCGAGAGGATTTACAGTGAGCTGAAAGAGGCCGGCTTTGACGTTCTGATAGACGACAGAAACGCCCGCCCCGGCTTTAAGTTCAAAGACGCAGACCTTATAGGCATTCCGTACCAGGTAATCGTCGGCAAAGGCGTTCAAAACGGCCTGGTTGAGCTGAAAGATAGAAAAACAGGAGAGAGGAGAGAAGTTAAACTTGAGGAAGTCGTTTTAGAATTTAAAAGGCTTTTAAACAGGTAATTAAGAGGCCCGCCTAACGGGCCGTCTCTATAATTAATTTTGCGTTGAAACATTTAACTTCAGGTTGTCTCCTTGAGAAAATTCTTATTAGAGTTTCTGCGCTTTCAATCTGATCTTTTACAGCTGAAATTAGCTTTTTAAGTCCTCTTTCATCAGACAACTTGCTTATTGCTATGGCGAAATCAAAACCTATGTTGTGTGTGAAGAACCTTTTGTCTATGAACTCCTTTCCTCCGAGGACGAGGCCGTATCTGATATACGGATATATCTCTTTATGCTTAATCGCCTTTGTAGAATAGGTTATGACCTCGTGAGAACTCAAGCTCTTATACTTTGTTTCAAGAACAACTAAAGGGAGATTGTTGTTTTCTCTAACAATTACTATATCTGCCTGGAATGCATGATTTCCTCTTCTCGGATTTAACGGTGTGTTTGGTTCAAACTCAAATCTTTCATTTACCACCACCTGATAGAGTAAATTCTGATGTTCTCTAACTCTGTAATTTGGAATTTCCTTTTCAAGGAACTCTGCAATTTTTGATCTGAATTCTGATTCTCTCACTTTTTGCCTCCTTTATTTAGTTTATCTTTGTTAAAACGGGGAATGGAACTGCTAAGTCGCTGATTACTCCGCTGCCGGTCTGGAGCGTTGGCAGCAGAGAGGTTATGTCTCTGCCGGCAAACTCTACAAAGGTTTCTACTGCCTGAAGGTCGTTGACGTTTATTATTCTGAACATTGCCTGTGTGTTTGTCTGGGCCAGAACGTATTTGCTGACCTGAGCTGGCCTCTGGGTGATTACAACGATGCCTAAGTTGAACTTCCTACCCTCGGCTGCGATTTTGCGGGCAGCGTTGAGGGCTAAGTTCTTCTTATCTGCGGAGACGTCTCCGTAGCTCTTTTCAGGGGCGAAGTTGTGGGCCTCCTCAAGGATTAGAAGTCTTCTCTTTGTTTCGTTTCTGTTTTTGAAAAAGAGCTCCTGCATGAAGAGTCCGGCGAGGTTTACCCTTGTCTGCGGGTCTGTTATCTCTTTCAGGTTCAGTATGAAGATTAGGGGTTTCTCTTCTTCGTTGGGATTAAGGAGCTCCCTTAAATCCTTAATGACCTTTTCCTGCTTTTCCCACTTTCCTGTTAAGGTTCTGGTAACGTAGGTGTCTGAGGTTAGCGGGTTGTTCCCGTTTTCGTCTTCTATCTGAGAGAGGAGTTCTTTCAGGTTTCCAGTTTTAAAGCCGGAGCTCCCTATATCTGGCTTTACCCACCTAACTATTGTGTTTCTGTTCTTTCTAACGGTTTTGTTGTTGCCTGAAATTAGTTGACCGTATCCCAATTCTTTTATTAACTCTTCAACTTCTTCAGGGTAAATAGGAAAGAGGGTATCTGAAATTTTTACTTCTTTAATAAGCTTTGGGTCTACTCCCATATCTATAAGTCCCTGTTTGTACTCGCCGTGGGGATCTAAGATGAAAACTTCTGGCGGGTTTTCTGTTTCAACTGCTCTTTTTATGAAGAGTTTTGTGAAGTGGCTCTTTCCGGAACCCGTTGTTCCAAGAACGGCCATGTGTTTTGTGATTATCTCCTCAAGGTCTATGAAAACAGCTATGTCGCTGTTCCCTTCAAGGTTTCCAATTTCTATTGGAGTTTCCATCTCTTTCCCCGAGAAGTTCTTTTTCATTACGGCGCTAAGCGTCTCTTTTGATGCTCTGTAAACGCCGTTTCCAACGTTAAAGGGCTTCAGTGGAGTTTGGAGTTTCTGGCCGTTAATCTCTCCTACAACCTGGGCTACCGCTATCCTTACCCTATCTCCGTTTTCGTTGAGGTATGAGTAGGTGGCGGCTTTCTTCCAGCTGTTGTCCTTCCTTCCGGAAAAGAGGAGCTTAAACTGTTCTATAGAGCCAAAGACCTGGGACTCGCTCCCTGAGAAGGGGTTGGCGAAGAATCCCATGTCGTAGGAGTAGATGCTCTCTATCTTTCCTAAGATTTTCCTCTCTCCGTCCCTTACTTCAACGTAGCTCTGCTCTGTTATTTCCGGGTCTAGCAGGATAAACTCAAAGGAGTTTGACTTAACGGGGTTCAGCGCAAAGCCGATGAGGTCGTCTGAGAAGATTACAGTTCCCGGGTCTTCTTTTATCCTCTCAAAGTAGTCTGTGAGCTCTTTTACTTCCTCTCCGTCTGATGCGTCGTAGTAGACCGCTACTTCTATGTTTCCTTTTGAGTAGTCAGACATCCCAGACTCTGTGAAGTTTGCTGATCCCACAACGGCCTTTACGTCGTCTACTACGATGAACTTTGCGTGGAGCCGGTTGTTGAGGTAGATTCTTCCTCCCTTTTCCCTTATCGTTTTGAAGACGAGCTCGTCTGTTATGAGGAGGTCCCGGAGCTCCGACCCCCTCAGGATAACCTCAATCTCTACGTCCTTCTCTGCATCAACGTTCTCAAGGAGCCTCTTTACAAGAGAACCTTTAAGCCATGCAGAGGCAATTTTTATGCTCTTTTCTGCCTCTCCTACTATTCTCTCTACTTCTGTGAAGATGTTATCTCCGTTGAGCGTTCTCATTTTTCCCTTTCCTCCCACAGGTCTCTGGCCTTTTCTCTCAGTTTGGCTATTTCTCTTTCAACTTCCTCCATACTTTTTGCTCTAAACATTTTCATTAGCATTTTTCGATTAAACTCTTCAGATTTTTCTCTCATAGGTTTTATTAACTTTTCATAAGCCTCTATAACCTTCTTTGGTGGTGGGCTGTTGACTATCTCTTTAAGCTGTTCGTAGGTGAATCCTCCCTCTATTCTTACTGCGGCGGGGATTTCCTCTTCAAGCTTTCTACTTTCCTTTTTCTTTGCCATTTTCTTCTCCTTATAAATAAAATTTTATTCAACAGGAATCCAACCCTTTTCTGTCCAGCGGTAAGGGGTATCGCTCTCTGGCCTTTTCCAGCTGAAGAACTCCCTTTCACGGGGCAGATGGTAGATAAATGCTTCAACCTCCTCTCCGTTTAGTTTGAACTTCTCTAAAGACCTTGTGTAAAAGGTCGGGTAACCCTCTAGGTAGTCTAAGTTTTTAAGTGTCTTCTCATCTACCCGGTAAATTTCAACCTCTACAGGAGCTCCCTCCTCTCCCGGAACAACTGCTGGGTAGCTGTAGTGTCCAAGGATAAACCTTTTGCAGGAAATGCCTGTTCCTATAAACTCAGAGTTTTTCAAAAGGGAGTGGTTGTAGAATCCCTTTTTAAGTGTTCCGTAAACGGCGACTGTAAAAGTTTTCATGGCTTTTCCTCCTGCTTGGAAGAAGTCCCCGACCCTACCGGAGGGTCAGGGCAACCATTGAGAGGGCTGTTATTACTTGGTCTGTGTATCTGGTCCTGAGAGTTTTTGATATCTCTAACTGAACGATGTTCAGTTTCTCTCCAAACTTTTCCCTCACTTCCTCTAAAAAAGGGTGTCCCTGGTAGCCTGAAACCTCACAGCCTATGGGGTTCTGGTTGAGGTCTATCTCTGCTGCCTCAAGGAGGAGCTCCAGCTTTCTCTTAATTCTGCCTCTCAGCTCAGTTGGACAGAGGATTCCGTGCCTTGTTCCCAGTATCATTCCGTAGCCTATTTCATCCCTAACTCCGTGAATTCCTAAAAGGAGCGTTTTTTCTCTTACTTTTCCGTCCTCTCCCAGAACTTCAAGCTCTCTGAAAATCTCTTTTAGCTGGTTGAAAAAATCCTCTACGGCTTCTCTCTGGTAGTTTTCAGGACAGCTGCAATCAACCCCTGCGTAGTCTGCCGGCCTGTTGAGGTCTGCTATTACCCTTGAAACTTCAGCAACTATTCCGGCAGTACCTAATCTCCTGTGAAGCTCTCTTACAATCGTTCCCGTGTAGAACTCCCTTCTGGGAGCTCCAGCGTGGGGAGACCAGAGAACAACCTTAAGGTCTCTCCTCACCGGCAGGTAGATGTCATGAAAACGGCTCTCCTTCACTCTTCCGTAAACCATAATCTCCTCCTTTAGGTTTATTTCTTAGAAACGATTCATTTTGAACTAATCTGACTGAAGAGATTAGATATTTCAGTGTACCCGTAGAATTCGGAGAGTTTTTCTGGAGTTAGTCCCTGTTCGTTCTCAATATCTCTTCTAGCTCCGGCTTTAATGAGGAACTCAACAGCTTCCTTTTTCCTTCCCTTTACAGCTTTGTGGAGTGGGGTGTTTCCCTCCCCGTTTCTCTCGTTTAACTGGTCTTTTAAGAGTTTCAAAACTTTAACCTGACCCTCTGCAGCGGCAGTGTGAACCGGGAGGTTTCCGAAACTGTCGCCGGTTTTCCTGAGGAGCTCCCACAGCACCCTATCGGTCTCTTTCAGTGCTTTTATAAAAGCAACATTTCCTCTTTCAGCAGCAAGGTGGAGTGGAGTCTTCCCGTTTCTGTTCTTTAAAACAGCCATCAACCTTTTATGGTTAAAGTTTTCTTTTGAAACCTTTTTCTGGAAGTTTTCTATAACTGCAACCGATACTTCATAGTTTCCGCATAGAGCAGCTATGTGGAGGAGAGAGTTCCCGCTTGAACTTTTAACTGTTGTGTACTTTCCATTTTCGGTTAATTTCTTAATACTTAAAACATCTCCTGAAACAACGGCTTTTTTCAGTACTTCTAAAACCATTTCTCCTCCAGAATTTGGTTTAAAATCCCCCTCCCTCCCCAGATCTCTTACCTACTTTCTTCTCTTAACTTTTCCCTTACTTCCATTAGAATCTGGCCTAAAACATTCCTTCCTCTATAACCCCAGGGAGAATTTTCATCCTTTTTCTTTAGATTAACCCCCCAGAACTCATCTCCCCAGGTTGTACCTTCAATCAGGACTGCATCGCCGGTTTCAAGCAACTTCTTCTTTAGTTCCTCATTTTCAGAGAACTTTTTCCAGATCAGCTCCCTCATTATGTCAACTTTTTTTGACTCCCAACCCTGAAGGAGAGGAACCTTCTTTCCTTTTCTCTTTGCTTCTTTAGGGGAAATGTTTAAAAACTCCTTCCTCCTGTGCGGTGCAGTTTTTGAAGCCTGGTAAGCGTTTTCTACACTTGGATAGACAAGACCCTCATACTCAACTTTACAGGGGTAGAAATTGGAGAGGAACGAATACTTCCCCCTGAACTTCAGGATTACCCTATTCATCTTTCAAAGACCTCCCAACCAGTTGGTTCAGGAGTTAAGATAGAAGAGAACAGGAAGAAATAATTCCTATAAACTTGATTTTTTTACTTAAAGGCGGCTTTTTTCTGGGAGAGTATCTCTAAAACTCCTCTTTTGAACTCCTCAAACCGTTTCAGGTTCTCTTTCAGGTTGTAGGAGAACTTGTCTGCGTTGAGGTGGGAGTAGTTTTTCTTGAGGAGTTTCTTAACGTCTTCCTTCTTTGCTACTCTCTTTATCTCCTCGTTTGGGGGAATGACCTCAACGAACTCTTTTGAGAGAAAGTCGTTGTAGAATGAGGGGTGGGTAAAGCCTACAAGGTAAACGGTGTTCTCCTCTGGTATTGAGTGGAACTGGGTTGTGAATACCTTTCCCCCCCTTTTTAGTTCCCTTGCTGCAAACGGCGAGAGTTTAACGCCAAAGATAAATGGAACTTCGTTGTCATCAGAGAAGCCTATACGGTTTCTCCTTGCCTCCTCAATTTCTTGGTCTGAGGGTTTGGGAAGGGTTACAGGCTCGGATGGAGCAGGTTCAAGGCTGTGGAGGAGGTAAGACCTGAACGGGAATTTCCACCTGTTTCCCTCCTTTATAGGCTTGAGAGCTCCGAGGTAAAGGTTTCCGTTGAAGAAAAAGAGGTTAACAGGCCATAGGTTCCTTAGCTCGTGGTCTTTTACTACAGAGATCGGCTCTTTCCTCAGAATTGCTTTTGTAACTTTCTTGAGGAGCTCCTTATCAACCGGTGCAAACCTCATTGTAAATCTGGGTTCGTAGAAAAAGGCCTTTTTTATCGTTTTAACCTTTTCCGGATCTATCTCCTGAGAGAGCCTTTCTGCAACTCTGACAACCGGCTCAAAGAAGAAGAGTTCCCTGTACTCCTCTGGAATGAAACTAAAAAAGATGAGAAAAGAGGTAATTTCGTCTTCATTGAGGTAAAAGTTTCTCTCTTTAAATACCTTTTCTGATATTCTCCACCTGGTTGGCTGTCTGCCTTTTCCATCTACCTGTTCCAGGATTCCTATATCCGATAAGAACTTGAGAGATTTAAGTAGTGTTTTTCGGTTACTCTCTTCGTTTCTACTGAGGAACTCCCCGCCGGATAGCTTCTGTTTTATGTAGTTGAAAATTTCAGTTGTTGTTCTTTCAGAGTTTTCCCTTATTAAGTAGATGAGAGCTTCTGCTATAAAGTAGGGGAGTTTATATATGTTCTCTTTCACTTTCTACCCCGTGCTAATATATTAACGTTAAGTAATTTTATCCTTAGAAAGGGCATTTTGATGATAAGCTACGAGAAGGTTGTCTCTTTAGACCACTTAAGGCCGTGGTCTTTCTCTAAGGTTCAGAAGGCGAAGAAGTGTCAGTACGAGTTCTTCTTCAGGTACGTTGAGAAGGTAGAACCTCTTACCCGGGCAGATTTCCTGATCCTCGGAAGCGGAGTTCACTTCGTTCTGGAGAACGCTCTCAATACCGTTTTTAAGGAGGGAAGGCCGATAGGGAAGGAGCTCCTCTCCGATTTTGCCTCCCAGTTTAAGGAGATGGAGCCTGAGGCCAACCTCTCCCTTATCTCCTCTTTCTTTCCTAACATTGTTAAGTTTGTAAACGGCCAGCTGAGGAGGGTGGAGGAGAGCTCCATTGTTGCCTCAGAGATTGAGCTTGCTGTTAACGAGCGGTTTGAGCCTGTAGGCTACGGTTCAGACTCTGTTTTTATGAGGGGAAAGCTTGACTTTATTTTCTCTAAGGGGAATACCCTCTACATAGTAGACCACAAAACCAGTAAGAGCTGGGAGTTTAACAACAGGATTAAGACTCAGCTCAGGTGGTATGCCCTCCTTGCCAGCGTTAAGTACCCGCAGTTTGAGCGGTTTGCCTTAGAGGTTCACAACGTTCGTTATGGAACGGTTAACAGGGTGATTTTCAACCTCAGAGAGCTTGAGGCCTTTAAGAGAAACCTCGTTCCCAGGATCTTCTCTGTAGAGGAGGAGTTAAACGGGAGGAGTTTTGAGGAGCTCCAGCCGAACCCTTCAGACTTAAACTGCCGGTGGTGTGAGTACAGGCACATCTGCCCTCTTACGGAGGGGGAAGATGGAGAAAAGCAATAAGAGTTTCTTCTCCATCCTTTTTGATGTCTCTTTTAAGAGTTTTGTTACATTAAGACTTGTAAGTGTTCTTTACGTTATATCCATTATCTTTTGGTTTTTTATTTCTGTTGCTGTATTCGGAACGTCCCTATTAACCGGTTCTCTCATTCACGTTATCCTCTACCTGTTTGCCTCTGTTTTCCTCTTTTTCGGCGGAGTCATCTTCTCAAGACTTAGCCTTGAAACTCTAATAGTCCTTTTTAGAATTGCAGAAAACACAAGTGAAATAACAGAAATCCTTAAAGAACTTAAATCTGAAATAGGTCGTCGTCGCCAAAGGTGAAGTCGTCTTCAGGTGGGGAGCTCTCCTCCTCAAACACCGGCGGCTGAACTTCCTCCTCTTCAAACCTGCTCTCTTCAGTAACTTCCGTCTTTACGAGGTTCGGGTCGGGGTTCTCAAAACGGGTAAGGTCTTTTATAAAGGCCAACTTCACCGGTCCTGTTGGCCCGTTTCTCTGCTTTGCAATGATTATCTCTGCCATTCCCTCTTCTTCAGGGTCAGGGTTCTTCTTATAAAACTCCGGCCTGTGGATAAACATAACAATGTCTGCGTCCTGCTCTAACGATCCGCTTTCACGAAGGTCTGAAAGCTGAGGTCTTTTGTCTGCTCTGTGTTCAACCTGGCGAGAGAGCTGGGATAGTGCAATTACGGGAACGTTGAGCTCCTTTGCAAGAGCCTTTAAAGACCTTGAAATTTCAGATACTTCCTGCTGGCGGCTCTCTGTTCTCTTTATTCCCCTCATAAGCTGAAGGTAGTCAACGATTATAAGGTCTAATCCCCTCTCACTCTGGAGCCTCCTTGCCTTTGCCCTCATCTCAAGGATTGAGATCCCCGGCGTGTCGTCTATGTAGATTGGAGCCTGTGATATCCTGTCGGCGGCTTCAACGAGGAGCTCTATCTCCTGAGGCTTTAAAAAACCGCTCCTTATCTTGTGGAGTGGAACCATTGCGTCCTGGGCTAAGAGTCTCGTTATCAGCTGCTCCTTTGTCATCTCCAGGGAGAAGAAGGCAACGGTCTTTCCCTCCTTCACGGCAACGTTGTACGCTATAGAGAGAGCAAACGCCGTTTTACCCATAGAAGGCCTTGCTGCAAGGATTATCAGGTCTGAAGGCTGGAGCCCTGAAGTCATCTGATCTAACTGGAAAAAGCCCGTTGGAAGGCCTGTAACCATTTCACGGCGGGTTGCAAGCTCCTCAATCTGGCCGATGATTCCGGGAATGACCTCTCCAACGTGAACCAGTGAGTTTGTTATCCTGTCTTCAGAGAGGGAGAAGACCTCCTTCTCCAGCGTCTCTATAAGCAGATCAGGGTCTGGAGTCTGTTCCACAAACTCGTTTATCTTCTTTCCAAGGTCAACCACTCTCCTTAGTACCGCTTTGTCCTTTACAACTTTGCAGGCAGACTCAAACTTCTCGTAGCTCTCAAGTGCGTACTCAACCAGCATTGAGAGGTACTCCTCCCCTCCTACCTTTTCTAGGAGGCCTCTCTTCTGGAGCTCGTCTTTAAACGATATCTCGTTGAGCTGTTTCTCTGTGTAGCCTTCAGCTATCAGGTCTCTTACGAAGCGGAAGAAGTTCCTGTGCTCAACTTTGAAGAAGTCTTCAGGGGAAAGGAGCTCCACCCCCCTGAATGCGAAGGAAGGCTGAACTATCATCGTTCCAAGAACGGAGTACTCTGCCTCTAAGTCAAAGAGCTTCTCGCTCAAGCTAGTCCTCCCTCTGCCAGTTCAACTGCTTTAAAGAGAGCTCTCGCCTTGTTCAGGGTCTCTTTCGCCTCAAGCTCGGGGATTGAGTCTGCAACGATCCCGGCTCCCGCCTGAACGTAAACCTTGTTCCTCCTGACAACTGCAGTCCTTATGGCAATTGCTGTATCCATGTTCCCGTCAAAGGAGAAGTAGCCGACGGCTCCAGCGTAAACTCCCCTCTCAGAGGGTTCCATCTCGTCTATTATCTCCATCGCACGCACCTTTGGAGCTCCCGAAACCGTCCCTGCCGGGAAGCACGCTTTTAGAACGTCAAAGGCGTCTTTATCTTTCTTTAGTTTCCCGATAACGTTTGAGACGATATGCATAACGTGGGAGTAGCGCTCTATAACCATAAGGTCTGTAACTTTAACCGTTCCAACCTCTGCAACTCTTCCAACGTCGTTTCTTGCAAGGTCCACGAGCATTATGTGTTCTGCCCTCTCCTTCTCGTCTGAGAGGAGCTCCTCCTCTAACCTCTTATCCTCCTCTGCCGTTCTTCCCCTCCTCCTGGTTCCGGCTATCGGCCGTGTCTCAATAACGCCGTTTTCAACCCGAACGAGAACTTCAGGAGAGGCTCCTACTATCTGAAAGTCTTCGTAGTCTAGGTAGTACATGTAAGGAGAGGGGTTAACGTGCCTTAGAGCTCTGTACAGAGTCAAAGGGTCTGCGTAGAAAGGCTTCTCAAAACGGCGGGAGAGGACAACCTGAATGATATCTCCGGCCTTTATGTATTCCTTGGCCTTTTTAACCATTTCCATAAACTCGCCGTCTGGAACGTTCGTTTCCCACTCAGACGAGGACTTAACGGTCTTAACTTCCGGCAGGCGAGACGGGGTTTTGAGGAGCTCCTCAATCCTCCTTAATCTTTCTTCAGCTCTCCTGTACTCGTTCTCAACCTCTCCCTTCTCTGTAAATACGAAAGAGATGGCCGTTATCAGGTGGTTAACGTTGTCAAATACGAGGAGCGCTTCCGGCAGTGAAAACACCATGTCGTAGAGGAAAGAGTCTTCCTTGTTAGGGTTAACGTTTACCCTCGGCTCAAAGAACTTAACGGCGTCGTAGGCGAGGTATCCGAAGAATCCTCCCCAGAGTTTGGGAAGGTTTCCCGGGTTGTAAGGCTTAACAGAGTTAAAGACAGACTTTAAAAACTCTAAAGGGTCTTTAACCTCCTCAACCCTTATCCTTCCGAGCCTGTTTACCTCTCCGAATTTCTCCTTAGACTTAACGGTTATCAGCTTTCCAAGGCCGATAATGGAGAACCTTCCCCACTTCTCTCCACCCTCAACGCTTTCAAGGAGCATGTTGGCTCCCAGCTCCTTCAGCTTCATAAAGGCAGAGAGGGGAGTTTCAAGGTCTGCCAGGAACTGAGTGTACAGAGGAAAGAGGTTAAACCCTTCTGCTGAAAGCTCTTTAACCTTTTCAAGGCTTACCATAACTCGTCTCCGGAGAGTAGTTGCAGACTATAAGTATATTCCCGACCTGGGAAATTTCTTGCTCTCTTTCGGGAGGAAAAACTATATTAGCCCTGTTAACAGTGCTTTTGGAGGAGCTATGATTATTACGGCGAACGAGCTTAAGAGAAGAGGAGTCTCTTACGTTTCAAAGCTCCTTGATAAGTTTGAGAACGTTTTTATTACGGTTAGAGGAAAAAAGAAATACGTAATCCTTAAAGTTGAAGACTATGAAAGACTGAAAGAGATAGAGCTTGAAAACGCTATAAGAGAGGCTGAAAAAGACCTAAAAGAGGGAAAATACACCGTTGAATCTGCCGAGGAGCACTTTAAGAGGCTCGGGATTTGAGTAAGTACAGGCTTATCTTTACTGAAAGTTATCTAAAACGAGAGAAAAGGTTTTTAAAGAGACATCCTGAACTGGTTGACAGGTACAAAAAGGTCTTAAAGCTCTTTGAGCTGAACCCTAACCATCCGTCTCTCAGACTTCGTAAACTTAAAGGGAAGCTCGCAGGTAAGTATTCCGTTTCCATAACTATGAGCTACAGGATAATTTTGACGTTTGCAGTTACCGAAAAAGGAATCGTTCTGATTGACGTTGGAAGCCACGATATTTACTGAAGGGGAGCTCCCATGAAAGTGAGCGAGTTTGACTACCACCTTCCAAAGGAGCTGATTGCCAAGTTTCCCGTTGAGCCGAGGGACTCTGCAAGGCTTTTAGTTCTAAACAGGAAAACCGGAGATGTAGAGCACAGAATTTTCAGAGACATCGTTGACTACCTGAACCCGGGGGATCTACTCGTAATAAACGACACGAAAGTAATTCCCGCAAGGCTCTTTGGTAGGCTTGAAACCGGCGGAAAAGTGGAGGTTTTACTCGTCCGTCAGGTTGAGCCAGACGTTTGGGAGGTTATGGCAAAGCCTGCAAGGAAGCTGAAAGAGGGGAAAAGGGTCATTTTTGACGGGGAGCTCTCTGCAGAAGTTTTAGGCTACGCCGGAAAGGGTAAGAGGCTTTTAAGGTTCAACCTGAAAGGCGGAAAAACCTTTATGGAGAAGCTCTCAGAAGTCGGCCACATTCCCCTTCCGCCCTACATAGAGAGGGAGGAGAGGCCGGAAGACAGGGAGAAGTACCAGACGGTATTTGCAAGTAAAGAGGGAGCCGTCGCCGCTCCAACTGCAGGATTGCACTTTACGGAGGAGCTCCTCCAGAAACTAAAGGATAAGGGAATTATAATAAAGCCGGTTACGCTCCACGTAGGCCCTGGAACCTTTAAACCTGTTAAAGTTGAGAACGTGGAAGACCACAAAATGGACTACGAAACCTACTCCGTTCCAGAGGAGACTGCAGAGGCGATAAGAGAGGCCAGAGAGCGGGGAAGCAGAGTAGTGGCAGTAGGAACAACGGTAGTCAGAACCCTTGAGAGTGCTGGAAAAGAGGACGGAACCGTTGAGCCTGGAGAGGGTAGAACCAACCTCTTCATCTACCCCGGCTACCGGTTCAAAGTTGTTGACGCACTCATTACAAACTTCCACCTTCCCCGTTCAACGCTTTTAATGCTGGTAAGCGCATTTGCAGGAAAGGAGAGAGTACTAAATGCTTACAGGGAAGCTGTTGAAAAAGGTTATCGCTTTTACAGTTACGGCGATGCTATGTTTATCTACTAACTCCTTAGCCGGCTACAAACCGGAGCTCGTTATCTCAAAAAAACCCTCAGACTACGACTTTGCCGGCGAGGAGATGAAGTTCCGCCTCTACTGGACTGTTTTCCACGTTGCCGACTCAAAGTCAAAGGTTGTAAGGCTTGACAGGAACAGAATAAAGATATGGGGAAAAGTGTCAACGGCAGGTGTTGCCTCCTGGTTTACGAAAATATCCGACGAAGGCTACTCAATCTGGAACGAGAAGACCAACTGCCCGGAAAAGACCTACCTCTTCCAGTACGAAGGCCACTACAAAAGGGAGAAGGTCTACACCTACGACCTGAAAAAGCGGATAGTTAAGTACGAAAAAATTCACCCTGATACGAAAAAAGTGCAGATAAGGTACATAAAAATCCCTTTCATTCCCTTTGAGGACTTAGTAACTGCCGTTTACTTCTTCCGCCGTTTCGGTATTTTTGAAGTTGGAAAAGAGACCGTTTTCCCGCTGTTTGCCGGAGGGAAGTTTCAGAACGTCAGCTTTAAGGTTGTAGATAAGAGGAAGATAGACACGCTCTTTGGGAAGATGGAGGCGTTCAAGGTTATTCCTTCAAACAACCTCTCCCCTGAAGGAGCCTTCCACAGGAAAGGTAAAGTTGTCTTCTGGTTCTCTGCCGATAAGAGACACCTTCCCCTTAAAGTTGTTGCCGAAGTTGCTATAGGGAGCGTAAGTGCCGTTCTTGTTGACGCAAAGGGAAAGGGTTTTGACCTCAGAAAAGAGTACGAGAAGAAGAGGAAAAAGAGCCTGCTTGAGCAGTTTATAACGGGAGATTTTGGAGGAGAGTAATGGCCTTTAAACCAGAGACTCCCTACCTTGCAGTTGACGGAATTATTAACGTTCAGAACGAGAAGGGAGAGTTTACCGGGATAGTTCTCATAGAGAGAAAGTACCCGCCTGTAGGAGTTGCACTTCCCGGAGGTTTTGTTGAAGTTGGAGAAACTGTTGAGGAAGCTGTAATAAGGGAGATGAAGGAGGAGACCGGTTTAGACGTTGTTGTTCTCAGGCAGTTCAGAGTCTACTCCAGCCCGGATAGGGATCCCAGGTTTCACGTTGTCTCTGTTGTCTTTGAGTGCGTTGCAAGAGGTGAGCCTGAAGGTTCAGACGATGCAAAAGTTGCCAGGATTTTCAGCTACGATAACATTCCCTTTGACAAACTCGTTTTTGACCACCCTAAGATACTGAAAGACTACCTGAACGATACAGAAGCTATTTTTAGAAGAAGCCGTATTTAAGGGGGGAAAATGGGGTTTAAGGTTGTTGTTCTTGCTGCGGGGAAAGGAACGAGGTTTAAGTCAGACCTTCCTAAAGTTCTCCATAAGCTCCTTGGAAAACCTATGCTCTGGTACGTGGTAAGGTCGGCAAAGGAGGCGGGAGCCGACGAAGTTGTCGTTGTTGTTGGACATAAGAGGGAACTCGTTGAGGAGTTCTTGAGGAGAGAGTTCCCGGAGGTGAAGGTTGCCGTTCAGGAGGAACAGCTTGGAACAGGCCACGCCGTAAAGTGTGCCGCCTCTTTCTTAAAGGGTTACAGCGGTAAAGTCGTCGTTCTCAACGGAGACACTCCCCTTGTAAGGAGCGAGGATATAAAGAGGCTTGCAGAAACTCCCGGAGACATGGTTGTTCTGACCGCTAAAGCTCCCGACCCAACAGGTTACGGAAGGGTTGTTCGGGACGGAGGCGAGGTTCTCTACATCGTTGAGGAGAAGGACGCAACCCCTGAGGAGAAGCGGATAGACGAGGTAAATACAGGCATCTACGCCTTTGAACCTGAGAAGCTCCTTGAGGCTTTAGAGGAGATTGACAACGACAACGCTCAGGGTGAGTACTACCTTCCAGACGTTCTAAAAGTATTTAAGAGGAAAGGTTACTCTGTTGTTCCCGTTGAAACTCTTGACTTTTCCTCTGTTATGGGTGTGAACAACAGGTACGAGCTCTCCGTAGCGGAAAAGTTCCTAAGAGACAGGATAGTTAAGGAGCTCCAGCTATCAGGCGTAACTGTCCACAACCCCGGTTCCGTTTACATAGAGCCTGAAGTAAAGGTTGGAAAGGACACTGAAATCTGCGGTCCCGTTTACCTGAGAGGGAAGACCGAGATAGGGGAAAGCTGCTTTATAGGAGCCTTCTCAGATATAGAGGACTCAAAAATAGAGGATGGGGTAACTGTTGAGAGCCACTGCTGGATGAGGGGAGCTCTCCTCAAGTCCGGCTCCTCGGCAGGTCCCTTTGCAAAGCTGAGGCCGGGAACAGTCCTTGAGGAGGGAGCCCGGGTTGGAACCTTTGTAGAGACGAAAAAAGCCTACCTTGAGAGGGGAGCAAAGGCCAACCACCTTACCTACCTGGGAGACTGCCGTATAGGGGAGAACACAAACATCGGCGCAGGAACGATAACCTGCAACTACGACGGCTTCAACAAGTGGTTCACAGAGGTAGGAAAGAACGTTTTTGTAGGCAGCAACACCCTGTTTGTTGCACCTGTAAAGGTTGGAGACAACTCAATAACCGCTGCAGGTTCAGTAATTACAAAAGACGTTCCGGAGAACACTCTAGCTATAGCCAGAGCAAAACAGGTAAACTACGCTGGCAAGGCAGAAACCGTTAAGGAGAAGCTGAAAAAGAGGAAGAGGGATGGACATTCTCAGGAAAATAGTTGACCACAAGAGAAGAGAGATTGAGGAGAAGAAGAGGAAGTTCAACCTATCTGTTCTAAGGGAGGAGGCCGAAAGGCTGAAAACTCCCTACGACTTTAAGGGAGCTCTCTCAGGAAAAGGCGTAAACATCATTGCAGAGGTCAAAAAGGCCTCTCCGTCTAAAGGCGTAATAAGGGAAGACTTTGACCCCGTAAAGATTGCAAAGGCCTACGAGAGGGGAGGGGCCAGAGCCATTTCCGTACTTACAGATGAGAAGTTCTTTCAGGGTTCTCCCTTCTACTTAAGGCAGGTTGCCGAATCTGTAAACCTTCCCGTTCTCAGGAAGGACTTCATAATAGACGAGTTTCAGATATACGGAGCGAAGGCTCTCGGGGCTTCCTCCTACCTTCTGATAGTTGCAATTCTCTCAGACTTCCAGCTGAGGGAGTTTATAGCCCTCGGCAGAGAACTTGGAATGGAGCCTTTAGTAGAGACCCACACTGAAGAGGAGGTGGAGAGAGCTCTCAAGGCCGGCGCAGAGATAATCGGCGTAAACAACAGAGACCTGAAAACCTTCACAGTTTCCCTCTCAACAACACTTAACCTTCTGCCGTTAATAAAGTCTGAGGGTAAACTGGCGGTCTCTGAGAGCGGTATAAAGAGAAGAGAGGAGATACTCAAGCTGAGAGAGGCCGGCGTAGATGCCTTTCTCGTAGGTGAAACTCTTATGAGGAGCAGTAACCCTGAACAGCTTTTAAAGGAGTGGGTCTCTTGAGAAGGCTGGTACCTTTAGTAGCTTTAACGCTTCTCTATACCTCTTCTGCGTTTGCGGACTGGTACATTCTCCTTCCAAAGAAACCCCCTGCCGAAAGGAGGCAGGCAACGGAAAGAGCTCCCGTTCCAAAACTTAAAGGAAAGGTTAAACCGAAGCCCTACACTGTTGAAGTTCAGAAAGTTCTTGCCCCTACCTTCTCCATTCCTACAAAAAGGGGAAAGATAACAAAGAGGGAACTTGAAGGCAGGAACGTTGTTATCTTTTTCGTTAACTCCCTCTTCTCACCGTTTACGGAGAAGCTCGTTTCCCGGCTTGAGAGGTCTGGAGAGAAAGGAACCGTATTTGTTGTAGACAGCGTCAACGACGCAGACTTTGCCTCTGTTGACGCCTTCATGAAGCTGATGGGAGTGAAAAAGACGGTAGTAACGGCAGACAGTTACCTCTTCTACCAGTTTAAGACCAGGCTCGGAAACCTTAAAACCCCTTCAGTTGTTGTTATTGACAAGTACGGTTTTATAAGGTTCTTCTCCCCTTCACTTTCCGGGAAAGAGGTAAGAACTGTAACGGCAGAGCTGAAGGCGATACTTGGTTCCCTGTCAAAGGGGTAGCGGCGGGAGCTCCCGCCACTATATAGCCTTCTGAACCTTTCCTGCCTTCAGGCACTTTGTGCAGACCCAGATCCTCTTCTTCTCGCCGTTAACGATAGCTCTAACCCTCTGAAGGTTAGCCCTTTGCTTCTTGCTTGTAACCCTGTGGGAGTGGCTCACGTTGTTTACGAAGATCGTTGTCTTTCCGCATATTGCACACTTTGCCATACCAGACCTCCTGCCTCAGATTGCAGAGGCAAATTTATCACCGAACCTCTTCAGTTTCAACTTAAAAAGAACTTCTTAATATAGTGAAAATACTCTTAACACCCTTGATATTGAAGTTCCAATGCTATAGAATAAAACCATTATGAAAGAAAAACTGAGGAAGGCCATCTCTTACAGGTACTACCTGAAGAAGCTGACGGAGCTTCGCGAGAGCCCCGACAAAACGGCGAGGGGACTTGCAGTAGGTGTTTTTATCGGCTTCCTTCCCATTATAGGCTTTCAGGTTATCACGGCAGTTACGATAGCCCTTATCGCCAGAGCAAGTAAGGTTGCTGCCGCAGTTGGAACCCACGTAACAAACCCCTGGACGACGATACCAATTCTCATACTTGACTACTACGTTGGCTGTTTCGTCTTAAGAAGGCACGCCTGCGTTCCCCACATAGACTTCAGCTCTTTCGGAGCTCTCCTCTCCTCAGGAAAAGAGATACTCATTCCCATGTTCGTGGGAGGAGTTATCTTAGGTTCCGTCTTCTCCGTTCTCTCCTACTTCGGGATGAAAAAGCTCCTTCAGAAAAAAGTTAAAGAGGTTAAAGACTACGTTAAGAACCTCCCTGAAACGGAAAAGGTAGCCGGCGGAGATGTCCTGCAGTAGCAGAGTGGAGGAGCTCTACCAGAAACTCCGTGGCCTTACCGTTGAAGACGCAATAAGAGTTGAGGAACAGGATAGGCAGTTCAAGGCCTTAAAAAGGTTATATGAAAAAGTAAAAAATCCAGAGCTCTTTCTCAAACTTACGGTAATAAACGCCCTCCTCTCTTACCAGCTCCAGATGAAGGGAGAGGACTACTGGGAGAGGTTCTCAGAGTTCTTCTCTGAAAAGCCAGAAGTTGATGCCTTCCCTGAGTTTTTAGAGAAGTTCAACCGCCGCTTTTTAACTGCAAAACTAAAAAGGTTTGAAAAAGTAAAAAAGTGCGTAGAAACGCTTTTTAAAAAACACACAGTTGAAGCGCTCGGGAAAAATTTGAAACTCCTCGTTGAGGAGCTCTCAGAGTGCCTCAACCAGAGGAAAGACGCAAAAACCGTAGTCTTTGCAGCTAAAATGTTCATGTACGGCTACAGAATAGCTTTCGGGAAAGACCCGGAAGGCCTTGAGGAGATAGAGATTCCCCTTGACTCCCGCCTCAAAAAACTCCTGCCCACAGTTAAAGAGTGGCGGGAGCTCTCTGAGCGCCTCGGCATCCCGCCAATCCACTTAGACGCCTTAGTCTGGGTGCGTCAGGATGGTGTTGTTTAAATTCTAAATACTTTCTCATTAATTTTTATTTCTCCTTTGAAATTAAGTTCTTTCAATTTTTTGATTATTTGTTTTTCTACTTTAGATCCCAAAATAAATTCCAGAGGAAAAGAAACTTTAACTCTTGCTTCTAGGGGAATAGTTATAATAAGTTTCTTTATCTCACCATATATTATGATATTCATTCAATCCTCTCTTAATTCCTTTATAGCTTTATCAACTATTACAGGATCTGTTTCTAGGAGTTTAGCTAAATCCTCCTTATTTAGAGAATCTATAACTCCTTTTTCATATAAAAGTTTAAGTTTTGGAAGAACGTTAGAAACCTTTATCTTTAATTCCTGTTCCTGCTTTCTCTTGAGGATCTCATCTCTTAGGGAATTCCTTATTTCAAAGGCTCTTATTAGGGTTCTCTCTCCAAAGCTAGTTATAGACTTATAACCTATAACTCCAGAAACAGTGCCTCCAACTATAGGGAGTGTTCTGAGAACGGTTCTAGAAATTGTTGATTTTGTTAGTTTGACACCTAAGACTTCGGCAATTTTCTTGGCTAGCTTTGTTATTAATTCGTCTTGAATTCTTTTCCTTATGATATCTTTAGCTTTTTTTTCAGCAAATTTTTGAGCTATAATCTTCGTTAACTCCCTTGTTCCGCCAGCTCCTATTCCGTAGGCCATTAACTCTAAGAAATCTATGTAACTTTCTTTAAGGCTAATTTCATAAGTTATTCCAGGTTTAAGAGGGTTAGGAGCTATGCCTGTTGCTATTGCTACCTTCTGAGATATTAAAAGTATATTACGTAGGTACATAATAATAGATGCTGGTACTCCTATAGCAACAGAAGTTATTGGTCCTCCTAGAGAACTAGTGAAATCTGTAACAAATGATTGATTAGCATGAAGCTTAATTTCTTTATGGAGAAATTTTTTTATATTTTCGTCGCTTATTTCATAGAGATCCATTGGATGATAAATTTTTCTGCCAAATTCTCCTGAAATTTTTTTAAGGTATTCTTGAACATCAAGTTTGGCTTTCGGAAACTTTTCTGGATTTGTTAATAGTTCAAAAATTGTTTTTGTGACTTCTGATCTACTCATTGGATCCTCCAAGGATTTTCTACCTGGTAAGGTTAAACTTCAAATAGGACAGAAATTGGGTTATATAAATTGCTTTTCGAGCAGAGACTGGAGAGCTCCCGTATTCTCTCCTCCAGTGCCGGGTGGTCTGCCGTAAAGAAGTCAATAATCTTTGAGAGGAGGCTGTCGTCTGTCTTTTCCTCAAGGAGTTTGAACTTCTCAAAGAGGGTTATCCCGCCCTGGCAGGGAAGTTTTGCTCTCTTTAAGAACTCTGCGGCGAGCCTGTCGGCCTCTCTTTCCTGTCTTCTTGACACGACGGCGGTAATTGCTATTACGGCGGTGGAGAGGAGCGAAAAGAGGGAAACGGGGAAGAGGAGTATCTGAATCAGTGAGACCTGAGAGAGGGCGTAGGAGATTGCTGCAACGATTATGTGGTTTTTGTAGTGGTGGGCAAACTCGTGGGCTAAAACGAAGTTGAGCTCGTCTTTGTTTGACATCTTCACGATTTCTGTTGTTACTGCTATGTACTTTTTGTGTTTTCCGAAGATTCCGAAAGTTCCCTCGCTTCTGAATGCAAAGGCGTTGGGGATGGGAGCGTCTAAAACAATCACTCTAATTTTCTCTATGTAGTCTGTTGCTTTTTTCAGTTTTCTTATAAGGTTTGTGCAGTAGAGTTTTATTGAGAGTTTGTATCCCTGTTTAAAGAGGAACCTGCCGAAGAAGTAAAAGATTAGGAGTTTGAAGAGCTCCCAGAAAGAAAGGTATATGTAGGTAGATGCCACTACGCAGAGAAGGGTAAAGGCGTAGTAGGTGTAGATGACGGAGCTCCCTACACTTCCCGGCAGAGGAAAGCTCAACCGCATAACTACTCCTTGAAAAATAGGAGTTAGGGGTAAATTTTTAAACCCTAAAGGGACAGGAAAAGGGATTTATCTGCTAAACAGGAAGGAATTCCGATGATAAAAGGTGCAAAGTCGTTGTATCAGGTAATTCAACTTCTGAGAGGGCAGAAGGAGGTACTGGAAAGTAAATATAACGTTAAACATCTTCAGGTTTTCGGTTCTTACGTTGAAGGAAGGCAGAGAGTAAATAGCGATGTTGATCTTATAGTTTCTTTTTCTGAAACACCTACTCTTTACGAACTTGTTGATTTAAAAGAATATCTGGAAAACTTGTTGGGAGAAAAAGTAGATTTGCTGACAGAGTCAGAGATTAGTCCCTATATAAAACCGTATGTAAGGAAAGTTGAGGTTTTTTAATTGAAGAAGACCGTTCCTTACTTAAAGCACATTCTACAGGAATGTGAGTTCTTAATTGAGAATTCATCCAGTTTAAATTTTGAGGAATTTGTAAATAATCCTGTTTTAAGCAGGGCGTTCGTTAGGAGTTTGGAAGTTATAGGAGAAGCTGTTAAAAAACTTCCTGTAGAAATAAGATATAAGTATCCGGAAGTTCCCTGGAAGAACATCGCCGGAATGAGAGACGTTTTAATCCACGACTACTTTGGAATTAAATACGAGATTGTCTGGAAAACAGTTAAAGAGAGAATTCCTGAGTTAAAGGAGCAAATTGAGGAGATTCTTAGTAAAGAAGACTGAAGGGAGAGAGGTTGAAGAGAAAGGTTGTGCTTGTTACGGCGTGTGGAGGGAAAAAAGAGGATAGAAAACTTCCGGCCGGGAAACTCTATAAATCTGCAAGGATAAGGCATCTGTATAGAAGGTCTAAGGAACTTGGAATTCCCTTTTTTATTCTGAGTGCTGGTTACGGCCTTATTTCTGGAGATGAGGAGATTGAGCCGTACGAGGCGATAATGACGGAAAAAAGGTGTGGGGAGCTCCTTCCAACTCTCCTTTCCCGTCTGAAGGAGTTTGATGTTATCGTTTATTACAGAGGGGGAGCCAGAAAGGAGTATTTGAACTGCATAGAGAAGGCGGCGGAGCTCCTTGGCAAAGAGCTCGTCGTTTTTGGTTACGGGAACATGGGAGATATAGGAAAACTTAAAGAAGTTTTCGAAGGGGTTACAGATGGAGGTTGAAACTCTGGATAAGGATCAGCTCCTTGAGCTCATCAAAGAAGACAGAGCCAGGGAGCAGGCAGTTTCAAACATTTTGAGCTCTATTATCTCTTCCCTTGGAGAGAGTCCGGAAATTAGCAGAATTGTTGAGTCCTACTTTAACTTTGTTCCGCTTATTAGAGAAGTTTTTAACCGTGGTATTTCTGTAAGAGTTGGCAGTAGAGAGTACCCATTGGATATAAGGAAGGGAGAGAAGGATCAGATTCTGAAGACTTTCTACGAGAAAGTAAAGGATAGGTGGGTTATAGCAGTTGATGAGTCTCAACACTCAGACGATCTAATAATGAGTAAAGATTACTTCTACAGGGGCAGTTTGGCCTTTGGAATGAAAGTTTCAAACTCTTCTGCTGATAGGGAAAGAATTCTCGCTGTACTTTCTTCCTTCAGGATATCTGAAGATGACGAATTTATAAAGAGAAAGCTTGATCTACTCACTTACATTCAGAACCTGATAGTTGCTCTTTACGCTTCAGTTCTCCTCTTGAGTCAGGGAGAGGAGATATACGCGCTGTTTATTGATGGTCCTCTTATAAGGCAGCTACACTCTTTTCTCTTTGTAACCTTTACAGTAGATGAACTGAGAAAGCTTTTTGCTGTAGATCCAGACGTTAAAGAGTACGTTGGAGATGCCAGTTGGCTTGGAAGAAGAATAAGCTGTAATCTTCTTGAAGGTGAACTGACTGTTGAGGAACTTGCAAAGGGAAAACTCCTTGACCTTATCCTGGGTAGTTCTGCGTACAAGCAGGTAAAGGATAGGTTGAAACTACACGACGATTTTACTCAGGTTTCTGACTTTAGAAGCGCCGTTCTTGAAAGGGGGGAAGTTCCTGGACTGTTTGTCTATTTCTTCCTTTTACGGCTTCTTAACGACTTGGCGGAGAGACACAAGTTTTTGATCTGCGGTGCGGTAAAGTCTCCCAGGTCAAAGGAATTTATACGGTTTTACTACTCGTTCGCTTTTGCAAAGTTGGGAGATTCTGATAGGTGGTTCAGGTACAGAGTTTACTCTACAGGAATTCTTGGAGCTGATAGCAGAGGAGAACTGAAGTTCTTCAGGGAATTTCTAAGAGAGGGAAAGATACACGAGGTTTTGGAGTCTTTGGATTTTTACGACGACCACTTAATCACATTTGCCTTGGATTTTGACCCTGTTACGGCTTATTACACTTCACCTTTTGAGATAAGACGTTATAGGAGTAGGTATGCAAACAGAAGAGAGGTTTACGAGGCTGACGATAGGTATCAGGTTTACAGAACTCCTGTTGGAAGTGCAAATGATGGGCTTCAGCATTTCTGGCTTGAAGAGGTTTTATTAAAGACGCTTCTCCCTCAGGATAGGGTACGCTTTTACATGGCCTACGTTAGAACTTCAGACCTGAAGTTTGCTCTGAGGATAGAGTTCCCCGAATCTTCGTTGGATAGAGTGGACGAGCTGTGTCAGATGGTTTACCTGATTAGTTCGGTTTACAGGAACTACGGAATTCCAGTCTTTCTTAAGTACGCAGATAACTTGGTGAGAGTTTCTACAGATATGATTAACAAGCTTGCAAAGGGGCTTCTAAGGGAAAGAGTTCTGAGGGAGCTCCTTGGTAGAACAGAGAGCGGTGGAGACGCTCTTGAGATAGTTAAGCAGATACTTTTTGGAATGAAAAGAGATTTCTACTCCCGTTAATAAGGAGGGGGACATGTCAGGTGAAGTTATAGGAAGGGTTTTTGGTGAGGCTTCAACTGAGAGGTTCTCTTTTGTCTTTTCTCCTCAGAAGGTAAAAAGTTTGAGGAATCTGTTTGTTGTTGTTGAGTCAAAAGATCCTGAAGGGAAAACTTATAGGGTTATTGGAAGAGTTGTGGATATTTTAACGGACAACCCTCTTCTCTCCCCTGAAAATTTGAAGTTTTTCATAAATGATGAGTACGGCAGGGAGATTTCAGATTACCTGAGATCTGACCGGTTCAAAACTTACGTTGCGCGATGTGAGGTTATAGGGGAGTTTGATGAGGTTGGAGAGATAAGAACGCTAACCCGACCTGTTGAGACGGGAGCTCCCGTCTTCTTTATTGATAAACATCTTCTGGAAACGCTCTTTTTCTCGTCTGAACGTTACAACCTCTTTCCAGGATTTATAGAGCAGGTAAGGGATGCACGCTTCTCCTTGGATGGAGATCAGATCGTTACGATGCACTGCGGTATTTTCGGAATGACCGGAATGGGGAAGACCACGACTACAGGAACTCTCCTTGAAGAGCTTACTGTAAGGGGAGTTAAGAGCATCATATTTGATCCTCATGGGGACTACGTGAACCTTGGAATTTTAAAGGAGAACCTCTTCTCAGCCGTTGAAGGGGCGATAAAGAGGAAAGATTTTCCTCTAAGATCTCTGGTGAAAGATTACAGGGAGTTCCTAAAACAGCGTTGGAGTACTCTCCTTAAATCGGTTCCTCCGAGTTACAAAGAGATGGTGAAAGCGGAGATGAAGGAGGAGCTCTCTCCCGATTCCATCTGTTTCAGGTTAGCTCTTATTTCGTCTGTTCTTAAAGGGGAAGTTGCCTTACCTGTAGCGGATAGAACTGACGAGATTGTAAAGGAGTTTAGAAGAAGGCTTTTAACGTTTGCTCAAGAGTTTGATTTTGAAAAGCTAAAGAGAGCTGTTCCTTTACAGATCCTTGAAAGGCTGATCAAGTTAAGGATAGAGGGGTATCCGAGCATTATTCTTAACCGATTTTTCAACAAGTACTTTGTCATGAACATGATTGAGGCTTACTCTGGAGAGGAGATATCGGAAGCACAGGAGGGGATCTACACAAGGTGGCTTGACAGTATGGAGGAGGAATTAGAGAGTGGTGAGTATGAGAAGAGAGATCTTGAACTTATAGAGAGCCTGCTATCGCAGGTAAACTCTCTCAGGGACAACAACAAATCTAAGTACCCTCTAAAGAGGCAGCTTGAGAAGGCGAAAATGGTTCTCTCTTCACAGGGTGGGTTTTTCTCGGTTGACTCTTACGAACTGGTTAAGGCTTTTTCTGGAAGAGAAGGCTTTCTCTCTTTTGTTTCAAACATCATTTTTGACCTTTCCTCTCTCAGTCCTGAAACGGTTCAGAGAGCTCTCCTCTACTCGGTTGTCTATTCAGCGTTTCACCTTCACAAATCGGGGGAGCTCTCCGTTCAGAGGGGAGATTTTCCGATCCTCTTTGTTATTGAGGAGGCGAGAGCTCTCATACCCAGATCTGGCGCAGAGGATATAGACCACCCTGCAAGCAGGTTTGCAAGGAACGTAGTGCGGAGAGTTGCTACAGAGGGTAGGAAAATGGGACTTGGCCTTATTCTAATCTCTCAGAAACCGGCCTCGGTTGATCCTCTACCAGTTTCTCAGTGTAACACTCTGATACTTCACAGGGTTATAAACCCTGAAGACCTCTCGTTTGTTAAAACGGTGGGAGAGTCTATTTCTCAGGAGGACATTGAAACACTTAAAACTGTAGAGAGAGGAGTATCAATAGTTACGGGGACTGCTCTTAAAATGAGGAAAAGCCTCCTTGTAAGGTTTAGAGATAGACTATCCAAAGAGGGGAGAGAACATCCAAAACCTTTGAGGAATTTGTGGTATGGATCTCAATAGGGAACAGAGGGAAATAGTTGAGTTTGGTGAGGGTGTTCTTCAGGTTGTTGCAGGGCCGGGGACGGGGAAGACGGAGGCTCTCGTAAACAGGGTTGTTGAGCTGTTAAGAAAGAAAACTCCCGCCGACTCCATAATGATGGTTACCTTCACCAGAAAGGCTGCTGAAGAGTTTGAGGTAAGGCTTTTAGAGAAGGCGCAGGAAGAGGGAGTTGACCCTCTGGGTATCTACTGCGGAACCCTTCACTCCCTCTGTTTTACTGTGATGGAGGAGTTTGGTTACGAGGAACTCCTCAAGAAAAGACTCGTGGAGGACTTTGGGAAGAGAGTTCTCCTGTTTGACCTATTCAGGAACAGGTTTTCTGAATTTCCCCACTTCTTTGCCTACTTCTTCGGCAGCGACTGGAAGAAAAGGGAGGAGAAACAGCTCTTTGGGAAGGTGGAAACGCTGATAGAGAGGGTCTCCCTCTACTCTCCAGATCTTGAGGCTATGAGGAGCTCCGATAACCCGGCATTAAGAGAGGCAGCTGAAATCTACAGGATTTACAGGGATTTCCTTGATGAAAACGGCTTTATAGACTTTAACGGCGTAGAGAAGCTGTTCCTTGAGTTCCTTGATTCAAACTCCGGTGAGGAGTTTTTAAGAAAAGTAAAGCACCTGCTCGTTGATGAGTACCAGGACACAAATCCGTTAGACGAGGCTATTTACTTTAAGATTGCCTCCCGGTGCAGGAGTTTTGTCGTTGTTGGAGATGAGGATCAGTCCCTCTTCAGTTTCAGGGGAGCAACCGTTAAGAGTTTTATAAATTTCAGGAGCAGGGTAGAGAGGAAGCTTGGAAAGACAGTTAAAGTGGTTTTCCTTAGGAGAAACTACCGTTCTGTTAAGGACATAGTTGACTTTATCAACTACTACATAAGTAAGTTCCCGGAGCTTGAGAGGGTAGAGGGGAAGGAGAGTTTAATCCACTCGGGGCCTGAAGGAGATGGAGTTCGGGTTGAATACCTGAGGAAGGAGAGCAGAGAGGAGCTTGCCAGAAAAGTTGCAGAGATAATTGAGTACCTCAAGAAGAGAGGTCTCATTACTAAGTTTTCAGACGCTGTTCTTCTGGTTCCCTCTGCCAGAGAGGAGGAGTCCTCTTTCGTCAGGAAACTAAAGGAAGAGCTTGGAAGGAGAGGGATAAAATTCTACAACCCCAGGTCAAGGAGTTTTGGAAGGAAAAGACGAGCTCGCAGGCTTTTAAACGCTCTCGGTTACGTTCTAAACGGTGATGAGAGCCTTCTGTTTGACCCGAAAAGTAGTGAAAAAAGTTCGTTAGAGAAGATAAAGTCTGACTTTGACTCCGGGAGGGTTAACCTCCTTGAGACTTACTACAGGGTAGCTTCGCTCCTTGGCTACCTTGACGCTGGGGATCCTGAGGTTCTCTTTGACGTTTCCCACCTCTCTGTTTTTATCTCCCAGCTTCAGGACGTTTACAGTAGAGAGGAGCTCCTTGAGAAGTTCTTTACGGTTTTTATCCCTTTCGTTGAGAGTATTGACGACCCGGAAATTCCCCCCGAGTTCCTTCCTGAAGACCACTTCCCTGTTATGACGATTCACCAGGCAAAAGGGCTTGAGTTTCCCGTTGTTTTTGTTGCCGTAGACTGGCTGAAGGAAGAGGAGACTGAGAAGGTCAACGAACTGATACGGCCTTTTGTTGACGATGAGGTAAAAGAGCTCCTCCCGCCAACTGTAGACGTTAACACCGTTAAGAGGAAGCTCTACGTTGCCTACTCAAGGGCTCAGCAGCTTCTGATAATTCTTGACGGAAGGAAAAACGTTAAGAGAGGGGAGTACTCCTCAATCTACCCGGGGGGAGACGAGAGGAAGAGGAAGGCCTACAGGAGAGAAGAGGGTAAGCTCAAGCTCAGCAAGCTGGAGTTTAAAGACTTTAAAGGCAGGTCTTTAAAGGGGAAGCCGAGGCTCTACTCCTTTACCGGTGACGTTATCTCCTTCCGTCTCTGTCCCAGACTGTACGGCTACAGGAAGTTTTACGGCTTTGCCTCCTCCTCTGCCGTTCAGGAGTGGTTTGGAACGGCTATCCACAGGACTTTGAGGCAGGTTTACGCGTTCTTCAGGAAGAACGGAAGGGTTCCCAACGGTGATGAGATTGAGAAGCTCTTCAGGGTAGTCCGCTCTTCACTTGAAGCCGCCGGCGTTCCGGAACCGGAGGACGGAAGAGTAGAGAGAGCTCTCTCTATAGTAAAGCGCTTCGTTGAGGTTAAAGGTGAGGAGTTCTACAGCAGGGTTGTTGGGGCGGAGCTCCCCGTCAGCGTAAAAAAGGAAGGTTTCTACCTGAAGGGGGTTATAGACGCTCTCCTTGAAGGGGACAACGGCCTTGAGATATGGGACTTTAAGTCTATGAAGAATCCGGGAAGAGAGGGGAGGTGGGAGCTCCTTAAAGACTACGAGAGGCAGCTGAAGTTCTACAGCATGATGCTCTCAAAAAAGGGAAAGAGGGTTGGAAAGCTCGTTCTCTGTTTCCTGAACGAGTACATTGAAGAGAACTCTGAAGCTGAAGAGGTTTTTCAGCCTGAAAGCGACGGCGACTTCTGGAGCTGGGTAAGGGAAGTCCTTGAAGAGATTGAGGAGTGCAGGAAGAACAACCGATGGCCTCCTGCCGAAAAACCGGACAGGAAGACCTGTCTGGCGTGCGACTTCAAGTTCTGCTGTCCTAAAGGTAGAGATATAATTCAGGCCACCAGAAATGAGGGTGGCCGATGAAGTTTTTTCTCCCCTACTGGGAAGACTGGGTTCACAAAGACTTTGACCCGATTACAGACACTTACTCCGGGGGTTATGAGAACTCCCTCTTTGCACACGAGATCTTTAAGCCTCCTCCCTACGACGGAATCCTCTTAAGCCTTGGAATGTTTGAGTTTAAGCTAAAGCTTTTAAAGGTTAACGGAAGACCCACGATAAGGGGTTATGAGAGCGTTAAGGAGTACCTGAGAGTTGACTCTTTAGGACTTCTCGTTATAGGAGACTGCGGAGCCTTTACCTACGTTAACGAAAAGGAGCCTCTCTTAACTGTTGATGAAGCTGTTAAAACTTACTCTCTTTTGGGTTTTGACTACGGGATTTCAGTTGATCACATCTGCTCTGAAGTGATTCTGATTGAAGAGGGGAAGGAGGAGCTCTTCTCTTACAAAAGTAAAAAGAGGAGCAGGGGAAAGCTGAAGCTGGAGCTCTCTGAGAGTGAGCTTGAGTTTAGAAGACAGAAAAGCCTTGAAAATGCAGAGGAGTTTTTAAAGAAGGCTGAAGGTTTTCACCCTGTTGGAGCAGCTCAGGGGTACTCTGTTGAAACCTACACAGACAGCGTTGGAAAGCTGATAGACATGGGCTATGACTTTATAGCCCTTGGAGGGCTTGTTCCAAGGCGGACAGAGTTTATAGCGGAGCTCCTTCTAACTTTAAAGGAGAAGGGACTTTTGAATAGAGCAAAGTTCCACCTTTTGGGGGTTTTGAGGAGGGAGCTCCTTCCCCTTATGAGAGACCTTTCAATCTACAGTTTTGACAGTGCCTCTTACTTGAGGAAGGCCTGGCTGAAGGCTACGAAGAACTACCTGGGAGTTGACGGAAACTGGTACTCATCCATAAGGATTCCGGACTGTAAAAACCCGAGGCTCAGGAATAAGGCCAGGGAGCTCCCTGTAAATGTTGAGGAGATGGAGAGAAGAATCTTAAAGGGGCTGAGGGAGTACGACAGGGGAGAGCTGAAAAGTTACGGGGAGCTCTTTGAGGAGATTATTGCCTACGACAGGCTCTTTTTGAGGAACGAGTTCAGGGAGGAGAAGTACAGGGAACTCTACAGGGAGTTGTTGGAGAGCAAAATCTGGAAGAGGTGTAACTGTCCGGTCTGCAGAGAGCTTGGAATAGACGTTGTAATCTTCAGGGGAGCAAACAGAAACAAGAGAAGAGGTTTTCACAACGTCTCTATTTTCTATACGTCTTGTCTTTCTGGTTAAGAGTATAGTAGGAGGCCTAAAAAAATAAAAATTACCAATATAGGAAGTAGCTGTTCTATATGTGTTAGTTGAATGTAACTTTCCTCTTTCTTTAGGATTTCCCATTCCCGGTTAAAGCAAGGATAAGGTAGGAAATTTTCCATATCTTGAATTACTTTAAACTTTCCCGAATTTAATTTTTTGTATGATTTGATGCTTATAATCCATAAGCAACATAGCACAATTCCAAATATGCAGAGAATATATACTATGAATTGTTCATTTAGAATTCCAATTTTGTTGCTGAGCGTTGGGAGAGCTATTAAAATAGATAATAAAGAAATATAGAATCTGTTCGTTCTATCTCTCCTTTCGCTTACTTTATCTGCTGTTTCTATGTAGATTTTATATTGCTCTAATAAAAACGCTTTTTCTTTTTCATTCAAAGAGACCATCCTCTTATAGCGTCTATGATAGAATCAGTATTCCAACCGACTATTTCATCGGCTATTTCTTGAATAATAGTCGGTATTTTTTGCCTTCCCCAAGGTTTGACTCCAATTATTGGTTTTTCGTACTCAAGAGCAATATCTATTTCTTTTTGTATCCAATAGCTATAGTTAATGTACATACCAGAAAGTATTATGACACAATGTACGGGCCTTATTTGGTTTCTAAGAGCTTCTGTTAATTTTCTTTTTCCAACCTGAGTGGTTGGGTCAATTGCTGGATCATGCTCAGGACAGCTATAGTTTGTCCATCTAAAATAATTTGCGTTATTTAGTAGATTAACGAATCGTACGTATTCATCGCTATATTTCCAAGAATGACTTATAAATAATCTATATGTTCTAAGAGGAGGCATAACTTTTATCCCACATATTGTTTAAGTAATTATAAAATCTCAAGCAAGTATCATCTTTAATAATTTTTAGAAGTGACTAAATCAACTAAATTTTCATTAATTTTGTCGTCCTCAGGGTTTTGGGAGAGGAGGACTAAGAACTCTTTGTTCCCTTTGGGGCCTCTTGGTTTGGAGAGGGTCAGTTTTTCAGGGTAGAGGCCGATTGATCTGGCAAAGTTCAGAACTTTCATAATGGCCTTCCTGTGGAGCTCCGGGTCTCTTATCACCCCCTTTCCTCTGTCAACTTCCCTCTTTGTAAGCTCAAACTGGGGCTTTATCAGGGCAACGACCTTTGCACCTGGTTTTAAAAACTGTTTAACTACCGGAAGTATCTTCTCCAGTGATATGAAAGAGACATCTATAACAACCAGGTCAACCTTTTCAGGAACTTCCTTTTCGGTTAAGTACCTTGCGTTGAAACCCTCTATTGAGATTACCCTTTCGTCGTTTCTCAGCTTCCAGTCAAGCTGTCC
>JALWGN010000065.1 GCA_027013575.1 Desulfurobacteriaceae bacterium
GTTACTCACCCGTTCGCCGGTCGCCAGCACCAGTTCCAAAAGGAACTGGCCTGCTGCCCCACGACTTGCATGTGTTAGGCACGCCGACAGCGTTCGCGCTGAGCCAGGATCAAACTCTCCAGCAGAATATCGGAAAGCTATTTCTGGCTCTATCAACCATCGCAAGGCTAACAAAACCTGCGGAACACCTCAATCTCAAGCCCATTAAGGGCTTTCGCTCTTCCGCAGGACGCGTGTCCCTTATTCTCCTGTCAAAGACCATTTTTTGCGGCGATGTTTAAATTTATCGCCTCTCTTCCCGTCTTGTCAACCCCTTTTCGGCTCCTTGCTGGAGCCTTCTCGGCTTTTTGGGGTTTTCCGGGAGCTGCGCGATATTTGAATCTATTCCCACCGCTCCCGATTGTCAATCCCTGCTCGGCTGTAGTCTATGGGGTTGAACCAATAAGGTGCTAAGAGGCCTATTCAGTTTTGACTCAAAGAGCGCAAAGTTGAAATCTATGACTCTACTGGCACCCTGTCAAGGGTGGTTGGAGAGGAACCTCTCGGGAGGTTCGTTCCTGAACTGCCTATTCGGCTGTTCTGACGCTCCATCAATTTAGGAAGCTTTTCTGGGCTGTCAACCCTTTTCGGCTGTCAATGGAGCGGGCGACGGGACTTGAACCCGCGACCTCAACCTTGGCAAGGTTGCGCTCTACCAACTGAGCTACGCCCGCTCAAGGCAGAAAGTAAAGATAGGTGTTATTCCTGATTTGTCAACTCTCCTTTTGGTCCTACCTGTATGGTCAGGTAGGTTTGACTGAAACCTCTATTTATTTGAATTTGCAGGACGTTCTGAGGATTTACAAAGACCATCTCGGCGCTTTTACCGTATATCGTAACTGTAAGGGGCTCCCAGCCGTTGTCGGGGAGGGTTGCCTTGTAGTAGGAGACCACATCTTTTACGTCGGCATTTCCAACGAAGACGAGCCTGCCAACTTTTATGTTCCCCGACTCGTAGATGAAGCTTTTATCAGGTATAAGGTGGAAACCGGGATAGATGGGAATGTTTTCCTGTAAAAGGTCTGCTTTTACTTTCTGTTCCTGAACAGGTGGAGCAGTTTCTACTTTCTGCTGGTTGACTGCTGCACAGGAGGCCATGGAGAGCAGTACAGGTATAAGCAGGAATTTTCTCATTACTCCTCCCTACAGAATTCTGGTTGGGTCAACATCTATTTTATACCTGATTTTCTGGGGGCGAAGTAGCTGTTCTGTGGTCTCTTTGAGGAGTTTCAGTTTACTTGTAACTTCTTTTTCTTCTGTAAGAAGGAAGGCTATGTAGCGGTGTTTTCCTTTTATTCTGGGAACGGGCGCCGGGTTGAGTTTCGGAAATCTGAAGACGCTGGAGAGCCTTTCTGAGAGTTTTCCGTACACCTCCTTCAGGTTTTCTAACTTTTTTAAGGTGTCAAGCTGAAACTCCAGAAGGACTCCTACTGCGTAGGGAGGATAACCCATCAGTTTTCTTGAGAGGAGCTCCCCCTCGTAAAACTCGTCAAACCTGTAGCTGACGGCACACTTTACCGACGGTTTTTCCGGATCGTAGGCCTGAACTACTGCAGAGCCGGGCTGAAATCTTCCAGCTCTTCCTGCTGCGTGAACTATGGCCTGAAAGGTTCTCTCTGAAGACCTGAAGTCGGGAGCTCCCCCTAATAGGTCTGCAACGAGAACTCCCACGAAGGTGAGTCTCGGGAAGTTGTGGCCTTTAACTGCAATGTTTGTTCCGACTATTACACTGTACTTTCCTTCCTTTATCTCTTTTATGAGCTGCGCTCCTCTAAAGGGGTCTTTTACGGTGTCAAGGTCTAAGCGAACTATCTTCCAGTTTGGATAGAGCTCCCGGAGCTCCTCTTCCACCCTTTCGGTTCCGTAGCCTTTGAAGTCAAGGGGCTTTCCACACTTAGGGCACTTAAAGATGGGTCTGTAGCGACGGCCACAGATGTGGCAGACAAAGAGGTTGGGAGCCCTGTGGTAGGTAAGGGGAACTTTACAGTACTTACACTCGGCAACGTAGCCGCAGGAGGAACAGAACCCCTGTGAGTAGTAACCCCTCTTTGGTATGTAGAGGAGAGCCTGGTTTCCGCTTTCAACGACCCTTTCAAGGGTTTTCAGGAGCTTTTCGGTAAACACTCCTTTACGGGGCTCCTTTTTAAGGTCAAGGAGTTCTACCCGGGGCAGAGGCAGGCCGGTTACCCTTGTGTTGAGCCTGTTCAGCGTGTACTTTCCCTCCCTTGCCTTTTTGTAGCTCTCAACGGAAGGAGTTGCAGAGACCAGAAGAACCGGGATTTTCAGTTTTTCACCCCTGTATACGGCCACATCTCTGGCGTTAAAGTAGGGCTTCTGCTGCTCTTTGTAAGAGGAGTCCTGCTCCTCGTCAACAACGATGAGGCCAAGGTCTTTTACAGGAAGGAGAACAGCCTGTCTGGTTCCTATAAAGACGCTGTAACGGCCGTTTAAGGCCGAGAGCCAGACAGAGACCTTCTCCCTCCTTGAGAGCTTACCGTGGAATACTCCAACACTTCCAAAATAGGCCTCCACCCGGGCACGGAGCTCCGGGGTTAAGAGGAGCTCCGGAACGAGAATTATCACCCGCTTCCCGGACTCAACCACCTTTCTGGCTGCCTGAAGGTAAACCTCCATCTTTCCTGAACCTGTAACGCCGTAGAGAAGGTGGACTCCGGGAGTCAGAACGGTTTTCAGGACGGAGCTCTGCTCCTGAGTAAGTCTCACCTGCCTGGTATCCCTAAGCTCCTGAGAGCGTACTTCCTGAAACTCCCTGACGTAAACCGTTTCGGCAAGGCCGAGCTCTAATGACCTTTTAATTACAGAAGAAGAGAACTCATTTCTGAGCTCTGAGAGGGGAACCGCTCCCCTCTCTTTAAGGAGGTTGAGGAGGTCTCTCAACCTGTCGCCCTTAAAGGAAACGGAATCTGAAACGAACTTCAGGTAAGGAGTTCTTTTAACGGCGTCTTTTTTTATCTCCTCAAGGAGCTCTACCGCTCCCTTCTTAACCAGCCTCTTTAAACAGTCATTCAGG
>JALWGN010000066.1:0-2852 GCA_027013575.1 Desulfurobacteriaceae bacterium
GCAACCTTCCAGGCAGGGTAGCCGGGTATTGCCGCAACTGCAACGGAACACTCCCCGGAGATAGAGCGGGCAATCTTAATCCCCAGGTCTGTAAGGGCGCTGTACCATCTCTCGTCAAGAACGACCAGAGCTCTCACTTTTTTCTATCTCCCACAGTTTAAAGTACTTGAGGAACGAGTAGTAGGAGGCCATAACGCTCAGAACAAAGCCTTCAAAACCGTCTAAGAAGCCTCTCTTCAGAACGTAACGCCTGAGGAAGGCTCCGGCGGGAGAGGTAAGGAGCTTAAAGAGTGAGAAACGTTTACCCCTCCTGTAGGCTCCTTCAGCGTAAAGGGTTGAGTAGAGATCCATCTTCTTAAGGTGCTGGGAAACGGAGGTGTAGGAGTAGTGGAGGAGCTCCCCCTTCAGGTAGCCAACTTCACCTTCAACCTCCAGCCTTTCGTGAACCATGTCTCCAACCCAGCGGCACTTTTCCCTCTTCGCAAGTCTCAGCTGCCAGTCGGGGTTCCAGGCGTGGCGTATCCACTTTCCAAGGTAGTTTGTAATCCTGTTCATTCTGTAACCTGAGAAGCGGGAACCACCGGAAACTGCACTCTTTATGCTCTCTGAGAGCTCCTCTGAAACCACCTCGTCGTCGTCAAGGAAGAGAACCCAATCTCCCTTACAGAGGCTCAACAGGTGGTTCTTCTGGTTAACAAAGTTGTCAAAGGGGCGGTAGTGGAGCTCCGCTCCAAACTCCTTAACTATGTTGGGTGTTCTGTCTGTTGAACCGGAATCAAGAACAACAATCTGGTCGGCAATCTCTTTAACGCTGTTTAAAACCTCCCTTATGTGCCTTTCGGAGTTAAAGGTCAGTATCCCTACGCTAAGGCTCAAAGGGTCTTCTCCCTTTTAAAGAGTTTGTAGAGTGAGAACAGAGGCGTTGAAAAGGTCAGAACCCTTCCAACAACCGTAAAGATATCCTTTCCGAGGGGAACTCTGGGAAGGCGGTAGGGGAGAGAGTTTTCGCTGATAACGCCTCTCCTTGTGGTGAAAACGTACCTAAAGAGCGAAGAGGCAACCTTCTCTGACAGCTCTGAAAAGTGGCCAAAAGGCCAGGAAAAGGTTGTTACCTCTACTCCGAGCCTCTCCTCAATGAGCCTTTTAGATTCTAGGAGCTCTTCCTCTATCCTCTTTTTTGCCTCCTCTTCTGTCTCAGGGTTCCCAAGGCTCTTAAACTGACTGTAGAGCTCTCTTCTGAGCTCCTCCTTCCAGTTTCCACCCTTTGGAAAGGAGAGACAGAAGTCAACAACTTCACGGTTAACCTTAAAGAGCGGTGAGGAGAGGGAGCTCCTCGTTCTAAACCTTGGGGTTCCCACTTCAGGCTTCCCAAAGAGAAGGTATTCCCAGTGAAAGTTACTGCCGTCGTAAAAGTCTGTAACTTCTGGAGAGACAGGCTCCCTCAGGTGCCGCAGGCTGTGGGAACCGAAGGTAAAAACGTCTCCCATGAGGGAGAGCTCCTCCCAGGTCAGGTAGTCTCCCCTGTCGCCTTTCAGGTAGGCAGTGTGGGATTCAAACATTGAGAGGGGTTTGTGGAGCTCCCCAAAGGAGACCCTCCCCTCCCAGTAGTCGGAGAGGCTCTTCCTCACGCCGCCGGAGGCTATTCTATCTGCCGTTATAAAGAGGTGCGCCGGAATTCCTAACCTTTTTAAAACGGGATAGGCGTACACGAAGTTGTCGGCGTAACCGTCGTCAAAAGTTATTGCTGCTCTTGGTTTAGTATCTTTCTCCTCAAAGAGAGCTCCCAGCGGAACAACTTTAAACCGGCTCTTTATCAGCTTAAGAGCTCTAACAAAACCCTTTAGCGAAAGGTCGTCTCTTCTGCCGTCGGGGTATACTTTGTGGAGGTAAAAAACGACGTCTGCCATCAAAACCTCTTTCAAAGGCGGTTGAGCTGAGATGAAACTGATAGTTCCATCACCTGCAAAGGTTAATTTATCACTCTGGATAAAGGGAAAAAGGCCAGACGGCTACCACGAGCTTGTAACAGTTATCCACACAATCAACCTCTTTGATACCCTTACGTTTTTACCGTCTGACCGTTTTGAGCTTGAAATAGAGGGGAACCAAACTCTTCCACTCGGAAAGAGCAACCTGATAGTCAAGGCAAAGGAGCTCTTTAAAGAGGCCACCGGAATAAAGCCGAAGGTCAAGATAACCCTGAGGAAGGTAATTCCCGTTGGTGCTGGGCTGGGGGGAGGGAGCTCCAACGCAGCAGCAACATTAAAGGGTTTGAACACCCTCTACGGAGAACCTCTGGGAGAGGGGGAGCTCCACCAGTTAGCAGCCCAGATAGGAAGTGACGTTCCCTTCTTCATAAAGGGAGGACTTGCCGTCTCTTACGGAAGAGGAGAAAAACTCAGACACTACAACCCGGCAAGCTTTAAACTCCTGCTGGTCTATCCCAACTTCCCGTGCTCAACGGCAGAGGTCTACCAGAAACTGCCGAAAATAGAGAGAGACATTACCCCCGAAGATGCGGAGAAGCTGATAATCTCACCGCTGGTCTCCCACAGAATTAAAGAGGTAAGGGAAAACATGGTAAACGACCTGGAAAGAAGCGAGGCAGACTGTATAAAAGAGGTTAAACAGGTAAAGAGAGAGCTTGAAGAGATAAACCTTAAACCCCTAATGAGTGGAAGCGGCTCCTCCGTATTTGCCCTACTTGACGAAAACGAGAATTTTGACACCACCCCCTTGAAAAAAAGAGGGTGGTGGTATAAATTTCTCTCCGCAGTGTAGAGCTGGGGCGTAGCCAAGCGGTAAGGCAGCGGACTTTGGATCCGCCATTCGCAGGTTCGAATCCTGCCGCC
>JALWGN010000066.1:2862-3058 GCA_027013575.1 Desulfurobacteriaceae bacterium
GAGTGTGTTAAAGAGGTTAAAAAGGTTAAGTCAGTTCTTGAAGAGATGGGCTTAAAACCTCTAATGAGCGGTAGCGGTTCCTCTGTCTTTGCAATCCTTGAAGAAGACGAAAACCCAGACCTGACCCCCTTGAAAAAGGCAGGCTGGTGGTATAAATTTCTCACCGCAGTGTAGAGCTGGGGCGTAGCCAAGCGGT
>JALWGN010000067.1 GCA_027013575.1 Desulfurobacteriaceae bacterium
TCAAGCTCGTCGTCTGAGAGCTCAGAGGCTCCCTTCAGGCTCAATCCGTAGCGGCCAATCTCTAAGGAGCGGATGGCCTTGTTCAGAGCCTCTTTAAAAGTTCTTCCTATCGCCATTACTTCGCCGACAGACTTCATTCTGGTTGTAAGGGTCGGGTCGGCCTCCGGGAACTTCTCAAAAGCCCAGCGGGGGAACTTAACAACGCAGTAGTCTATTGCAGGCTCAAAAGAGGCCGGGGTTTTCTTTGTAATATCGTTGGGAAGCTCGTCTAAAGTGTAGCCAACTGCTAACTTTGCTGCGATTTTTGCAATGGGGAAACCTGTTGCCTTAGAGGCGAGGGCAGAGGAGCGGGAGACCCTGGGGTTCATCTCAATAACGATTATCCGGCCGTTTTCGGGGTTTACCGCAAACTGGACGTTTGAACCTCCCGTCTCAACGCCAATCTCCCTGATGATGGCAATGGCGGCATCCCTGAGGAGCTGGTACTCCTTGTCTGTAAGGGTTTGAGCGGGAGCAACGGTTATTGAATCTCCTGTATGAACTCCCATAGGGTCAAAGTTCTCTATGGAGCAGATGATTACGACGTTGTCCTTGAGGTCTCTCATAACCTCAAGCTCAAACTCCTTCCAGCCTAAAACGCTCTCCTCAATGAGAACCTCGTTTATTGGAGAGGCGTCAAGCCCTCTCTTAACAATCTCCTTAAACTCCTCTCTGTTGTAGGCTACGCCTCCTCCCTCTCCTCCGAGGGTAAAGGCAGGCCTTATGATTGCAGGGAGGCCAACGTAGTCAAGAACTTCCATCGCCTCTTCTAAAGAGTGGGCAAGGCCGCTACGGGGAACGTCTAAGCCGATTTTCAGCATCGCCTCCTTAAAGAGCTCCCTGTCTTCGGCCTTCTTTATCGCCTCTATCTTTGCCCCTATAAGCTCAACGCCGAATTTCTCTAAGATGCCGGCCTCGTGGAGCTCCACGGCTAAGTTAAGAGCCGTCTGCCCTCCAACAGTTGGAAGGAGCGCGTCAGGCCTTTCCTTCTCAATTATCTTCTCAAGGACTTCAACGGTTAGCGGCTCTATGTAGGTTCTGTCTGCAACGTCGGGGTCTGTCATAATGGTTGCAGGGTTTGAGTTAACGAGAACTACCTGATAACCTTCTTCCTTCAGAGCCTTACAGGCCTGAGTTCCAGAGTAGTCAAACTCTGCGGCCTGGCCGATCCTGATGGGACCCGAACCGATTATTAGAATCTTTTTAAGGTCTTCCCTCTTTGGCAAAGGAGCCTCCAGGAAAAGTTTGGTCTAATTTTATCCCAAACAGAAAGGAGAAACTGCCTTGAGAATAGCGATAACTGGAACGCCGGGAACGGGAAAGAGCACAGTGGGGAAGATCCTTTCAGAAAGGTTAGGGATTCCCGTCTACGACCTCAGCAAGCTGATAAAAGAGAAGGGTTTTTTCACAGAGTTTGACGAAAAAAGAGACGCATACGTTGTTGATACTGAAAAGCTACGGGAGTTTTTCAGGGATAAAGAGAGTTACATAGCCGAAGGACTAGTCGCCCACTACGTTCCCGCAGACCTTATAGTGATTCTAAGGGCAAAACCTGAAGTGGTTGTTGAGAGGTTAAGGCCGAGGGGTTACTCTGAGGAAAAGCTGAAGGAGAACGCAGAGGCCGAGAAGTTAGCGGTTATCGCAACGGAAGTTTTTGAGAGCTCCCCAGACTCAAGGGTTGCCCACATAGACACCACAAACAGAACCCCGCAAGAGGTTGCAGAGATTGTAGAGAGAGCTCTAAAAGGAGAGGAGGTATTTGACGAAGTTGACTGGCTGGAAGACGAGACAGGTAGCTATTAAGGCACTGTGTGCCTTTGAGAACGACAAGAAGCTGAGGGAACACTTAGAGCCCCTCTTAAGGGAGTTTAAACCGGTTGACAGGGCGTTTATAAGGGAGTTAGTCTCTGGAACCGTTCGCTACCTGAAGTTCCTAGACTTCTGCGTTGAGAAGGCTACGGGAAAGAGGCTGAAAAAACAGCTCTGTGCCGTAAGGAACGCCCTGAGGCTGATAGCCTACCAGCTCATGTTTACGGGGGTTCCCGAATACGCAGCCGTAAACGAAACCGTTGAGGCGGTTAAGAGGCTTGCGGGAAGGAAGCCTGCAGGGTTTGTAAACGCAGTTTCAAAGAGGTTGATAGGTTTTAACTGCAAGAGAGAAGTTGAGAGTATAAAAGACTTCTACGAGAGGATTTCAACGCTCTACTCCTTTGAAACTTGGATGGTTAAGAGGTGGCATAGGTTTTACGGAGAGGAGCTCCTTCCCCTCTTAGAGTCTCTTAACAGGGTTGCTCCGCTCTTTGTTCGGGTAAACCTCATTAAAACAACAGCTGAGGAGCTCCTCTCACTCTTTCAGAAAAACGGCATAGAGGCGGAGCTCCACCCGTTCATCCCCCACATGGTAAGGGTTAAGGGAAGGGTGGTTGTTGAGGAGCTCCCCGGTTTCAGGGAAGGGTTTTTCTACGTTCAGGATCCGGCCTCTTACATGGCCGCTTATCTCTTAAACCCCAAACCGGGAGAGTTAATACTTGACGTTGGAGCAGCCCCGGGAGGCAAAACAACGGCAATAGCCTCGCTGACGAAAGACAGAGCAAGAGTTGTTGCAGTTGACGTAAGCAGGGAGAGGATGGAGCTCCTTAAAGCGAACTGCAGAAGGCTGGGAATAGAAAACGTTGAACCTGTAGTTACAGACATAATGAGAGACGACTCTTTCAGAGCAAAGTTCTACAGGAGCTTTGATAGAATCCTGATAGACGCCCCCTGCAGCGCAACGGGAGTAATAAGGAGACACCCTGAGGGGAAGTGGAACAAGAGCATGGAGTTGATAAGGCACAACCAGAGGATACAGAGGGAGCTCCTTCTATCTGCGAAAGACCTGCTAAAGCCGGGAGGCGTTATCGTTTACAGCGTCTGCTCTTTAGAGAGAGAGGAAGGAGAGGAGAACAGGGAGTTTGCCGTCAAAAACGGGTTTAAGCCTTCAGAGTTTGAGAGAGTTCCTGAGCCGTTAAAGGAG
>JALWGN010000068.1 GCA_027013575.1 Desulfurobacteriaceae bacterium
TCCTTTAGAGTTTAAGGCAACAGACTCCTACAGGTTCCTCCACCCGGGGCAGTCTGCAGAGGTTCTTCTCAACGGAAAACCGGTTGGATTTATTGGGAAGCTTCACCCGGACGTAAACGAGGCCTTTGACGTTAAAGAGAGTATCTTCGTAGGAGAGGTTGATTTAGAGGAGCTCCTTGAGGCCTCAAAAGAGGTAAAACCCCGCTTCAAACCGATACCCAAGTTCCCGCCGGTTATGAGAGATATTGCCGTTTTAGTTGACAGGGAGACTCCCGTTGCAGAAATTGAAAAAGTGATAAAAGAAAGTGCAAAGTTCCTTGAGAAGATAACCCTCTTTGACGTTTACGAGGGTAAGGGAATTCCTGAAGGTAAAAAGAGTGTTGCCTTCTCACTTACCTTCAGGGCACCAGATAGAACGTTATCCGATGATGATATAAACAAAATTTTAGGTGTTATAATTGATTCACTAACTAAAATAGGAGCCACTTTAAGGGGCTAAGAGGAAGAGAAGTGAGCTTACCTCAAACGGTTGAAGTTGCGATACTGGGGAGAAAATTTAGCATAAAGACCGACAAGGACCCGGAGTACGTAAGGAAGCTTGCTTATAGACTGGAAGAGATGGTTGGGAAGATAAAATCGGGCAATAGTCGGGTCACTTTTGATAAGGCACTTGTCGTAGCCTGTTTCTATCTGCTTGATGAAAATGAATCTTTGAAGGAACAGATATTTGAACTGGGAGAAGAGATCAAAAGGCTTGAAGAAGGTGCGAAACTTCTTATAAAGCCCAACAAACTGGCTCCTTAGTCTTCCCCTGGCCCCGGCTCCACTTCAGGAGTTGACGTTGCCGTCTAAAGAAGCCTTTCGAAGTTTTGTCCGTCGGAGAAGAAACCTGCTTATCAGTGATCAGTGGAAACGGCTCAGTGGGGCATTGGTGCTGAACGTAGAGGCTTTGCTCCGTCTGTATCCTCACGCTGAGAGTTTCCTTTTTTTCTATCCTATCAGGAAGGAACCCGATTTAACCCCTCTCGCTGAGGAGTTGATTCGGAAAGGAAAATTGGTTGCTTTCCCGAAAGTCGTTGGCAAGGAAATTTTTCCTGTAATGGTGAATTCCCTGAAGGAACTTTTCCCCGGGAAGTTTGGTGTAAGGGAACCTTCTCTTGAGTTTGATAGGATTCTTACTGGTATTGATGTCGCTTTTATTCCCGGTCTGGCCTTTGACCGTTACGGTTTCAGGATTGGCTATGGAGGAGGTTACTACGACAGGTTTTTAAATTCCTTCCCGGTAAAAGTCAAGGTTGGTGTCTGTTTTTCCTTTCAGCTCTTTGAAAAAGTTCCCCACGACCCATTTGACGTTCCCGTAGATTACATTACTACAGAGAAATTCTGGACAAGGAGGAAAGAATGGAATTAATCCTGGTTGCCATACTGGCAATCGTTTCGGGTCTGGCTGCCGGTTATATAGCGGGTAGCAGGAAAAGTCAGGTTGCCAGAGAGGAAATTGAAAGAGAAATAAAGGAAGAAGCCCGTCAGGAAGCCGAAAGGATTGTTCAAAGGGCTAAAGAAGAGGCTGAGGAGATAAGGAAAAAAGCCGAGAAGTTTGAAAAGGAGGCTGAGGAGAAGTACGAGGAGATCCGCAAAAAAGCCATTCTGGAAGCAAAAGAAGAGGTTCTTAAAGAGAGGGAACGTTTAGAAGAGGAATTAAAGGAAAAGAAAAAGGAATTAGCAGAGCTTGAAAAGAGGTTGCTTAGACGTGAAGAGTACCTTGACAAGAGGGAGTCTACCCTTGATAAAAGAGAGGAAAATCTGGACAAGAGATCAGAGTTTCTGGATAGGCTTGAAACTGAGCTTGAAGAGAAGAGAGCTGAGGTTGAAAAGCTTGAGGCGGAGCTCCTTGAGAAAGAGGTGAAACTGAGCCAACTCTTAGAGGAGGAGCTGAAGAAACTGGAGGAAATCTCTGGAATGACGAGGGAGGAGGCTGTTGAGGAGCTCCTGCGCCGTATGGAGGAGGAGGTAAGGAGAGACCTTGCAGTAAGGTACAAGAGGATTGAGGAGGAGTTTGAGCAGACCGCTGAGAGGAGAGCAAGGAAGATACTGGCAACGACAATCCAGAGACTCGCAACAGAAACCGTTGCAGAGACGACAGTTTCTGTCGTTGACCTGCCAAACAACGAGATGAAGGGAAGGATAATCGGTAGAGAGGGTAGAAACATAAGAGCCTTTGAGCTTGCAACGGGAGTTGACCTGATAATTGACGACACCCCCGAGGCCGTAACCATCTCCTGCTTTGACCCTGTAAGAAGGGAGATAGCAAGGATAGCCCTTGAGAGATTAGTTGCCGACGGCCGCATCCACCCTGCAAGGATTGAAGAGGTTGTAGAGAAGGTTAAGCAGGAGATTGAACAAGAGATGCTGAGCGCTGCCGAGGAGGTTCTCTTTGAGCTTGGAATAGACAACGTCCACCCGGAGCTGAAGAAACTCCTCGGAAGGCTCAAGTTCAGAACCAGCTACGGCCAGAATGTCCTCCAGCACGTTAAGGAGGTTGCATACCTTGCCGGAATGATCGCCGCCGAGATTGGAGCAGACGTTCAGCTTGCCAAACGGGCAGGGCTGTTCCACGACATCGGAAAGGCCGTAACCCACGAGGTAGAGGGCTCCCACGCAATAATCGGGGCAGACATTCTGAAGAAGTACGGCGAGCCCGAGGCCGTTGTAAACGCAGCTGCCGCCCACCACGGAGAGGTTGAGTTTACAACCGTTGAGTCTGTCTGTGCCGCAACTGCCGACGCTCTCTCTGCTGCAAGGCCTGGAGCAAGGAGGGAGAGTTTAGAGGCCTACATAAAGAGGATTGAAAAGCTTGAGAGCATAGCTGAATCTTTCCCCGGCGTTATGAAGGCGTTTGCAATTCAGGCCGGAAGGGAAGTGAGGATAATGGTTGAGCCCGACAAGATTACAGACGAGGAGGCTGCGTTCTTAGCCCACCAGATCTCTAAGAAGATTGAGGAGGAAGTTCAGTACCCCGGCCAGATTA
>JALWGN010000069.1 GCA_027013575.1 Desulfurobacteriaceae bacterium
GCAGTCTGGTGTAGTGTTTAGCCTCCCGGTAGCTTACCTTCTCTACCCTGTCAATCAGTGAAGTATCAAGAACCTGAGGAACAAAACCGGCACCTATCCCCTGAATTTTGTGGGAGCAGGCCTTTTCTCCGGAAAGGACAGCACACCCCTCAGGCTCAACGGCAACACAGGTGCAGTCGGGGTTCTCCTCCTTGAACCGCCTTGAAATTCCGGTAAAGGTTCCCCCCGTCCCGATTCCAGCAACGAAGAGGCCGGGAAGAGCTCCCATCTGCTCCAGTATCTCAACGGCGGTAGTCCTGTAGTGAACTTCCGGGTTAACCGGGTTCTCAAACTGTCTGGCCGGGAAGTACCTCTCAGGCTCCTTCTCCACAAGCTCCTTTACCCTCTCAACGGCTCCCTTAACCCCCTCTTTCGCCGGGGTTAAAAGGAGCTCCGCCCCGAAAGCCCTCAGTATCCGCTTCCTCTCCTCGCTCATGTTCTCAGGCATTGCTATCAGACACCTGTATCCCTTTGCAGCACACACCAGAGCAAGACCTATTCCCGTATTACCGCTGGTGGCCTCAACAACCGTTTTCTCCGGCGTCAACTCCCCCCTCTTCTCTCCGTCTTCAACAATGGCAAGAGCCACCCTGTCTTTTATAGAACCTCCTGGGTTGAACATCTCAAGCTTCAGGTAGAGCTCCACCCCTTCAATCTCAACCCTAAAAAGGGGGGTGTTCCCTATACCGTCAAGGATACTTCGCAACAACCTCCTCATCTGGTAGCTCCTCTAAAACGAAAACTCTCTTCTTTCTCTTAACCGTCTCTCCCCTTACTTTACCAAAGAGGCTCTCCTTAAAAACGAAAAACCCGCTTACGTGCTTTGCCGCCTTCCTGAAGAAGAAGTCTGTTAAACCGAACTCCTCCTTCAGCCACCTGAACTTCTCCTCTGGAAGCCCCCGAAGGAGCTCTCCCCTGTACAGAAACCTGACAAGGTTATCCTCTAGGAACTCCCTTAAGAACCGGAGCTTAGAATCCCTCGTAAAGTTCCTCTTTACAGCCGCGTAGAGGTCACCCTCGGAGGTAAGGTAGTCGGCAACTATCCTGATTATCTCGTTAATCCTGTCGGGAACTACGGAAACGATCCCTTTGTAGGTTATCCTCCTGTGCTTGAACTCGGGAAGGAGCTCCCTCGTTGAACCTTTAAGCCTCTGTGAAGAGTCAACAATTCCACCTACAACGATTAGCGTGTTTTCGTCAACCTCTTCGTGGGTAAACTCCTTCTCCCCCGAAGGGTCAAGAACTATCACCTGAGAGTAACCTGAAACCTCCTCCCTTACCGGAAAGGGGATCTCAGGGGAGAAGAAGCTCTCCATAAACTCCTTCCCCTCTAAAGGAGCGTTAAAGACGAAGAAGTTCTCCGGGGTAAAGAAGTCCTTAACGGTTCCGTAAGCTATCTCAAGCTGAACCATGAGAGACTTCCTCTCAGAAGGCAGAAGCCTGTCAAAGAGGGAAAGGTCAACGGCAAAGTCGGGGTAGCGAAACTCAAGTTCGGAAAAGTCAACGGAGCCTGGCCTCCTGACAACAGCTGCGTCTGCCTCCACTTCACCCCTGAAGGCCAGAAGCTCAACCTTGCCACACTCAGCAACTACCTTCCCCGGCCTTATCGGCTCCTCAAACTCACTGGCTTTAAAAACTCCGTACTCCCCCTTAACCAACCTGTAGGCCAGCCTGTTAAAGAAGTCTCCCCTTCCCGGATTAAAGAGGAGCTTCGGCCTCTTTATGCCCTCGGCTGCAAGCTTCTCTGAAACAAGAACCTTAGGCGTTTTAAACTTCAACTTCCACTCCAGCAGTTGTAAACTTTAACTCAGAATTATAGAAGGAGGAAAAATGAAGAAGGGATTGGCGGAAGTTCCGGGTGTAAAGTGTGGAACTGCACTTGCAGGGATAAAGAAGACCGAAAAGCCGGTAAACAGGCCAGACCTTTTAGTAGTTGTAACAGAGGAGCCCTCAGAGTTTGCAGCGGTTTTTACTAAAAACGACGTTAAGGCAGCCCCCGTTAAGGTAAGTATGAAGATAACCGGAAAGGTCTCAGGAATAGTTGCGAGTAGCGGAAACGCCAACGCCTGCACCGGAGAGAGAGGAATAGCCGACGCCCTTGAGATGTCTAAGCTAACCTCTCAGCTCACGGGAAAGGGGAAGTTCCTGGTTGCCTCAACCGGGGTAATCGGCGAGCCGATGCCGATGGAGAGGGTAAGAAAGGGAATTGCCGAAGCCGTTAAAAACCTTGGAAAGGCAAAGGGTGAAGAGCCTGCTCTGGCAATAATGACGACAGACACTTTCCCCAAGCTCTCCTTTAAAGAGGGAAACGGATTTGTAATAGGGGGAATTGCCAAGGGAGCCGGAATGATAGACCCGGCCATGGCCACAATGCTCTCCTTCGTTGCAACAGATGCAAAAGTCTCCAAGGAGCTCCTCCAGAAAGCCCTTAAAGAGGCGGTTGACGTCTCGTTTAACGCAATAACGGTTGACGGAGACATGAGTACAAACGACTGCGTCTTCCTCCTCTCTACAGGCAGGAGCTCCGTAGAGATAACGGAGGAGAACTACGGTGAGTTTAAAGAGAAGCTAACGGCCGTTCTGAAAGAGCTTGCGTACCAGATAGTAAAGGACGGAGAAGGTGCCACAAAGGTTGCAAGAGTTGTGGTTGAGAGAGCAAAAACCGTAGAACAGGCAAGAGCCGTTGCAAGGAAGATAGCACTCTCTCCCCTGGTTAAAACGGCGCTCTTTGGGTGCGACCCCAACTGGGGAAGGATAGCAGCAGCAGCAGGGGCTGCCATGGTAGGGGTTGAAGAGGAAAAGATGGAGATCTACATAGGAGAGTTCCTCCTGTTTAAAGGAGGAAGGATGAACTACAACGAGGAAGAGGTTTTTAAGTACATGAAGGATAACGACGAGATACTCATCAGGGTAGTTCTGAACCAGGGAGAAGAGCAGTTTGAGTACCTTACCTGCGACCTAACCTACGACTACGTGAGGATAAATGCCGAGTACAGAACCTGAAGTTATACTGATAGACGCAGGGAACACGAGGGTAAAGGGGGCTCTCTACAGCAGGGGAAGAATTCTTCCCCTCTTCTCTCTAAAAACCGATGAGGTTGTGAGAAGGGGGGAGCTCCCCCACCTAAACTTTCCCAACGCTGCCGCAGCTTCAGTGGTTCCACAGGTAACAGAGATTATTAAGAGGGTTTACCCGGGAGCTCTCCTCATCTCCAGCCGCCTGAAGCTCCCCTTTAAAGTCTCCTACCGTGGAGAACTGGGAGCCGACAGAATAGCCAACATTGCAGGAGGGCTCAAGTACTCAAACAGTTTCGTCGTTGTAAGCTGCGGAACCGCCACAGTAATTGACGTCGTAAAAGAAAGGGAATTTGTAGGAGGCTACATACTCCCCGGAGTAAAAACAATGGCAACAGAGCTCTATAAAAGGGGAGCTCTCCTTCCCGAAGTTAAGTTAGAGGAGCTCTCACTTAAACCTGGGAACTCAACAGAGGAGTGTATTAAGTCTGGAATATCGCTAGCAACAGCAGGGGCTATAGAATGCGTAAAGAGCCGTTACCCATTCCCCCTTCTTATCACCGGAGGACTTGGGAGAAAAGTAGCTGAGGTAACCGGCGGGAACTTCCTGAAATGGCTCACTTTTGAGGGGATACTGGAGATGTGGAAAACAGAAAGGGGGGAGTTCACCCCCCGATAACTTACTTACCGAAGATCTCCTTAGCAGCAGCTTCAAGAGCGGCCTTGTTGCTCTTAAAGGCAGCCATCATAGGGTTGTTTGACTTCAGAGCAGCTTCAACAAAAGCTTTTGGATTCTTAAGCTTAGCCTTGAGCTGAGCCTTTGAGGGAGCCATAGAACCGTTGTGGCATCCTGCACACTGAGTCTCCCAAACACCTGCGGAAGCCGGAGCTGCAAGGAGAGCTGCTACAGCAAGAGCTCCAAGAACTTTCCTCATTTTCTACCTCCTTAAGCCAGTTTTCCTGGTATCAATTTATTTGCAGAAAAACTTGTTGGCAATGATTATAAAACTTTAATCAACAATCAAACCTCTTTTGTAGAAACCGAAGGGACTTTAATTATCCCTCTATCCCTCCAGGTAAACTGGAGAGCATTTGTAGGACAGGCATCAACACACTCAGCACAGTTCCAGCAGTAAACGCTCTGGCTCTCCCCAACGCTCGGCTTAATACCCATGGGGCACCTCGTATCACACACCTTACACCCCACACACTTGCTGGCGTCATACCTTATAACCAGCTGTCTCCACTTTCCTATAAGGGCCAAAGTTGCCCCAAGAGGGCACAGGTAACGGCAGAAGAGCCTTCTCGTTGGAAGGTTTAGAAGAAGAACAACTACAACTATAGCAATCTCAACAGTTATGTGCTTGTAAAAGACGTAGAACATCGTCTCCCTTCCAACGAGCCCGGGAGGGGACCACCAGACAAAGAGAGGATAGCCGATTATCATCGTAAGCATCAGCTCTGTAATGAGGGCAAACCAGAGGAGCCTCTTGGGAAGTCGGATAAGGTCGGGACGGTACTTTAGCTTCGTTCCCCACTTAGGAATAAGGCCGAGAATCTTGTCCGTTAGAAGAGAGAGGAACTCAATCGGGCACATCCAGCTGCAGAAGACCCTTCCCATAAGGAAGGCCAGAGTAACGGGAACAACCATCCCTACGAGAGAAGGCATGTAAAAGGCCTTGGCAGTCAAAATTGACTCCAAACCCTCAAGGGGAGAAACCACCCATAGGTTACCAACACCTAAAGACTGAAACCAACCCTGGATAAAGTTTATGTCCCAGTAGTAGTTCGTAAACGGGTTTCCAACAACGACTATAAAACAGGCGAGAAGGAAAAGGTAGCGCCAGATCGTTATCCTCTTCCAGAAACTCTTCCTGGCCAACTTACCACCTCTTTAAGATTTCTTAATATCTTCCAGCTTAATCTCTTTAATCTTTTTCCACTTGATAGGCATTATCGTTATAGCCTTCTTCCCGTTGTTTTCGTACCAGGTATCGGCGATGCAAGAGTAAGCGCATATACCGCAACCGGTACAGTACTCCTCAACTATGTAGGGTCTGAAATCGTGATCGATCTTTATTGCCACCCCCGAAAACGGACACACAGAGAAGCAGGTTTTACACATAAGACCGGTCTTATCCTGCTGCCACGTTACACATATCTGCCTGTTTATTACAGCAACACCCATCCTAACGTCTTCTTTAGCACAAGGAACAAGGGAACCGGTAGGACACACGTAAACACACTTCATACAGAGGTAACAGGGCTTCTCCATTACGTTTACGTAGGGGGTTCCTGAAAAGACTCCACCGTCCTTTACGTCAAAGTACTTTATGCAGTGGTAAGGACAGACCTCCCCGCACCTTCCGCAGCGGATACACTTCTGGGCGAAGTGCTCCTCTGGAACAGCCCCCGGAGGACGAAGAATGTTAGGACCAATAGGAGATTTCACCATCGTTTTCGGGTTCTTTAAACGGGACAGGTCACAGGAGGAGGTGAGAGCTCCAGACAAAAACGCCCCAAGCGTAACTTTTAAGAACTTCCTTCTCTCCTCAGTGGCTCTCTTTTTCTCCATCCTCGTCTTCTCCAAGCCAAGCTCTTTCTGCCTCTTTTTCCGCTTTTCTAAGTCCCCTGAACGGGTTCATTGGATAGATTTCCCCAGACTCTATCTTTTCAAACTCATCTAAAAAGTGTGCTTCAACAACGGCAAGCTGTAGAACGCCGTCTATAGCCTTTATCTGTTTTTCCATATGTTCCAGTTCAGAGTAACGTTCGGCGTCAAGAACGACAATAATGTGATAGGCGTTCTCCTCCTCCTTTAAACCTCCTCCGTAAACCTCTACTCCAGGAATGGAGAGGAGCTCCTTTTCAACCTCCTTTCCCCTCTCTGGAACTGTTGTAACAACGCAGCTAACGATAGGCATAAGACCACCCCTTCAAAAAATCATTATATACGGGAATTTAAATGTTAAGGCGAAAAAATAAAGGGGAGGGGACCTCCCCTCCCCTGAAAATTACCTTTCGTTTGGATCAAGCTCGGCGTTGTGGAGGTAACCACCTTTAACTTTAACGAGCTTGACCAGGTACTGCTTGAGAGGTTGAGCAGGAGCGTACTTCTTGATACGGCAAGCACAGATCTTAAACTCAGGCTGCTTAGAACCTGGGTCAAAGGCATCAAGTGTACAGAAGTTAATCATTCTGTGCTTCTCCTGGTCGTACCAGTAAACAAAGACCATTCCCTCCATCGGACCTTCGTCGGTGGAGATCCTTGCCGGTATGATGTTCTTTCCACGGCGAGTCTCAATAAGAACCAGGTCTCCAGGCTGAATTCCAAGACGCTGAGCATCTTTCGGGTTGATCTCAACCCAGGCGTACGGGTAGTCGGAAGCAAGCTCTAGAATACGCCCGGTCATTGAAGCCGTGTGCCACATGTCAATAACCCTTCCGGTAGAAAGAACGAACGGATACTCAGCATCTGGTGGCTCAGCAGGACCCTTGTAAGGTCTGAGCCAGATCCAGAACCTGTAGCGGCTCTCAGGCGGTAGAGTTGGCAAGCAGTGGAGATGACCGTAGTCAACAACTTCCCAACCCTCAAGGTGATGCTTCTTAACAAACTCTGTAGCAAGTGGGTCTTTACCAACAACAAACCTTCTGAGGGTTCCACCTTTCCTTGCAATTTCAACTGTTGGAGCAGGCCACTGAACGCCGTCTGGCCTCTCAAGGAGAACCTCATAGGTAGCACCTGCAAGGGTAGAGTCCCTTCCTTTTGTTACATGCTGAGCGTACTCTGTCCATACGGCTTTAGCAAGCTCCCACCATGGGTCCTTCTTAGCAGCTTCAATGAACGGAGCTACACACTGGTAAACTGTGTGGGCCCTTGCACGAAGCCTTGGGTCACGCTCCCTCTTAAGTTTCTTGGCAAGAACCTGGGCAAACTCAACAATTATCTGAAGCTCTGGCCTACAGGAACCTGGAGCCTTAACAGCAACAGGTGTCAGCTGAGAACGACGCTCTGTACATCCGTAAACACCTGTCTTCTCAAAGTGGAACGGCGTTGGAAGGATAAGGTTTGCAAACTCTGTTGTCCTTGTGGGGAATATCTCGTTAACAACCACAAAGACGTCGTCCCTGGCAAAGCCTTCCCTGAACCTTCTAACGTTTGGAAGTGACTGAAGTGGAGACGTTTCCTCAATCCAGATAAAGTGGATAGGTTTAAGACCGGGGAACCTCTTCCTGTCTTGCTCTGTATAGGAGATAGCAGAGAACATCTTTACAGTGTGATATCCAGGCTTCGGAGGAATAGTTCCCTTCGGAACACCCCAGATCTTCTCAAGGCTTTCCCTATCCTCTTTGCTCTTAACAATCCTGTGTCCGGGAAGGATGTGGCAGAGTCCTCCACCCTCACGAACACCACCACAGGCGTTTGGCTGACCTGTAAGTGAGAGTGCATCAGCACCGTCTTTACAGATATTTCCGGTTAATAGGTGAAGGTTTGTAACGAGGTTGTTAACCCATACACCGCGTGTCCTCTGGTTGAGGCCCATTGTCCAGATAGAAACGGTCCTGGTTGTAGCAAAGCGCCTTGCCACCTTACGGATCATCTCAGGAGTAATGTTTCCACCACATATCTGAGCTGCGTACTCCGGAGTGTACTTAGAGAGGAACCTCTTGTACTCCTCAAACGAGACCTGATGACCCAGGAGTGGGTTCTTATCCCTACCCTTTGTATAGATATGGAAAGCACAGTACTTGCTCACAAACTCCTTATCGTAAAGCCCTTCATTAACAATTACGTGAGCCAATGCGTTGAGGAGTGCAAGGTCTGTACCTGGTTTAAACTGCATGTGGATGTCTGCAATCTTGGAGGTTGGAGAAATCCTTGGATCAACGTTGATAACCATATAACCGCCAGGGTTCTTCAGCTTGTTGTGCATGATACGGCGGTAGAGGATCGGGTGACACTCAGCAGTGTTTGAACCGATGATAAAGATAGTTTGTGCCTTGTCAAAGTCCGCATATCCACCGGCAGGCTCGTCAGTTCCGAAAGAAGTGAGGTAACCTCCAACTGCAGAAGCCATACAGAGCCTTGGGTTACCTTCAACGTTGTTTGTTCCGATACACCTGAAGAGCTTCTGGAACAGGTAGGTCTCTTCTGTTAAAGCCTGACCGGAACCGTAGTAAGCAATTCCAGACCATCCGTAAGGAGTCCACTCCCCTTTCTTGATAGCTTTAATCATCTCGTCGGCAATAATCTCGTAAGCCTTCTCCCAGGAGATAGGCCTGAAAGGCTCCTTCTTGCTCTTCCTGTAGAGTGGTTGAGTAAGCCTATCTGGGTGTCTGAAAAGCTTGTAGAAGAGCATTCCTTTCATACAGAGGAAACCGAAGTTAATGGCAGAGTTCCTCTCACCCCTAATTACGGCAGGCTTTCCGTCTTTAAAACCGAGCCAGACTTTACAACCTGTTCCACAGAAACGGCACACTCCCCTTACCCAGGTGTATCCCCCTTCCTGCTTGTAAGCAGGGGAGTTTTTAACCTCTTCAGGAATTCTCATTAAGTTTTCACCTGCAGAGGCAGACTCACCAAGGGTTACGCCGTCTTTCTTTATATTAAGGTTAATCCCCACAAGAGATGCCGCTGTTAGAGCAGCACTCTTCTTGAGGAAGTCTCTCCTTCCAATTCCCATCGTGCCCTCCTTCAATTAGTACTGTTGTGGGTTAAAGTCTTTTGCTGACTTAATGTTTTTCACACCGTTACCGTGAAACTCAAAGATGTGAGCCTCGTGGCAGTCCCAACACTTAGCGTTAGGTTTCTTCTGCTGCATAGTAACAACTTCCTGGTAGTGGCAGGCCATACACTTTGTAATTGGAGGAATTTTATGAAAATCTTCAAAAGTTCCGTGGCACTGGAAGCAGCGAACGTTTGCTATAGCGTGCTTTGAGTGGGCCCACTCCTGGTATACCTTTGGAGTTGTCTTCTGGTGGCAAACCCTACACTGCTGCTGCTGCGGTGGTAGTTGAGCAATCACATTTGGTGGAACCGGGTGCTGGTCCGCCATTGCCAGCCCGCTCCCTGCCAGTACAAGGCCGGCAAGCAGTGATAACGTTTTTACCTTCACTTTGCACCTCCCCTATAAATGTTCTATTCGTGCCCTTCCTCTTCTGATTTTACACCTTTTTTCCCGAAAAACTCCCTCAACTTCTCCTCAAAGTCAAAACCGTGGCCAACGTACCAGTGGCAGGTTAAACAGTCCCCTTTAATCTCTCCAGACTTGAGTTTTTCGTGCATAACGTTGTCTGGAAGGTGTACGTGACAGCGCTCACAGTTGGAAACGAAAACGTAGTGTTCCCTCTCTTTCCTCTTCTCAATCCAGTGCTCAAGGTCGTCTGCATAGCCACCTTTAAAGTAGTGGGCTATTGCGTCGTTAGCTCCAAATTTTGCCTTGTTTACAAGGTACGACACTACGTTGGTGTGCGGTAAATGACAGTCTGCACAACCGGCCCTTATAGCTCCCCGCTTGTTTCCCAAAGGACCGTGAGGTCCTGTCTCCCATGCTTCAAACATGGGCTTCATCTCATGGCAAGAACCGCAGAACTCCGGCTCTGCCGTGTTTTCAATCATTTGAGCTGAGATGAGAGCTCCCACACTGGCAACTACGATTCCTACAATACCACCCACTATAAATGCTTTTGTTTTCTCCGTCACTTCCACCCCCTTCTATCGAAGTCTATAAGCAATTTCTTATGAAGCAATACAATTTTACCCTAAATCTAGACATTTTTCAATAGTTATCATCTTCAAAGTAACGGCGGAGCTCCTTCACCTCCTTTCCATTCGGCTTTATTGAAACCATGCCGGAGTAACATTTAAAAGCGCTGTCCATATCTCCCTGTTTAATGTAACCTTTTGCTGCCCTGTAGTAGAGTTCGTACGCTTTCTCCTTCTTCTCGTTTATATCTGCTATTAGAGCTTCCATGTAGAGAAGGCGGGGATCTGAGGGTTTACAGTATTTTTTTGCAGCTTCTATTTCGTCTTCAGCCCCTGGATAGTCAGAGGCGGTAACGTACTGGTCGGCAAACAGAAGGTGGCGAGTGCAGAGATCCAGCTTTTTCGGGTCAACCGGTGAAGAGATAGGGAGTTCCTGAGGACCGTTTGCAGAAATTCTCTGCTCCAGAGGTGAAGGGGAGGGTGGAGGTGGCGGAGTCAAAGTAACTTCTCTCTGATTTCCGCCACAGGAAACTAGAACAGAAGAAAGAAGAAAAACAAATACCAGAGCTCTAGGCATTACCGTTCCCTTTTTCCAGAAGTTTCAGGTACTTAGACTTCGGGTTAATAAGCTTTAGTCTCTTTACGACCTCTTTGTAACCGGCAATATCACCCTTCTTCTTTAAAAGTAGAGCAGCCCTGTAGTAGGCCTCTTCAGCGGCCGGTGAGGCCTCAGGAGTTCCCTCACTTAAAATACCGCTGTACAGGTTACCAAGCTGGTAGTAAGCCATGGCGTTATCAGGGTCTACTTTAACAGCCTCCTGAAACTCCTCAACGGCCTTTCTCATGTAGGCCAATCTCTCTTTCTCCAGCTTTTCCGACTCCTGCTGGGCTTTTGCCATCAAAGCGTCTAAGTCCTTCTCTTTTAAACCCATTTTTTTAAGAAGCTCACTGAACCTCTTCTGATCCTTTTCTGTAAAGTCGGCCGGGAAGAGTTTTTTCTTACTGTAAAGGTTCATCAGCTCACTAATCTGGAAGAAGTCAAATCCTTTCTTCTGAAGTTTTTCATAAAAATCCCTATAAACCTTTTTAACTGAAGTGTCCTCAAGGTTCATTGACTTTTTGTAGTAAAGCATTCCAAGGAGCAGGTGTAAGTCGGAAGCCACAGACTTTACATGAGGATCTCTAAGCTTTGCATTTTTCTGAACGGCATTGGGAACTACAGCGTCAGGGTTCTTTTTCAGAAGTGGCTCAATCTCCTTTAAAGCCCTCTGAGCTTTCTCTATTCCCTCATCATACTTGTGGTTATGGTAGTCCCTGTAGATACAGTAGAAGTAAACCGGTGGATTTTTAAGGAAGTTTTCAGGACAGGAAATTCTCTTCTCTATTTCTTTTTCAAATTTTGCCTCTTTTGCTTTTAGAGAGGGAGAAAATGAAAGTGTAGCTATTAAAAGAGCAAGTAGAGCTTTTCTCAAGATAACCTCCAGAAAGGAAAATTAAAAAGGGGGAGCCAAAGCTCCCCCGTAAGCAGAGTATAAAAACATTACTGTGCTGTCTGTCCGTAACGCTTAACGTAGAACTCAGCGATCTTCCTAAGCTCCTCTTTCGGCATACCCTTGATCCACTTGTGCTCAGGAGAGCTGAAGAGTTTCCTCTTAAACTCAGCCCAGGCTCTCTTGTCAGCCCTGGAACCCTTCTCCTTAACGATCTTGTCAGCCTCAGGAATAAGCTTGAAGTAGAAGTTGTAAGCAACTTCAAAGAGACCGTGCCAGTGTGTCCAGTCTGGAGCCATCATAGAAGCACCGTGACGTGCTCTACGTCCTTCGTGGTGCCAGAGGAGGAAGTACTCCCACTCAATCTTCTCGTTAAACGGAGTAGGATCTATGAGCTTCCTGCTCTTGAGGAACTTCATAATCTGAGCAGCAGGCTTAGCAAACTTGTTGTTGTAGAGCTCTACAAGGTTGTCAAACTGGTAGTAGAAGCCTTCTACCCATACCTTCTGGTGGCAGGCAGCACAGACTTTCTTCATCTCAGCACGCTTAGCCTGCCAGTTAGGCTTGTGCTTGGAGATTGGTGGACGGAGTGTCCAAGAGAGCCTTGCTCCAACGTCGTGAGTAGCTTTAGCTCCTGTTACAGAAGCACCCATGTGACATGTTACACAGTTTGGTGCCTGGTAGTAGTCCTCTCCGAGAACCCACTTAGCCCTGTCAAGTGTCTGCTCAATCTCAGAGAGGTGAGCCTTGTAGGCAATACCGTGCTTGGAGAGCTCCCAGATCTCAATCTGCGGATGGTCAGGTCCCTGGTGACACTTACCACACATGTCAGGTTCACGAACCTGCTTGAGGCTGAAGCTGTGCCTGTAGTGACATGCAGCACAGTTACCCTTGGAGCCGTCTGGGTTAATCCTACCTACACCCTCGTTTGGCCAAGGACCGAGAACTGGAAGTCCGTTCTTAACGGGAATTGTCCTACCGTGACACTGGGCACAACCGAGGTTGAAGAGGGCTTCACCTTCAACGATCCTACCGAGAACGTTGTCAAGAGAACCTACGAACTGAGCAGCCTTAGCATGGTGAGACTCTGTAACTTCCTTAGCCTCTTTGGGGTGACACTTTCCACAGTCAAGTGGTGATACGATTGTGGAGATTGTGAATCCAAAGTGCTGGAAAGCGTCCTTGTCGCCCTTGTTGGCCATGTGACACTCGTAACAGCCAACTCCGGCCTCAGCGTGCTTGCTAACTCCCCACTGCTGAACGAGAGCAGGGTTCATACCCTTGTGACAGCCAAGACACGCCTGGGTTTCTTTGGAGATGTTTCTCAGGGCTGCTTGAGAATCGGTAGTATTAAGACCAATCACTGCTGCTGCAGCGAAGGTTACAGCAAGCAGCCCCGTGCGAAGCTTGCTGAGCTTCCCCTTCATGCTTCCCTCCTTCTTAAGGGTAGTATTCTATTCACTATCAGATTTTAGCCTCTAATATTTTAAATGTCAAGCCAATTGTTTGTTTGAAATATTACGGTTTTATTATCGTACCAAAAACTCCCAGGGGTAGAGTAATATCTTTTTCGGTTAGGTTGAGAAAACCCAAAGAGATGCAAGGCTTATTCTCCCCGTGAAAGTCTGATCCCCCCGTTGTGTAGAGCTGAAGTTCTTCCGCCATCTCTTTCAAAATTCTAACATCTGACGGCCTGTGTCTGTAGTGGTACACCTCAACTCCAGAAAGCCCTTCTTCTTTGGCCTTCTGAAAGAAGCAGTAGAGAGACCGGTAGTCAAGTTTCGTACTGACAGGGTGAGCAACTACGGGAAAACCTCCTGCTTCCCTTATTAACGAGAGAATCTCTCTGTAGTCCATCTTCTCTCTCTTAACCCCTAAGGAGGAGAGGAAGTCTATCGCCTCTTCACGGTCTCTGTAGTAGCCGGCATCTATTAACACTCTTGCAACGTTTGGTTTCCCGAAGTTCTCTCCGAACCTTTTAACCATATCTGCGTAGTTTACAGGATAGCCGAGCTCCTCCAGCCTTCCACAGAGCTCCCTGTTCCTCTTAATCCGGGAGCTCCTGAAGAATTCCGTTAACTGTCGTATCGCTTCAGATTCGGGGTCAAAGTGGTAGCCCAAAATGTGGAGCTCCCTCTTCCCCTCCCCTAAAAAGGAGGTATCTGCCGTTACCTCTATGCCGGGAACAACGCTTACCCCAACTTCTCTGCCTTTAGAGATAGCCTCTTTCAGCCCCGAAACGGTATCGTGATCTGTAAGTGCAAGGAAGGAAATCCCTTTCTCTTTTGCCAGCCCCACAACCTGAGAGGGGGTAAGGGTGCCGTCTGAAGCCGTTGAGTGGCAGTGGAGGTCTACTTTCTGCACAGGAAAGCTAACCATTCTCCTTCTCCCATCTCGGAAACAGGTTTAAACCCTACCCTTTCAAGCTCCCTTAAAAACTCCTCCCGCTGACTCCTGAGAATGCCGGAGAAAACGGCAGTCTTCTCTGTTCTCCTGAAAATTTCCTCAAGCAGAGGGGTAAGAAGGTGTTTCTCTATGTTCGCAGCTACAACGTCAAAAGTTCCACTCACTCTGTCAACGCTCCCCTGAACAAACTCTATTCCGGAAACGCCGCTGAGCTCAGCGTTCCTCTCAACCTCTTCCTCTACTCCCTCCTGAACGTCACATGCAACGACCCTGTCGGCTCCAAGTTTTTTTGCAAGGATTGAGAGGATTCCGCTTCCGGTTCCAACGTCTAAGAAGGAGCTCCCCGGCTCTAAAACCTCCTCCATAAACCGCATAACGAGGCGGGTTGTTTCGTGGGTTCCCGTTCCAAAGCCCCTTCCCGGGTAGATGTAGATAACCACCGAGCCTTCAGGCTCTTTAAACTTCCCCTTCTCCCACGAGGGAACAACCCAGACTCTACCTGAGACCTTTACAGGCCTGTAGTACTTCTTCCACTCCGTGTTCCAGTCTCTCTCTTTAAGCTCAGACTCTGCTAGAACAAAACGGCTCAGGTCTTCCGGAACTTTAAAGTCGGCAGAGGCGTAAACTTTAAAGAGAACTTCTCTTCCCTCTTCTAAAACCTCCGTTCCTAGAGCTCCCTCCCCAAACAGCCTGTCAACAACCAGGTCAAACTGCTCCTGCGGAACTTTCAGCGTTACACTTCTGTAGTCCAAAGTACACCCTCTCAACTCTCGGACTTATTGAACACATAAGCTCGTAGGGAATTTTACCCAGCTTACCTGAAACAGACTTAAATGTAATTCCCTCTCCGTAAAGTGTGGCAACGTCTCCCTTCTTAACAGAAAGACCTTCAACCGATACAACGGTCATGTCCATACAGACCCTTCCCCTTACAGGGCACATCTTCCCGTTTATGAGAACCTTTCCTCTGTTTGAGAGCTCCCTTGGGTAGCCGTCGGCGTAACCGAAGCTGATAACCGCAACCCTTTCTCTCTCCCTAGTTCTGTAGGTTTTTGAGTAGGAAACTGGATAGTTCGGCGGGAGCTCCTTAACGGTTAAAACCTTTGCCTTTACCTCCATAACCTGGGAAAGCTCCGGGTAGCCCTCTTCAGGTGGAACGCCGTAGAGTGCAAGACCTACCCTGCAGTGGGTTAAGAGGTTGTTGAATCTGTAAAGAGCCGCAGCGCTGTTCTCGGCGTGAACTTCTAAACCGGGGAACTCTCTCTTTAACCGGGAAACAAAGGACTCAAACTTTTCAAGCTGACGGAGCGTAAACTCTCGGTCTTCGTCGGCAGAGGAGAAGTGGGTCATAACTCCAACAACGGGTAGGTTTTTGAGCCGGGAAAGAAGCTCCTCCCACTCACCCTCTAAAAAGCCGAGCCTTCCCATTCCTGTGTCAACCTTTAAGTGGAAGGGAACTTTTAGCTCTTTAGCCAGGGAGAGCTCCCCAAAGTCGTAAACGACGGGAGTAAGTTCGTACTCTTTTAAAAACCCTCTCCCCTCCTCAAGGGTTGAGGACATAACCAAAATTGGCCTCTTTACGCCGGCCTCCCTTAAACAGGCTCCCTCTTCGTAGGTTGCAACGGCAAAGCCGTAAACGTCGGTGTTCTCTTCAAGGAAGGTTGAAACCTCTCTGCTACCGTGGCCGTAGGCGTTTGCCTTAACAACGGCGTAAACCTGCTTTCTGCAGAGCTCCTTAACTGTTCTGTAGTTTAAAAGGAGCCTGTCAAGGTGAACTTCAGCCCACCTAAGCATCTGCCACCTTTTCAACTACTAGCTTGTTCCCCTTAATATCAACAACCCTTACCCTGTCCCCGTAGTGGAGCTCCGTTTCCGAGTAGGCGTTCCAGACCTCCTCTCCGGCAGCCCCCAGAGGAAACCGAATTTTATAGGTAAACCTGTCAACCCTTCCAATAACGACTCCCTCCTGAGAGCGGAGCTCCGCCAAAACCTCCCTCGTTCCCTTTATCCTTTTTATATACCTGTAAGAGACCCAGTAGAGAAGCCCGGAAACTGCAAAGAAAACGGCCAAAGAGAGCCAGAAAGAGGGGTAGAAGAGGTAGAGTATCCCAGAAACGATAAAGGCAACCCCGAGGGGAAAAATGTAGGCTGTAAAGAAGAAGAGCTCAAAGAGGAGGAGAAGAATACCGACAAAAACGGCAAGGTAACCGGGGTTAAGAGTCAATTTTCCTCCCAAGGAGTTCTAAAAGGCTCTCAACAGAAGGTGGAAGGAGAACAACCTTACTGCTCCCTGAACTGGCCAACTTCTCAACAGACTTAACGTAGTCGTTACCAATCAACAGCTTTCCTGCAAGCTCGGGGCTTCCAACGGCCTCAGAAACGCTCCTTATTGCGTTAGCCTGAGCCTGCCCTATCCTCTCTATCGCCTCAGCCTCCTGCCACTTGGCAAGCTTGTAACCTTCTGCCTCAAGCTCGGCAGCCTTCTTCTTACCTTCAGCTTCTGTAATCATAGCCCTCTTCTTCCTGTCGGCCTCTATCAGCATGCTCATTGCCTGAACTATGTTTGCCGGAGGCTCAATCTCCTTCACCTCAACCCTGTTAATGAGGATTCCCCAGGTAGAAGAAGCTCCCTGAAGAGCCTCCTTTATCTTTGCGTTTATCTTCTCACGGGAGGAGAGTATCTCGTCAAGCTCCATACTTCCAACGATGTCCCTGAGGTTTGTCTGAACAGTCTGAACTATTGCGTATTCAAGGTTTTCAATGTTGTAAACGGCATCTTCAGGCTTTACAACGGTAAAGTAACAGACCGCGTCAATCCGAACAACAACGTTGTCTTTCGTGATTACTTCCTGTTTGGGAATGTCAAGAACCTGCTCCTTGAGGCTTACCTTTGCCCTGATTCTGTCTATAAAGGGAACGATGAAGTGAAGACCTGCCGTAAGCGTCCTGTGGTACTTACCGAGTCTCTCAACTATCCAGGCCTCCTTCTGAGGAACGATCTTAACTGCAGAGGCTATCAGGATAACCAGGAAGACAAACAGAACTAAAAATAGAGGAACTAAATCCATTCCCCACCTCCTTGCCGTATTATACCCGCTGACTGAGCTGGTAGAATTTGCTCTGCTTAAACAAAGGCTTTTCAGGAGGAAATATGAAACCGGTGAGAGCTCTCATCTCCGTTTCAGACAAAACCGGAATTGTGGAATTTGCAAAAGCCCTTTCAGAGCTTGGAGTTGAAATAGTTTCAACAGGAGGAACGGCAAAACTCCTCAAAGAGAACGGAATTCCCGTAAGGGAAATCTCAGACCTTACAGGATTCCCCGAGATTATGGAGGGAAGGGTTAAGACTCTCCACCCGAAAGTCCACGGCGGAATACTCGCAGACAGGTCCAAAGACGAGCACCTTCAGGCGATGAAAGAGCTTGAAATAGAGCCGATAGACATAGTTGTTGTTAACCTCTACCCCTTCAAAGAGACAGTTGCAAGAGGGGCCGACTTAGACGAGATAATTGAGAATATAGACATAGGCGGCCCAACGATGGTTAGAGCCGCGGCAAAGAACTACAAACACGTTGCAATCGTTACAGACCCTTCAGACTACGAGAAAATCGTTGAAGAGCTTAAAAGCACCGGAGAGATTTCACTTAAAACCCGTTTCTACCTTGCAAGGAAAGCCTTTAACCTTACGGCTCACTACGACGCGCTGATCTCAGACTACCTCTTCAGCATAGACGAGGAAGGGAAGCCCGTTTCTTGCAGGGAGCTCCGCAACCCCCTAACAATCACATTTGAAAAGGTTCAGGACTTAAGGTACGGAGAGAACCCACACCAGAGGGGAGCCTTTTACAGAGAGGTATTCGTTAAAGAACCCTGTGTAACAAGAGCTGAGAAGATTCATGGGGAGAAGGAGCTTTCCTTCAACAACATTTACGACTTAGACGGAGCTCTCAACCTCGTTTTAGAGTTTGACCCAGAAAAAGAGGGAGTTGCCTGCGCAATAATAAAACACGCAAATCCCTGCGGAGTTGCACTCGGCCAAACCACTGAGGAGGCCTACGAGAAGGCGTTAAAAGTTGACCCAGTCTCTGCCTTTGGAGGAATCATCGCCTTCAACACAAAAGTTTCACCGGAAGCCGCAAAACTGATAACTGAAAGGTTTTACGAGTGCATAATCGCTCCAGACTACGACGAGGAAGCCCTTGAGATACTGAAAACTAAGAAAAACCTGAGAGTTCTAACGACAAAAGGACTTGAAGGAATAGAGAGAAAAGGCCAGGACTCTCCGTTTGACTACAGAAGAGTTGTAGGAGGCCTTTTAGTTCAGGACAGAGACCTGATAACCGTTGACCCTGAAAAGCTTAAAGTTGTAACAGACAGGGAACCGACAGAGAGGGAGTGGGAAGACCTTCTGTTTGCCTTTAAAGTTGTTAAGTGGGTTAAGTCAAACTCCATAGTTTACGCAAAAGACAGAGTTGCAGTAGGAATTGGAGTAGGCCAGACCTCCCGGGTTGACTCAGCCCGCTGCGCAGCAGAGAAGGCAAAGCTGATGGGGTTAGACCTTTCAGGTTCCGTTTTAGCCTCTGAGGCATTCTTCCCCTTCAGAGACAGCATAGATGAGGCCGCAAAGGTTGGAGTAACAGCGGTAATTCAACCCGGCGGTTCAATAAGAGACAAAGAGGTTATAGAGGCAGCCAACGAACACGGAATGGCAATGGTATTTACAGGAATAAGACACTTCAGACACTAATTAACCCCTTTAAAGGCTCCCTCTTCCAGGAGGAGGGAGCTCCCTCCCTTCTTTCTTTTGAGCTCTCCCAACTGACTTTACCTTCTCTCCCAAAGAAAAATCCCTCCACTTTTTCAGGGCATTTCAAGACGGAGGAGCAACGGGAGACTCAAGAACAATCTCTATGTTGCAATCCCTTCACTTTTTCAGGGCGTTTCAAGAAGTTTTGGAGAGGCGATAGAGAGGAGCCTGTTGTTGTCAGTCGCAATCCCTTCACTTTTTCAGGGCGTTTCAAGCTCTAGCAAGGTCTGTAAGGCCTATGCCCCAAAGGTCGCAATCCCTTCACTTTTTCAGGGCGTTTCAAGGGCACCTACTCATAACTCATTGAAACAACTGGTATTCATCTTTAAACAAAAAGTAATACCCTTGTCTTCCAAAGGTTTTTCCATTCTCGGCAGTTTTGCCCTTTTTGAAGGGATTCCGTATTTAATTTTCAAAGACCTCAGCTCAACAGAATATATACCAGACTAAACCTGAATTGTCAAGTAACGCTCTAAAAGTCGTTCGGAAAATAGCAAATAAAACATTGAAATTTGTCCGTTCCGATTAAGCAGAAAACTTCAACCATACAATTCCACAACTTTACAAGTTCCTCTCATTAGCACTCAAACTTCAGCTAATTTACTGAAATACATTTAAACTTAAGTGGGAGAATCCTGCCTTACTCAGGCAATTTATCACTACAGCTCAGGTACTATTCCCCTAGATTTCCCCTAACTGAAGAGATTTTCAGAACTAAATCAGAAAGTTTAAAGAAAAATTAGCTTCAATAAAAAGCTTATCAGTCTAAGTTCGGGGAATTTTCATAAAGCTAACTCGTTTACTCTGCAATGCTAATAAAATTAGCTAATCCAAATAGTTGGGTTCTTTGGTTATACTAACTTTTTCAAAATTACACAAAAATTTACAGAAAATTCCAGCACCTAAATTGAATTTTCAGAATTTTCCTAAAAGTTATAAATTAAATGACTAATTTTAGCAGAAAATTCAAAAGGTTCAGGAACCCGTATTGGGAAGTTTTTGAAAACTTTCATCAGATTTATCTAAAATTTCCAAAGTTCGTAGCCAACAAAGACAATGTTATTGAGTTAAATACCTCCCCCTCCCGAAGGAGGGGAAGAGGAGATAATTAATCTGGCAGTTTATCCATTCCTGAAAGTTTCAGTTCAAGCTCTTTTACGCCGATTGGAACGATTTTTCTGAAAGATTCTAAGAGAGCTCTGTTTTCAAGAACCCGCGCTGCTGTAGAACTCCTTGTAAACTTGTAGTGTTTTGAGAGGAGAGATTTCAGAACGTCGTAATCCCTTGGCTCAAGGCGCCTTACCTCTACGTAATCTCTGTTTATCTTATCCTCTATTTCAGGATCTAAAACGAAAGCCGTTCCTCCGGTCATTCCGGCGCCAAAGTTCTTTCCAACGCTTCCAAGAACTACAACGATTCCCCGAACCATGTACTCGCAGGCGTGCTGGCCGGCTCCCTCCACAACGGCTATGGCTCCGCTGTTCCTTACGGCAAACCTCTCTCCAACAACTCCGCTGGCAAAGAGAGCTCCCCCTGTAGCTCCGTAAAGTATGGTGTTTCCGGCAATAACGTTTTCCGTAGGCTCCCCTTTAAACTCATCAGGAAACCTCAGAACTATCGTTCCGCCACCTAAACCCTTTCCTACGTAGTCGTTGGCCTCTCCTACAACCTCTAAGAGAACTCCGCTCGGTATGAAGGCACCAAAGCTCTGGCCGGCAACTCCTCTAAACCTGAGGTGAACTAAGTTTTCCGGAAGTCCTTCTTTTCCAAAGAGGTTGACTATGTGGTAGGCAAGTGAAACTCCAACGCTCCGGTCTGTGTTCTTAATGGGGTACTCCTTAAAGAACTTCTCCCCTTTCTTAAGGTGAGGGAGAACGTCTTTTACTATCTGGTCGTTAAGTTCCGATTTAACGGGGTTGTAGGGTAAGTCTTTCCTCTTTAACCTGTAAACGGGATTGTTGACCACAGCTGAAAGGTCAAGCTTCCTTGCAAGGGGGTAATTCTCAAGGAGCTCCCTGTTCTCCTCAAGCAGGTCGTATCGGCCGATTATCTCGTCTAAACTCCTGTATCCCATCTGTGCCAGAATCCTGCGGACGTCTTCGGCCACCAGTTTAAAGTAGTTGACTACCGTCTCAACGGCTCCTCTGAAACGCTTAATTCTGGCCTCGTCCTGAGTCGCTATTCCAACAGGGCAGCGGTTTGTGTGGCAGTCTCTGTCCATAACGCAGCCTTCGGCTATCATCGCGGCGGTTCCAAACCCAAACTCCTCAGCTCCCATAAGGGCTGCAACTACAACATCTCTTCCAACCTTAAACCCGCCGTCAACCCTTAAGGCTACGCTCTCCCTCAGCTCGTTGTTTATGAGCTCCCTCTGAGTCTCTGAAAGGCCTATCTCCCACGGAAGACCTGCTCCTTTGATAGATGAGAGAGGAGAGGCTCCCGTTCCTCCGGAGGCTCCACTCACCTGAACGATGTCTGCCTTTGCCTTTGCAACTCCGCAGGCAACTGTTCCAACGCCAACCTCAGAAACTAGCTTCACGGCAATTCTGGCTTTCGGATTGGCAAGTTTCAGGTCGTAGATGAGCTGGGCAAGGTCTTCTATTGAGTAGATGTCGTGGTGAGGAGGTGGTGAGATAAGGGCAACGCCGGGAACAGAAAACCTTAGAGAGGCTATGTAGGGAGTAACTTTGTGACCGGGAAGGTGGCCTCCCTCTCCCGGCTTTGCTCCCTGGGCGATCTTTATCTCTATCTCTTCGGCAGAGGCAAGGTAGGCAGGAGTTACGCCGAACCTACCTGAAGCAACCTGTTTAATCTTGCTGTTTCTAATCGTTCCGTACCTTTCAGGGTCTTCTCCTCCCTCTCCGGAACAGCTCTTACTTCCTAAGATGTTCATCGCCTCGGCTATTACCTCGTGGGCAACTTTAGAGAGAGCTCCGATTGACATTCCCGGAACCATGAGCCTCTTAACTATTGACTCAACGGGCTCAACCTCGTCAATCGGTATAGGCTTTCTGTCTGACTTAATCTTCAGCAGATCCCTTATGTAAACAGGTCTTGACTCTACGGCCTCAACAACTTCCTTAAAGTCTTCGTACTTCCCGCTCTTTGCAGCCTTGAAGATTCCACGAACAACCTGAGGGCTCCAGGAGTGGTAGATACCGCCGGGGCGGAAGCGGAGCTCCCCAGAGGGCTCAGGCTCTGCCTTTTCTTCTGCCTGCTTAACCCTTTCCCTTACAACTGCCTCAATCTCTTCAAGGCCGATTCCCCCTATTGGAGTGGCGGTGTGGGGGAAGAACTCATCAACAACCTCTTTTCCTATTCCTACAATGTCAAAGAGGTGAGAGCGGTGGTAGGAGGAGATAACGGAAATTCCCATTTTAGACATAATTTTTAGAAGGCCTGCGTTTATCGCCTCTTTGTAGTTCCTCTCAAGCTCTTTATAAGGCTTGTTGAGCTCTACCTCGTTTGCCTTTAAATACTCAAAAACCAGGTAGGGGTAAACGCCGGAAGCTCCGAAGGCTACAAGAGCTGCAGTCTGGTGGGTATCTCTAACCTCTCCGGTCTCAACAATTATTGAAACCCTGTGAAGGAGCTTTTCCCTCTCCAAGAAGGCACAGAGACCTGAAACTGCAAGAAGTGAGGGAATCGGATACTTAACGCCTCTATCTGAAAGGATTACTATCTCGGTATCTTCCTCTTCAATTGCTCTCTTTACAGAGATAAAGAGGCTGTTAAGTCCTTCCCTTAGGGAGTTTTCAAACTCCATCTTAAAGGTCTTAACCCGAACGAAAGAGGTGTTCTTAATCTCCTCAAACTCAGTTGGAGTAAGGAGTGGGGAGTCTATCTCCACCCTGCGCCTGAGCTTCCCTGTAAGGTTAAGGAAGTTCACTTTCGCTCCGAGCCTCAGCTTGAGGCTCATTACGGCCTTTTCCCTTATCGGGTCAATGGGAGGGTTTGTAACCTGTGCAAACCTCTGTTTGAAGTGGCGGAACAGGAGGTAGGGTCTGTCTAAAAGGTTGGGAAGTGGAGTGTCGTCTCCCATTGAGAAGACGGGCTCCTTACCCATTTCAGCCATGTACTCAACAACTTCCTCAAGGTCTTCGGCAGAGTAGCAGAACTTAACAAGCTCTTTAGAGAGGCTGTCTGAGGGCTTCGGCTCAACGAAGTTTTCACGCTTCAGCCTGTAGAGTTTCCTGCGAACCTCTTTCTCAACAAGGAACTTATCTGCAATCTCCCTCAGAACCTCTGAGTTCTCCTTAATTTCGCCGTTTTCCGTGTCTACAACGAAAATCTCTCCCGGCATAAGGCGGCCGAAGTGAGAGACTTCACTTTCTGGGATATCAACCATTCCCACTTCTGAGCCGAAAACCACAAGGCCGCTCTCTGTAACGACGTACCTGGCGGGGCGGAGGCCATTTCTGTCAAGTTTTCCTCCAACAACTTTTCCGTCTGTAAAGGCTATCGCCGCGGGGCCATCCCACGGTTTCATAAGGAGGGAGGCATACTCAAAGAAGGCTCTCTCTTCGTCTGTTATGTCGTCTAAGAGTTCGTAGGCAGGTGGAACTAAAAGGGTTATTGCCGTTGCTGGGTCAACTCCGCAGATAATAAGGAGCTCAAAAACCCTGTCTAAAGAGGCAGAGTCACTCTCGCTGAAGTCAACAAGGGGAAGAACCTCTTTTATTCTCTCTCCGAGAACCGGCGAGGAGAGGATAGGTTCAACGGCCTTTATAAAGTTCCTGTTTGCCGTAATCGTGTTTATCTCTCCGTTATGGGCTATAAGCCTTAAGGGCTGAGCAAGCCTCCACTCAGGGTTTGTGTTCGTTGAGTAACGCTGGTGGAAGATGGCGATTGACGAGGAGAGCTCCCCGCTTCTCAAATCCAGGAAGAAGTTCTTAAGGTCTGGAGCTAAAAGCATTCCCTTGTAGGCCACAAGGTCAGAAGAGAGGGACACCACGTAGTTTTCGGGGTGGAGCTCTGCCAGTTTCTTCTCAAGCCTTCTCCTTAAAAGGTAGGTATCAACTCTGTTCCCCTCAGGGGCAATAACCTGGAAAAAGGCAGGCATTGAACGCCTTGCAATCTCTCCGCACTGGGCTGTGTCAACGGGAACTTCCCTTAAAACGGCATCACCGAGGGTCTCTTTAACCTCTCTTTCTATGAGGGAGAGAGCTCCGTCAACGTCCCCTTTCAGGAAGAAGGTTCCAACTGCTACCCTTTCGGCGTCAAAATCTCCCCTTATCCTCTCAGCCTCTTTAATAAAAAAGGAGTGGGGAACCTGAAAGAGAATTCCAGAGCCGTCTCCGGTTCTTCCGTCTGCTAACGCAGCTCCCCTGTGGGTAAGGTTGGCAACAGCCTTTAATCCTTTATCTATTATCTCGTAACTACTCTCTCCGTTCACAGAAGCTATAAAACCGACTCCACAGGAATCTTTGTGCCTATAAGCCATTGTCTCTCCTCTCTTTCTGCTGATTTATTGAGAATCAATTCTATCAAAGCGGAAGATGTACTTCCCCTTAGGCGACACAGCGTCTTCAAGACCGACAAAAACAGTCTCCCCTACCTTCTCCTTTCTGTACTCCGAAGAGGGGTAAAAGAGATACCGGGGTTTTGTTACCTCTAAAACCTCTCTGAAAACTGGCCTGTCTGGAGAATCTGCAATTACAAGGAAGTCAAGCCTTTCAATACCGGAACGGCGGAAGAGCTCCACAAGAGCTTCAACGTCTTCCCTGAAGATGGCGTTGAGCTTACTCTTTCCGATCTTTCCCTTAACCTTTACCCACTCAGCCCTCGTAAACTTTGCAGTTGAAGGGTTATAAACTCCACTGATACCGCTAAAGGTAAGTCCCTCTCTAGTTCTAAAGAGTCGGGAAAGAAAATCGGTACCGGAAGACTTACTCAAAACGTCAAGGTCGTCACTCCCCCCTCTACAGTAGAACCAGGTTCTGGAAATCTTCACAGGCTCTTCAAAGTTATGGGGGCCAATAGTAACAACAATGTCTGGCTGAGAAACCTCTACAAGCCCGGTAAACCTTTCAACTGCTCCCTTTACAGGACCTAGAATCAGTATCTCCATAGTTCACTCCCCTGCTGTTTAGGGTGGAGAATTATATCTGAACCACTTGACACCATCTCAGCTTCTCCTATATTATTCACCGTCCACGATGTGCCGGCTTAGCTCAGCTGGCTAGAGCGGGTGACTTGTAATCACCAGGTCGGGGGTTCGACTCCCTCAGCCGGCACCATACGTGGAGGGGTGGCCGAGTGGTCAAAGGCAGCGGACTGTAAATCCGCCGGCTTACGCCTACGCAGGTTCGAATCCTGCCCCCTCCACCACTGACGCGGGGTAGAGCAGTCTGGTAGCTCGCCGGGCTCATAACCCGGAGGTCGCGGGTTCAAATCCCGCCCCCGCAACCACTCTTATTTTTCTATTGAAAGTCCAGAGCGGGTTCTTAAACACAAATTCCACCCAGTAAATTCCATCCATTTCGGGATCTTCAATAATCTTTATTTCTTTCAAAACTTTCTCAATAATATTTCTACCCTCTCTAACATCCATCGTCAGAACTTTATCCATCTGTTCTATCAGTAAATCAATCACAGCATCATCTATCTCTACCGCATCAACGTTACTAACAGATGCAAGTTGAAGCCTAAGCCTGTCAATTTCCTCTTCATAGTCCTTTATCTGCTTTGCAACTGCCTTACTTGGAACCTCATTGAAGACCTCAAGAGCTTTTTCAAGTTTCTCCTCCAGTCTTTTTATGTCCTGTTTAATTTCTTCTGCCGTTCTTTTCGGAGAAAACTCTAACTTTAGAAACCTTTCAAGCTCTTCCTTAAAGGCATACCTGTTTTCTTTCAGGTAAGATTTGATAGCGTTGACGGTAAGCTTATTGAGCATACGTTCATTTATGAGAATACTGGCGTCGCAGTAGCCATTTATCACTCCAAAACACTTAAAAGAGGCTCTTGTTGCCTTAATAAAGTTGGACCCACACTTAGCACATTTGATAAACCCACCAAGAAGGGTTGAGTAACCAACACCCTTACCTCTCCTCTGAACTCTACTCCTGTGTTTCCTTATATTCTGGCACTCTTCCCAAATTTCAGGATCTACAATTTGGAGATCTGGACGTTCTAACCTGATCCATTGCTCAGGAGGATTGGGAATCTTTTTCCTCTTAGAGAAGCCTGGAATCTTCCTGTATTGAGCTTTATTCCAGACAAGCTCTCCCTTGTAAAGCTCATTGGTAAGAATTTCCCTTACTGCATTATGCGTCCACCTTGCTCCTCTTGGAGCTGGAACACATTCTCTGTTCAATAGTTGAGTAATGTATTTGTAACCATAACCTTGTCTGTAGAGTTCATAGATTCTCCTTACAACCTTAGCCTCTTTTTCATCTATCTTTAGTTCCCCGTCCTCAAGTCGGTAGCCATAACGGGGAGCCATTACAGCCTTCCCCGAAAGGAGACGACCATAAACTCCCCGCCAAGTATTTTTACGAACGCTTTCTATATATTGTTCATCAGCTATACCGTAGGCAGAAAATAACAACTCAAAATTTTCATTCTCTGTGGATATCCCCTGAGAGACAAAGAGGATCCTCACCCCATATAGATAAACCAGTTCTCTTGCCATGATTTTTAGCTCGGCGGTATCCCTGCTGATCCGACTTGTGTGATGAACCAGAAGATATTCAATCCGGTTCTCCCTTATGTAATCAAGAAGGGCTTTATAACCCGGACGGTCTGGACTGTAGCCAGACTCCTCTATGTCAAAGAAGACAGCAACAATATCTATTCCTCTCTGTTCTGCCTCAATCTGGCAAATCAGAACCTGATCCTTTATGCTCTTCCTGTCCTGCTTCGGAGTTGAATACCTTGCATAGATTACTCCTCTTCTCATAGCTCCTCCTGACAACTATTTTGTTACCAACTCTCCTTATTTCAACGTTACCGTTTCGTTCAAGAACACGCAAGTAATCAACACACAGTTTAGCAATAGCTTGAACTAACATGGTTCCCCCTCCCTCTCTACGGTTTCTCCATCCACCACTTCAACCTCAACCGGAGTGGGAAACTCTCCAATAAGCTCTAAGGCAGAATCCTCCATAGCCCTTTTGAGAAGTTCTTTCGCTCTGTTTAAATGGTCAGCTGAAACTTCAACAACTATTTCATCATGAACGAGGTTTACTATTTGAGCATCAATGTTTTCTTCCTTACAGAAATTCCTGAAATGAACAGCAGCCAGCTTTAACAGGTCTGCACCTGAACCCTGAACGGGAGCATTTAAGGCATTAGTCAGTTTGTTTACAGCAATGGTTCTTCCGTAAAGAGTTTTAACTCTGACAATTCCACTTCTGGAAGACTTCAGTTTCTGGCTCGTTAACCTGTGCCAGCGAGCTATTCCGGGATAAGACTCAAAGAACTTACGTCTGGATTCTTCCGCTTCTCTACCCGTTAACTTCACTCCGTAGTTGTGAAAGGCATAATTTTTTAACGTTTCTGCACTCATCCCATAGAGAAATCCAAAGTTAATAGCCTTCGCTTTCTGTCTTTCCTCAGGGGTTATTTGATTTACAGGTTTCCCGGAAATCAGAGAAGGTGTTAGTTTATGAAGATCCTCTCTCTCCTGAAAAGCCTGAACCATTCTCTTATCACCGGCTATCACAGCTACCAGACGAAGTTCAATAGCTGGATAGTCAGCTTTTATGATTACTCTTCCTTTAGGAGCCTTATAGAAGTATTTCTTCAGCTCTCTGGGGATTTGCTGAACGTTGGGATTCCTTGCAGACATTCTGCCAGAATGTGACTCTAACTGGCTAAACTCAGGATACAGCCTGCCTCCTTTTGTTCTAAGGAACTGCCTGGCGCTAATAAGTTTCTTCAAACTCTTCAGCTTCAGAAGTTTAGCAACAACGGGGTGTTCTCTGTATCTGTGAAGATCAGATTTAGCAACTGACTCAATTTCCAGTCCATAGCGTGATTTAAGAATTTCCAGAACTTTCTGAGCACTTTGAGGGTTAACTCCAAGTTCTTCTTCAAGCTCAGCATACAAAGCCTTAAACTCTTCTTCAGCACGGGAAACTACATCTCTAAGGAAATCTTCATTTACCGGAATGCCAGAGAGTTCCATTTCCACTAAAACCGGAAGAAAACGACCCTCAAGCTGAACAACAGGGTTGGTAAGCTCTAACTCATCAGGAGCCTCCCGGTGCTCAACAGACAGTGAATTCAGCAGCTGCACCTGAATTTCAGCAATACCCGATAGCGCTTCAACTCTACTGAGAACGTAATTAATATGAGATGCTGTAAGCTCTCCGTTGAAATCAATTTCTGGTAAAACTTCGTCGAATGAAATCCTGGTATATTTCTTAGCAAGACTGGAAAAAGAGAAAACTTTTTCAGTAGCTCTCTCTGGATTCCAGGAGTTCCACAGCAGCTTTTCAGCTAAGTAAACATCAAACGTTCTCTCTGGCAGAATCTCTCTACCGAAGTTAGAAGCTAAAGCCTTCAAAAGCTGCTTTAACTTATAGCCCACTATAAGTTTTCCAGGTATCAGGGCTATAACAGACCTTACAACATCACTTGATAACCTCTGTACATCAAAAACGTAGGAATTATTACCGTCTCCAACTGAAATGAGTCTAAATGAAGAGTCAGCAGACAGCACAGCATCTAAATACAGTTTACGGGCATTTTTCAGGTAGTGTAAGATTTTCAAAGCGTGTTCATCTGAGAAGATGTAGCTTTTAGGAAAACCTGAAAAAGTGGAATGTTGAAACTGAGCGAGAGACTTTGGAGCGTGGCATATTCCACTGCTAAAACCGCCACAAACTAAGACCTTTTGCTGGAGCGTGGAATGTGTGGATAATTTACTCCCTGACTTCTCTCTTTCTTGATTACCTAAAGAACTCCTACCACCTACTCCTTTAACCTCACCATTTTGAGGCTGTGAAGAGGGAGTTTTATCAACATTCAAACATTCCACACTGAGACTGGAACCATTGCTTTTTAGCGACTTTGCGTGTGGAATGTTCTGACAGCCATACTCCTCTCTATCCAGCCGATTGTCTTCAGGATTACCGGACTCAACTTTAGAGATCGTTCTAAAATTTCCCTGGCTTTTTACTGTCAGTGCTATGTTGTAGCCTAACTCCTTAAACAGAGGAAGTGCCTTGTTCAGGCACTTTCCAAATTTCTGAGAATTGGTCTTGAAAGAGTAACCCTCTTCTCTGGCAAAGTTTACAGCTTCTTTTAACCACTCAGACGTTTTCTTAGTAACGGGAAGTTTATCCTTAAACCTCTCTTCCAACAGGTAGTAGAAGAACGGCAAGAGAGGATCTATCTGTTCCAGGGATTTGAAGAAAAGTTTCTTTCTCCCTTTGTCTAATGCTCTTATGAATATACTCTCTACTCCTATAACATGCGAAACTGCTGTAGCCCAGTAACTCCAGGAAGCTAACCTGTGAGCGGGGCTACAGCTGTTTCTAACTATTGGATACAGCTTTATGGCATCCGAAATTACGTTAAATATGGCTGGCAGAATGAGAGGGATTTCTCTTTCAAAAGCTTTAGTTAAAGCAGTCTCCTCCAGCCTCTTATTTCGGTCAATCCTTTCAAGCTCTATAATTAGTGAACGGTCAAGCAGGTCTGGAGGAATTCTCTCAAGGTTTATAGCTGTAATGTCGAAAGTTCCTTTAAGATGAACGATATCAAGGTCTCTATCTGTGTAGAGTCTTCGGGTTGACTCTGTGCCACCAGTTATTACTCTGCACAGAAAGTCGGACAGCTCTTGACCAACAAAAGAAAGGTTGTCCAATACCAAAAATACATTGGCATCAAGTAGAGGGCGGAGCTTGTTTACGATATTTCCATCACGATTTCTACTGCTTATACCTTCTGTAACAGAAGCTGTTGGATCGTAAAGAAGCTTGTTAAGTAAACTCCTCTTTGTCTTCCCAGCTCCCTGTGGACCTACATAGATAGCAATAGGTTTGAGAATATCTGGAATAAACAGTGTAATCAGGCGGATAACATCCAGAATAAAAGCATCCTCATCCCTGTAAACGGGAGCATATTTTAAAAGTCGTTCTAAAACATCCTTACCTCTGTAGTTTTCATCTATCCTAGGTAAGTCTGTCTGGATAGGCACATACCTGAAGCTGTTTACTTTGGAATGCGGTAGAATTCCGAATTCGTGTTCATTTATTTCAACTACATAAGAACCTGCATTGAAGTAAATGGCTCTGTTTTCTTCTTTCCAGGCTACCCTTTTCGGTAACGGTTTACCTTTCGGATTGTCAGAGTGCTCCAGACGTATGAGAGTAAGAAGCTTCTCCAGTTCGTCTTTAGTGAGAATCTCATCAATAGACTCATAAACGAGTTTCTGAAGTTTATCCCGACCAAGGGAGCTCCGGAGTTCATAAAACCTGCCATCGTAGAGAAGATAGTAGTCATCATCGGTAACCTTGTAAACTATCACCTTATTGCGAATTCTTTCCCAGGCACGCCTGTAACGGGGTATTTTCTCCTTACCTTTTTTCGCATATGGACAGACTTCACTGCAGACTGGAACTTCAACGTTTATTTCTTTTTTTTCTCCTTTGAGAACTGAACAGTCAGCCACAGTTTCTTTACTGTAAGTGCTGCGTATAACATGTTCTCTCAGGTTCAGCTCTTCATCATTCTTCGCACGGGCTATACTGAGGATAATTTTTAGAGCTTCCTCTTCCTGCAGTTTCAGAATGCTTTTGCATACCCCAGCCAAGCCAAAAGTGTAGTTGTTCCGGTAACCTTCTCTCCAGTTCTCGTAGGCATTCAGGAAACAGGGAGGCAGTTCTTTGAGCTTATCTATAAACTCTAAAGTTTTCGTATTCTCTGCTGCAAAATCCTGATAGTAGTCAGCCCAATTTAAAAGAGGCTTTTCTAAACCATCTGGTTTTAGAATGGCGTTATGCAAGGTTTCCAGGAAGTCAGGTAATATTTCATTATTATCTGTAAGAGACGAAAACAGTGGTAAAAACAGACATGTCCTTTTAGGTGGAAGAATCTCAATCTTGCTTTTGTATGGATATGAAGAAGACTGCCTTACCTTTTCTAACAGCCAGGCAACCGTTTTAGCATTAACTGGTTTACTAAAGGGTATCCAGATGTGATATCCCTTGCTCTTTGATTTTTCCACAAAAGGTTTAAATCCTAACTCTCTGAG